>JAITSI010000093.1 GCA_031287845.1 Puniceicoccales bacterium
AGGCCGTTGCGAATGACGTAGACGATGCCACTGAGAATTTTTTGGTCATCCGCACGGGGTTTCCCCCGCGATTTTGGAAAGTGAACCTTCCACCGCTCAATCACTTCCGCGTCTATCCATTCCATGGGAATGAAAAAAAGATAGCTGCGCCACCGGTCAACCCTTTTTTGGAGTCCCTATCCCGGACTGTTTTAGGCTGCAACTTTAAAGTTGCGCCGGCGCACCGGGCTCTTTTTGTTGTCAAGCATGGACAGAGCTATCATCGCAGACGATCTGTGGGAAGAGCTGCAACCATTGCTGCCGGCGCCCAAAGGGCGCCATGGGCATGATGATCGGCTTTTTATCGAAGCAGTCAGCTGGATGTTGAGGACTGGAGCGGCTTGGCGCAATTTGCCCGCTAAATTTGGGCCCTGGCGCACGGTTCATGGACGCTATAGCCGATGGGCCCGGCGCGGGCACTGGAAAAAAATTCTGGAGCTGCTTAAAAAAAATGGTTACCTTGGATGTGTATCCAAACGATAGCACGGTCGGCAAGGCCCATGGGGTAGCTTCTGGAGCCAGGGGCGGGCAAGGGATGCATCATTCCTCGGCTACACCTTTAGAAGTACGGCCTCGCAGCGTCCCCATGGAAAGGGACCTGCCCGATCCGGACGTTGTAAATCCGATTCCCGGCATTGGCTACGTCACCCACGTGCGGCCAACGGTCCGCGATCCCCACATCGTCGTCGGAGATTTTACCTACTTCTCTGACAGGGATTTCGAATCCCATGTAACCCATCGCTACGATTTCTACGGCGACAAGCTGATCATTGGGAAATTCTGCCAGATTGGCAAGAACGTGGAATTTGTGATGAATGGGGCCAATCACCGCCGGGACTGCGTCTCCACCTTTCCGTTCTACATTTTTGAGGGCTGGGGCGAGGAGGCGCCGCCCCTTGCCGCGATGGGGTCGAAGGGCGACACGGTCATCGGCAACGACGTCTGGATCGGCCAGGACGTCACCATCCTGCCGGGCGTACGCGTGGGCGATGGGGCAATCATTGGCATGAAAAGCGTGGTGGGCAGCGACGTCCCGCCCTACACCGTCGTGGCGGGCAATCCCGCAAGGGCCCTGCGCCGGCGCTTCGACGATGAGCTGATCGCGATCCTGGAAAGGCTGCGCTGGTGGGATAGGCCCATTGGCGAGATCAAGGCTCTAATTCCCCTGTTGCACAGCGGCGACCTTGCCGCGGTGAGGGAAAAATTGAGAAATTACTGAGATCCCTCGTCATGGCTCGCCTTCCCCGGATGGCCGCTGCGGCGCACCTCCGGGCTGGGATTTGCCCAAATGAACGGCGTTTTTTTCGATTTCTTCCCCCCGGGCGCGCAGCCGCCGGTAGAATGTGCTCCGTCCCACGCCTAAAATTTCCGCTGCTCGGCTCCGGTTGCCGCCCGCCATGCGGAGAGCCCCGTCCAGGGAAATTTTTTCCTTCCCCTCCTCTCCCCGCCGCGGGAGAAATCGGCTGTCCAGCTCTTCGGCCCGAATGACCTCCCCCGCCCGGAGCACGGCCAGGGAGTCGCAGAAATTGCGCAATTCCCGAACGTTGCCCGGCCAGTCGTAGGCGCAGAGCATGGCCATCGCATCCCCGTGGAGCCGGGGGGGATTGGCATGGGCCCGCAAAAAATGCTCCAATAGCGGGGGGATGTCCTCCCGCCGTTCCCGCAGAGGCGGCAGGGCCAGGGAAATGACGCCGAGGCGGTAGAAGAGATCCGCACGAAAGTCGCCCCGGGCCACCGCCTCCTCCAGGTTCCGGTTGGTGGCGGCCAGCAGGCGCACGTCCAGGGCAATGCTTTCCGTTCCTCCCAGCCGCTCGAAGCTGCGACTTTCCAGGACCCGCAGCAGCTTTACCTGGGTTTCCGCCGGCAGCTCCCCCACCTCGTCCAGCAGGAGCGTCCCCCCCCGGGCCCGCTCGAAGTAGCCCGGATGCCGGCGCTGGGCATCGGTGAAGGCTCCGCGCTCGTGGCCGAAGAGGGAGCTCTCCACCATCTCCCTCGGCAGCGCCGCCCCATTGACCGCCAGGAAGGTTCCCGCCGCCCGGGCGCTCTGCCGGTGAATTTCCCGCGCCACCAGCTCCTTTCCCGTCCCCGTCTCTCCGGTCAGCAGGACCGTGGCATCGGAGCGCGCCACCCGCCGCACCAGGTCCAGGACCCGGGCCATGGCCGGCGAACGGCCGAGGATGATCGCTTGGGTTGCCGCTCCCTTCCTTTCCTCCGCCGTCCGCCGCAGAGCCGCCTCCACCGCATCCAGGTTCAGGGGCTTGGGAAGGAAATCGGCCGCTCCGGCCCGCATGGCCTGGACCGCCGTGGGAATGTCCCCATAGGCGCTCATCAGAATGCAGGCGGGGGGGCGGGGAAGGGTGCGGCAGTGGGCCGCGACGTCCAGTCCGGAGCGGCCCGGCATGCGCAGATCGGTCAGGACCAGGTCAAAGGGCGGGTCCGCCCTGCCTAGCAGGTCCATGGCCTCGCCGCCGGAGGCGGCGAGGGAAACGGCATAGGCGTTCCCCAGGGCGGCGGCGAGCCCCTCCCGCGCGTGCCGCTCGTCGTCCACGATCAGCAGTCGTTCCATGGATGGCCTTTTCCCGGATCAGCGGCGCAGGGCGGCGGCGACGAAGTCCCGGAAGAGCGGATGGGGTCGGTGGGGCTTGGACTGGAATTCGGGGTGGAACTGCACGCCGACGAACCAGGGGTGGTCCTCCACCTCCACCGCCTCCACCAGGCCGCCGGGATGGGTGCCGCCGATGGCCAGGCCGCTATCCAATAGCCGTTCCCGGTAGGCGCCGTTGAATTCGTAGCGGTGCCGGTGCCGTTCCCTGACCTCGTCCCGTCCGTAGGCCCGGTGCAGCAGGGAGCGCGGCGCGATGCGGCAGGGATAGCTGCCCAGGCGCATGCTTCCCCCCAGATTGGCGAGGTTTTTTTGGTCCTCCATGGGGGCAATGACCGGATGGGGCGTGGCCGGGTCAAATTCCGTGGAGTGGGCCCCATCCAGCCCGGCCCGGTGCCGGGCGAACTCCACCACCGCCAGCTGCATGCCAAGGCAGATGCCCAGGAAGGGAATGCCCCGCTCCCGCGCGTGGCGGATGGCCAGCAATTTTCCGTCGATGCCCCGGTTGCCAAAGCCGCCGGGGACGAGGATGCCGGCGCAATCTTTGAGCAGCCCCAGCACGCTGTCCCCGGTCAAAATTTCCGAATCTACCCGAACCACGTCCAGGCGGCAGCCGCAGGCCAGCGCGCCGTGCTCCAGGGCCTCGTAGACGGACTTGTAGGCGTCCTGCAGGTCTATGTACTTGCCCACCAGCGCAATTGCCAGCTGCCGCCGCCGCCGGCTTTCCATTTCCCGCACCCGCTCCCAGGGGGAAAGGTCGCAGGGGCCGGCCTCGAGGGAGAAGCTGTCGAGGATGAAGCGGTCCACGCCCTCGCCGTGCAGCAGGGCCGGCACCGCGTAGATGGATGTGACGTCCAGCTCCTGGATCACCCCGGCGGCGGGCACGTTGCAGAAGAGGCTCAATTTTTTGCGAATTTCCCCGGTTAGGTGCTTTTCCGTGCGGCAGAGGAGCAGGTCCGGCTGGATGCCGAGGGCGCGCAGGGTGGCCACGCTCTGCTGGGCGGGCTTGGTTTTTACCTCGTCGGCCATGCGCAGGTAGGGCAGCAGGGCCACGTGGGCAAAGAGTACGTTGGCGCGGCCCACGTCCAGGGCAAACTGGCGCAGCGCTTCCAGGAACGGCATGCCCTCCATGTCGCCCGCGGTCCCGCCCAGCTCAACGATGGCCACGTCCACCCCATCCTCCTCCGCCCGGTGCAGCCGATCTTTGATTTCATCGGTCACGTGGGGAATGACCTGCACCGTCTGGCCGAGGAAATCCCCCCGCCGCTCCCGGCGCAGGATGGTCTCGTAGATCTGGCCGGCCGATACGCTGTTGCGGCGGGTGAGCCGGGCGTGGGTAAAGCGCTCGTAGTGGCCCAGGTCCAGGTCCGTTTCCGCCCCGTCGTCCAGGACGTAGACCTCGCCGTGCTGGAACGGGCTCATGGTGCCGGGATCCACGTTCAGGTAGGGGTCCAGCTTCTGCAGGGACACCCGCAGGCCCCAGCACTCCAGCAGTGCCCCGATGGAAGCGGCCGTGAGGCCCTTTCCCAGCGACGAGACCACCCCACCGGTTACAAAAATGTGGCGCATGCTGGGGGCGACTACTCCGCCAAAAGCCAGGCAGCGTCAATGGAAAAGCGGTGGACTTTTCCCCTGCCCGCGCGACCTAAAATTTTGCTCCGCCGGGACCATGGCCGGCCTTTGGCAGATTTTTCACCGCGGTTGGAAATCGCCGGGCGGGCCCGGGCTCTTGGGGAATCGCCCCGGATCGGCGCCGCAGCTTCCCGGGGGCGTGCCCATGCGCATGGCCAGTCCTGGGCGGAATCGGCGGAAAAGCGTTGCCGAGGGCGGGGAAGGTCTGCAATACTGGCAAAGTCGGCGTTGACCGGACCGGTGCCACCATGAGCTTTCTGTTCAATCTCTTTTTCAAGCCAATCCAGTGGATTTTCAGCTTCTTCTTTGGCTTCATCGCGTTCGCGTTCCTGATCCTGGCGGCGGTTGCCCTGACCTTCAACCTCTGGGCTCCGAAGGCGGCGCCGCTGCTGCTGCGGGGTGGATCCGACTTTGCCCTTGGCGTTGGCCGCTCCGAATCCAACCTCTTCACGATGAACTTCAACTTCTACGACGTCTCCATCCGGAACGGGTCCCGCTACCCGGTGGCGAACTTTGCCCAGGTGGACCGGATCAGCGCGGACCTGCTGTTCCTTTCCCTGTTCACCCGCCGCGTCGTGGTGGAGCGCTTCGCCGTGGACCTGCCCCAGGTGACCTGCGTGCGCGATGCGGAGGGCCGGGTAAACGTGGCCGAGTTTCTGACGGCAGCGATCGGCGACCGATCCAAATCCAGCACGGGAAGCTTCCGCAGGCGGGCGGCCAGGCCGCGGCAGATCCGCTTCCGCCACGTGGAAATTCACCTGGGCAAGGTGGTGCTCATGGACTTTTCCGAACAGCCGTCCCATGTCCGGGAAATCGCGCTGAACTATTCCTACGTGGCGGATGACGTGGATGCGGAAGCCCTGCTCCGGCGCCTAAGTTCGGACCTGCGGGCCCGGGGAGCTGGCCTGCTGGTCCAGTCCCTGCTCCACTCCTTCGCAAACTGGGCGGACCTGTCCTCCATCTCCGGGGATATCCTCCGCTCCAGCGGCCTGGACCGGGGAAACGGCGCCGCCGGCTGGCGTCGGGGAAAGTCCCGCTAGGGTCAGGACCCGTAAACCCACATTCCACCTCCACCGGGAAAAGTGACCGATACGGACCTGTGGTACAGGAACTTGACTTCTTGAGGGAAGGGCCGCTCACGGGCGCTGCCCGGCGGAGCGGGCAGTGCCGCGGGCCGGCCCTGATGGATGCCTCGAGGGCCGGCCGGGCCCATTTGGGGACCCTTCCCCCAGCTCCGCCATGCTCCGCTTCCCCCAGGCCATCGATGCGGCGACACTCCGCGGAGGGGGGTGCTGGAAGGGGCGCCGCCCCATCGTCAACCGGCGGACCGGGTTTACGGGTCCTGGGCCCAGGCCAACGCCGAATCCGGTGCCCGGGAAGGGATTTGAACCCATAACCTTGCGGCACTGCCGATTGAATCCCGCATGGCCATTGGCGCCATTCCCGGGGAATTTTTTCCGCCAGTTCCAAATTTCCCCCAAGCCTTCAAAAAAAAGGTAAATTTTTTCCTTGCACCGCCCAAATTTTCCCCTATCTTGGTCCTTTCATCATGAAAGTAGAGAGCGGGAAACAAGGAGCATGGGGTAAATGTGCTCTCCATTTATTGCTTGGAGCGGCTCTGCTGGCCGCGCCGGCCGGCGCACTGGGCCGGAATAGGGTTACCATCTATTTAGATGGAACTAATGCAGATGGTTATATGGTCAATAATGACAACTACATCATTAGACATTTTTCAAAATTCATTTTGCCTCGCAACTGGCTGCCCAGGCCATATCCAGGGCTGCCTCCATATCCCTCAGGTATTTTCGAGCAGTTTGTATTCGCCTGCGTAAACTTG
>JAITSI010000045.1 GCA_031287845.1 Puniceicoccales bacterium
GGCCTCTTCGCCTTGCTGTTCGAAAGGAAAAATAGCATAGTGTACCGCAGGGAGCTGATCCGAGGTGTTTGGGGACCCTACGCTGATCCGCACAGCCGCTCCCTGGACCAGTACATCGTGCGGGTGCGGGCCCTGTTCCGCCGCTGCGGCGGAGAAAATCAACTGCGAGCCATCCATGAGGTAGGTTACATGCTAGACGATTGTAAATAGGGCCGCGCTTTTTCCAATGTCGAACCCCGCGGATCCGCCTCCCCCAGGCCATCGGCGCCATGGCGCCGGCACTCCGCGGAGGAGGGTGCCAGAGGGGGCGTAGCCCCATCGCCAACCGGCGGCCCTGGTTTACGGGTCCTGTAACGCAGGAACTGACTTCTTGAGGGAAGGGGCGTTCACGGGCGCTGCCCGGCGGAGCGGGCAGTGCCGCGGGCCGGCCCTGGTGGAGAAAGAGCTACGCGGGGCGACCTGCGCGCTGCGATAGCAGAAGCATCGCGTCCTCGAGGGCCGGCCGGGCCCCATTGGGGGCTTTGCCCCCAGCTCCGCCATGCTCCGCTTCCCCCAGATGTCGGTTATTCAAGGGCCGGCCAGCCAGCCTTGGATGGAACCGTCCGTAGCGCCCGTCCGTCCGGCGTCCCGAGCGAAGCGAGGGGGCCTCGAGGGCCGGCCGGGCCCTTTTGGGGGCGCTGTCCCCAGCTCCGCTCCGCTGCGCTTCCCCCAGGCCGTCGGTGCCGTGGCGACGGCACTCCATGAAGGGGGGGCTGGAGGGGGCGCAGCCCCAGCGTCAACCGGCGGAGCGGGTTTACGGGTCCTAACACCTAGGCCCCGGTGCCCACCGGGACGGCTGGTGTGTTTTTTCCCAAAAGCTTTTGCCGGGGCAGGAGCTGCAGGGCCAGGCCGTCGCCGTCGCCCCGTGCGAGGATGCGGCCTCCGCCCGGATTGCGCAACACAAGGTCGGCGATTGGGTCCTGGAGCAATTCCTCCACCGCGTGGCGCAGGGTCCGCGCGCCCCGCTTCGGGTCAAATCCCCTGCGGATGAGAAACTGCTCCGCATCTTCCTCCAGCTCCAGGCTAAAGCCCTGCTCGCCCAGCCTGCCACGCAGCTGGTTCAGCTCCAGGGCGAGAATTCCCGCCATCTGTCCACTTCCGAGCGGCTGGAATACCAGCACGTCGCTTAGCCGGCTGAGAAATTCCGGGGGAAAGGTGCGGCGGGCCTCCTCCAGGACCCGGTCCCGGGTTCGCTGCGCCGCCGCCGCGGCCGAGGTGCTAAATCCCAGCGCGCCATCGCGGAGGAAGAGCTCGGCCCCCACGTTGGAGGTCAGGATGAGCAGCGTGTTGCGGAAGCTCACCGGCCGGCCCTGGCCATCGGACAGCTGCCCGTCCTCCATCACCTGGAGTAGAATTTGCAGCAGCTCCGGGTGGGCCTTCTCGACCTCGTCGAAGAGCACCACAGCGTAGGGCTTGCGCCGTACCCGCTCGGTCAGCTGCCCGCCCTCGCCGTGGCCCACGTAGCCGGGTGGCGAGCCGACCAGCCGCGTGAGGGAAAATTTTTCCAAAAACTCCGTCATGTCGATGCGCACCATGTCCTCTTCCCGGCCGAAGAGGGCCTCCGCCAGCTTGCGGGCCAGCAGGGTTTTCCCCACCCCGCTCGGTCCCAGAAAGAGAAAGGAGCCGATGGGCCGGCGCGGGTCGTGGAGCTGGGCCCGGTAGCGGCGCAGGCTGCGGGCGACGGCGCGGACGGGTTCCTCCTGGCCCAGGACGGCGGCGCCGAGCCGTTCCTCCAGCGCGTCCGCCCCCCGGCCTGGCCCCGATTCCAGGCGCTGGAATGGAATTTTCGTCCAATCGCTCACCACCTGGAGCACGTCGTCCTCTTTGACCGCCGGCCAGAGCTCCTCGGCCCGCCTCTGCCAATTTTTTTCCCGGGTTTCCCAGGCCGTGCGCAGCTTTTTTTCCCGGTCCCGCAGCACCGCAGCCCGCTCAAATTCCTGGCACTGCACCGCATCCATCTTGGCCAGGCGGCATGTCTCCAGCCGCTCCCGCAGGGCCATCAGCTGCCTGGGCCGTTCCATTGTCCGCAGCCGCAGCCGGGCGCCGGCCTCGTCCATGAGATCGATGGCCTTGTCCGGCAGCTGCCGATCCGCAATGTGCCGGACGGAGAGCCGCACCGCAGCCGCCAGGGCCTCCTCGCCGTAGCGGACCCGGTGGTATTCCTCGTAGCGGTCCCGGAGCCCCCGGAGCACGGCCAGCGCCTCCGCATCGTCCGGCGGCTCCACGGACACGGGCTGGAAGCGCCGCTCCAGGGCCGCGTCCCGTTCGACGTGGCGCCGGTACTCCGCCGGGGTCGTTGCCCCGATGCACTGGATTTCCCCGCGGGACAGGGCAGGCTTGAGGATGTTGGCCGCATCCAGGGAGCCCTCGCCGCTGCCGGCGCCGACGATGGTATGGAACTCGTCCAGGAAGAGGATGATGTCGCCGTGGCGCTGCAGCTCATCCATCACCGCCTTGAGCCGCTCCTCGAATTGGCCGCGAAACTTTGTCCCCGCCACCAGCAGCGACAGGTCCAGGGCGTAGATCTGCTTGTGGAGCAGGTGGGCCGGCGCGGATCCCGTCCCGATTGCCTGGGCCAGCCCCTCGACTATGGCCGTCTTTCCCACCCCGGCCTCTCCCAGGAGCATTGGATTGTTCTTCGTCCTCCGGCAGAGAATTTGCAGGCAGCGCCGCGTTTCCCTGTCCCGTCCGATTACCGGGTCCAGCTTTCCCTGCCGTGCCGATTCCGTCAGATTTTCGCCGAAGCTGTCCAGGGCTGGCGTGGCGCAGCTTTTTCTGCCCTCCTCGCCGCCCCGCATGCCCAAAATTTCTTCCCGGCAGGCGGCGGCCTCCAGGCCCAGCTCCCTCAGCACCTTGCCGGCCAGGCCATTCGCCTCCCGCACCAGCCCCAGCAGTACGTGCTCCGTCCCGATTCGGCCGTGCCCCATGGAGTGGGCCTCCGCCGCTGCCAGCAGGATGGTGGCCCGCGCGTCCACGCCGATGGCCATGCCGTCCTCCCCTTCCCCCTCCCCCTCCGCCGCCGCCGGCTGGGACGCCAGCGAGTCCTGGATCCAGATGTGCTGGAACAGGGACTGGCGGATCTGGGAAAAATCCACGCCGAAGGACGTGACAATTTCCGCCGCCGTGCTTTCCCCAATGCGCATCAGGGCCAGGAGCAGGTGCTCCGTTGCCACGACCCGGCGGCCCATGCGGCCCGCCTCCTCCATGGCGCCCCCGAACACCTGCTGGGCCCGCCGGCTAAACTGGTACGCCTCTCCCATGGCGCCAAGGTCTAGTGGATAAAAAATTGCCCGGCGATTCCAAATTCAATGGCCCGGTCCCCGGTCGAAGGCGCAGCGCAGATTTTCGCGGAAAACCCCGTCCGCCATCCCCCTGGACGATTCCCGCAGCAGGACCAGCAGGTCCCAGCCGGAGCGGCGGAGTCCGGCATTGCGGCGAAATTCTTCGCGGACAAGGCGCTTCAGGTGATTGCGCCGCACGGCATTTCCCACCTTTCGCGACGCCACGACGGCCAGCCGGGACAGTTCCCCTTCCCCGCGCCTTCCGATGGCGCAGAAGCCCTCGCCGCCGGGCCAGGGCCGCAGGGAACGGAACTTTTGGAAGTCACCGCGGCGGTGGATGCGCTGGCAGCGGCGCAGGCGCTGGTCCACGGCGCGGCCCCTAGACCACGGTGAGCCGCTTCCGGCCCACGCGGCGGCGGTTGGAGAGGATGGCCCGGCCGGCGGCGGTCCGCATGCGGCGGCGGAAGCCACACTGGCGCACGCGGCAAATTTTGGAAGGATTGTAGGACGGCTTCATGGCGAGTTCCAGCGCTAGGTCAACTTGCCCCGATGGCAAGGGAAATTTTCAGAGCAGGCCCATGCGGACCATCTTTTCGACGATGCGGCGAAAGCTGGGCTTGGCGTAGCGGCTTCCCCAGCCGACGCCGCCGACGGCGTCGGGCGAGTCCACCACGACGGTGACGACGAAGCGGGGCCTGTCCACGGGAAAGAATCCGGAGCAGGAGGCGACGTGGCGGTTGTGCACGTAGCGGCCGTCGACAATTTTTTGGGCCGTTCCGGTCTTGCTGGCGAAGCCGCGGCAGCCGGCGATGGGCCCGTCGGCCGGGTTATGGAGCATGGCCCGCATCTGGCAGACGGTTCTTCGGGCCAGGACCTGGCGCCGGATGATGGGCTGGCCCAGCCAGCTGGCGGGAATTCCCTCGCCAAACTCCGCCACGATCTTTTCCACAAGTTGGGGGGTGAGCAGGTAGCCGTCGGAGGCGAGGATCCCCATGGCCAGGTGGGTCTGCAGGGGCGTGACGGCGATGGCGTGGCCCATGGGCATGCGGGTGATGGTGAGGCCGTCCCAGAGCCGGGGCGGGTGGAGAATGCCCTCCACCTCGCCGTCGAAGCCGTAGCCGCTGCGCTCGCCGAAGCCGAAGCGGCGCACGTAGGCGTAGAACCGTTCCGGGCCAAGGCGGATGGCAATTTGAGCGCTGCCCCGGTTGCTGGACCGGCGCAGCACGTCGGTGAGGCTGAGGTCGCCGAAGGCGCTGTGGTCCTTGGGCAGCTGGTAGCGGCGGTCCCCGTGGGTAAAGTGGTCCTCAGCACAGTGGAAGATGGTCTGCGGGTGGACGATGCCCTCCTCCAGCCCCGCCGACGCCGCCACGATTTTAAACACCGAGCCCGGCTCGTAGCAGTCGCAGATTGCCCGGTTGCGCAGGTGGTCCAGGGGAGTTTTGAAAAATTCGTTGGGATCGTAGCTGGGCCAGCAGGCGAGGGCCAGCAGCTTGCCGCTCTCCGCTTCGCTGACCAGAATGACGGCGCTTTCCGGAGAAAATTCCCGGGCCATGCGCTCCAGCTCCTCCTCCGCCAGCCGCTGGATGGCCAGGTCGATGGTGAGGTGCACGGCGCAGCCATTTTCCTCCCCGATTCCCCGGGAGCGGAACTGGCGCAGTTCCCGGCGGCGGCCGTCCTTTTCGGACAGGATCCAGCCGTCCTGGCCGCGGAGGAAGAAGTCGGCGAACTTTTCCACGCCGCAGCAGGCAACGTTTTCCCGGTTGAGAAATCCGATCACATGGCACGCGGAGCGGTGCTGGGGGTAAATGCGCAGGAAGCGGCGGTGGCCGTAGACGCCGGGCCAGCTCTCCCGGCCGATGCGCTGGAAGATGGGCTCCGGGATCCGGTCGGCCAGGGAAACCCAGCGGGTGCGGGGAAATTTTTCCAGGCGTCCGTCGATGGGGGCGCGCAGTTCCTGGACCGAGGTCTGCAGGATGGCGGCCAGGCCCTCCAGCACCTCGTCCAGCCTGTCCCCCAGCAGCTTGGGATCCACGCCCAGCTCCACCGCCGGCACGGTCACGGCCAGGGCCAGCCCGCTGCGGTCGTAGATGTTCCCGCGCCTGGCCTCGCGGATGTCGAAAAAATTGCGCGTGTGCCGAATGGAGAGCAGCCGCTCTTCGGGGGGAAACAGCATGAGCTGGGCCAGCCGCCCCGCCAGCAGGGAAAAGGCGGCCAGCATCGCCATGAGGACGGCCAACATCCGCCACCGGCGCCAGCGCATGGGACTCCCCTAGTTCCTGTGGACCGGGGCGGCGGTGGCAAGCTCCATGGCGGAAAGAGTTTTCCCCGGCCGGCGCACCTCCCGCCAGGAGACGCGGACCAGCCGGTCGGCGCTGGGCAGGGCCAGGTCCGCGCCGGCGCCCCGCGGCGCCGGCGCCTGGAGCCGTGCCACGCGCGCCTGTGCCATCGCCAGCTTCCTGCCGATGGCGAGCTTTTCCGCCTCCAGCTCCTGGCAGTCCCGGCCCAGCCCCACGATCTGCCGCTGGTACCAGAGCCGGGCAAAGCCGCTGCCCACGAGACAGATGAGCAGGATAAGCCCGGGCCAGAGCAGCCGGACCCGGGCCGGCAATTTCTCCGCCGCCTCCGGAGCCGTCCTCACAGCTCCTCCTCCCAATTTTTTTGAAAGAGGCGCAGCCGCGCCGACCGGCTGCGGGGGTTGTCCCGCACCTCGCCGGCGTCGGGAAGAATCGGGCCGCTTCCCAGCTGCTTTCCCAGCGCCACCCGGTCCTGGGCGTAGCGCCCGTCGTGGCAGTCGACGGCCAGCCCGCTCCAGCTGCGAAAATGCTGCTTCACCGCGCGGTCCTCCAGGGAGTGGAAGCTGATCACGGCCAGGACACCGCCGGGCCGCAGCGCCGCCAGCGCCTTGGGCAACGCCCGCTCCAGCATCTCCAGCTCCCGATTGACGGCGATGCGAATTCCCTGGAAAACCCGGGTGGCCGGGTCGATGTGGGAGCGGAAATTGGGCGGCAGGACGCGGCGCAGCAGGTCGGCAAAGGGCACCGTCCGCGTCAGCGTGGCCGTTCCCCGGGCCGCCTCGATGGCCGCCACCACCCGCCGCCAGTGGGGCTCCTCGCCGTGGTCCCGCACCGCCCGGATGAGTTCTTCGTGGGGGGCGCTTTGCAAAAATTCCGCCGCCGACTGGCCCCGGCTCCGGTCGAAGCGCATGTCCAGCGGGCCGTCCAGGCGGAAGGAAAAGCCGCGCTCCGCGGCATCCAGCTGGTCCGACGACAGGCCCAGGTCGAAGAGGATGCCGTCGAATTCTCTCCGCGCCAGCCGGTCCAGGTTGGCAAAATTTTCCCAGATCGGGTGGAATCGGCCCTGGGCCAGCTCCGCACCCGTCCGTTCCAGCGCCGTCCGATCCGCGTCCATCGCCCAGAGCTCCGTCCCGGGAAATGCAGCCAGGATGGCCCGGGCGTGGCCCCCGCCCCCCAGTGTCCCATCCAAAAAAAATTCCCGGCGGCCCTGGCCGAAGGCCGCAACGACGGCGGCCGCGAGGACGGGTACGTGCACCGATTCTTTTCCCTCCTCCCGGCGCCGGACTTCCCCGGCGGGAACTGCGGAAGACGGTGCCCGGGAAGCCATAGCGCAATTTTCACCCTCGCTAGCCGTCACACCCCCCTCCGCCGGAAGCATTTCATCCCGCCCTCCGAAAGTGTCAACGCCTTTCCCGAATTTTGGCCCCGGGCGACAACTTTGATCCGGCGGCCGGCGGGCCGCCATGGAAATAAAAATTGTCCCGGGCGGATTGGCGATGGATCACAATTTGGCGTTCATCAACAACTTAGCAGAATTTTGACCACCCGACGCCGACGCCGCGGCGCCAAGTGGAAAAAAATGGTCATTGACAGGGGAGGGGAAGTTCCACAATGGGCCGCTCGACCGCGGGTCGTCTATGTTTGCATTTTCCCTCATCCTGTTCCTCATGGTGGGGTTCTCCTTCATCGCCTCTCTCCTGGAGGGCGTGCTCGTCGGCGCAACCGTCGCGGAGGTGGAGTACCTGAAGCGCGATTTCCCCCGCCTGGGCCAGCTCTTCGAGTCCCACCAGTCCCGGCCGGACCGCTCCCTCTCCGCCATCCTCGCCGTGGACTCCTCGGCCACCTCCATCGGCTCCATCCTGCTCGGCCCGCTCATCGTTGCCAACTTTGGAGAAAACCTGCTGGTTCCCATCTCCGTCGCCATCGCCATCGGCGCCTTCATCTTTTCCGACATTTTGCCAAAAACCCTGGGCATCTACCACCGGCGCCGGCTGCTGCCCTGGACCGCCATCCCCCTCCACCTGTTCATCTGGACCATGTTTCCCGTGGCCCACGTCTGTTCCAAGGTGGTGGACATCTTTCTGCCCAAAAAGCTCTCCAACGATGCCCTCAGCGACGAGGCCCTCATCCTCACCGCGCGGCGGGGGGTACGGGACGGGATCCTCACCTCCATCGAGGGAGTCATGGTGGAGCACACCCTCACCCTGGACGACGTGGACGTGGCCGCCATCACCCAGAGGAAAATTTTTTCCATCGACGGCGCACGGACGGTGGGGGAAATTTTTCGGCTATTTCCGGAAATTCCCTACGGCCGCATCCCCGTCTACGAAGGGGAGCGGAATAATCTTGTCGGCATCGTCCGCCGCCGGGACCTGCTCAAGGCGCTGGCCAACGACGAGCACGACCGGCCCGTCGCGTCCCTGGTGCGCAAGACGGTGGTCATTGCCCACGACGTAAAAATTTCCACGGCCCTGGAGATCCTGCTGCAGCATTTTCAGCAGATTGCCATAATTGAGGACGGCGGCAGCCACTGCCCCGTCGGGGTCCTCACCCTGGAGGACGTTTTCGAGTACATCATCGGCCGGGACATTTTCGAGTACGACGACCTGTCCAACGGCTCCCGCAGCGATGCCCGCAAGCTGCGCCTGCTGCAGAAGAAAAAAGTCGCGGAGACCAGCCCCCGGCCCGATGGTCCGGCCATGGACTCCTAGGGTCCAGGACCCGTAAAACCGGTCCGCCGGTTGACGGTGGGGCTGCGCCCCCCTGGCCCCCCGCGAAATGCCGTCGCCACGGCACCGATGGCCGAGGGAAGCGGAGCACGGCGAAGCTGGGGGCAAAGCCCCCAAAAGGGCATGGCCGGCCCGGGAGGTCGGGAGGTCGCAAAGGGGGCTGCCGCACCCCTTTGCCAATCCCCCGCCCACGGAGTGCCGTACCGTCCGGCGCGCAATGCGCTATCATCCCTTGCTTCGCTCGGGACGCCGGCCGGACGGGCGTCACGGACGGTTCCATCCAAAGCTGGCGGGCCGGCCCAACCCCAGGAGATGATAAAACGATGTGCTGGGCGATGCTTCTGCTATCGCAGCGCGCAGGTCGCCCCGCGTAGCTTTTTCTCCATCAGGGCCGGCCCGCGGCACTGCCCGCTCCGCCGGGCAGTGCCCGTGAGAGGCCTTTCCCTCAAGAAGTCAAGCTCCTGCGCCACAGGCCCGTAAACCCGGGCCGCCGGTTGACGATCCAAAGGGACCATGCCCCTTTGCCAATCCCCCCTCCGCGACGTGCCGCCGCCACGGCACCGATGGCCTGGAGAAGCGAAGTGAAGTGAAGCTGGGGACAGCGCCCCCAACCGGGCCGAGAGGTCTCAAAGGGGGCTGCCGCGCCCCTTTGCCAATTTTCGCAGCGTGTCTCGACCGTCAGCGGGAAATCGCCAGGGCAGGGTCGCCGGCCTGCAGGTTGAATGTGTTCATCAGCAGCAGGAAGGTGCTCTTCGTGTCCAGATCCCAGTCGGCGATGAAGAACCAGTGGCCCCGGTAGGGGACGGCCAGGAAGGCATCCGTGGGCCGGTGGGGAGAGCAGCGGACGGTGAACTGCCCTTCCAGGACCGATGTCCAGTCAAAGGCATCCCCGGTGGCGGTGCGGGTGATGGGAACGATGCCCTTGTCCTGGTGATCCTTAGGAATCTGGACCCCATTGGCCAGGAAGAACAGCGTGCTCTGCATGGAGCGCGTGCGCAAGCGAACGGATCCGGTGCGGCCGTCCGATGGCAGGTCCAACAGGTCCCGGCACTCGGCTGCCGCTACGGCCAGGCGGCTATCGGAGTCCAGGCGCGGGGCCAGCCGTCCCGAATCCGCCGGATCCACGTCCAGGGTAAGGACACCGCCGCGCACCAGACTTTCCATTAGGGCCAGCGACCGGGAAAAATCAACCCACTCGGGCATGCGGACGGGGGTCGGCCCCGAGGCGGACGGGGCGTTGGAGAGGTTCCCCATGCGCTCCACGAAGATGCCAAACACCCGGCGCACGGACCAGCCGGACTGGACGGCGTTTAGCAGCACGGGCAGCGGAACCGGGGCCGCAAGCTGCTTGACGAGCCGCTGGCCCTGCAGGGGCAGGTAAACCACGGACGGGTTCTGGGACAGTTCAAAATTGGCGGTCGGGTTCCACTCCGACGTCCTGCCGTGGTTGTGCACGTAGACAACCGAATCGTCGGTCCCCACGTTGAGGGCGACGCGGCGGGAATCGGTCACATTGCCGACGTCGAGGAAAAATGCCGGCTCCAGGTAGCGTGCCCGCACGACGTTGAGCAGCAGCTGCTCGTCCAGGGTCTGGGCAATGGCCCCGTTAAAATCCGCATGTCCCCGCCGAATGGCCGACGGGCCAATGGATCGGCAACCGGTCAACGCCAGGACGGCGGATAGAACATGAACGCACGTACGCATTTTCATCACTGAGTCCATGACAACCGGGGCCGCAGGGGGAAGTCAATGGGTTTTTTTGACTTTTTTCCCATTTTTTTTGCCCGCCGGGAAACGGCGGAGAAGTGCGGGGGGCGCCGATCCCGCCGGCTTTCCCCCGGCAAGGCGGATTGCCCTGGCCGTTTCCCATTGCGCCGGCCGGCCGGCGAAGCGCCCCATCGTCCGGGCGGACAAGGGCGATGGTGCCGCCAGGGGAGCGAAAAATTGCCTACGCCTTGAAAAAATTGACTTGCCGTGGATGTTCCCAACGAAAGGCGATAGGTCATCGCGACCGATTCCGCTGGCCCGGTTGCCTTGCCGGGCGTCCGGCTTCGGGACTTTCTATGAAAGAAATGAAAGGTCAATTGGTCGCCAGATTCTGACTTCCCGAAGTTCATTTTCGCGCCTTGCGAATTGCTCGTTTTCCAGAACGGATTCGGCCGTGATTCCACTGGCTTTTAGAAAATGGGCGAGTGTGCTAAAACCCTTCTCCAGCTCGTCGGGATTGAAAACCATGCCATCGCTGCGCCAATTCGAATTTAAAATGTCCCTCCCGCGGTTGGATGCTTTGGAGGAGCGAGATTCCATTGCTCCTGGGTAGTATTTCCGTTTCAGTGCATACCCTTGGCCAGCATCTAATTCAATTGTTATTCCCCTCTTATTCTCATTCACATTTACGGGAACGGTGATTGTCCAGTTGCCGGCATCGATCTGCTCCCATTTTAAATTTTCAATTTCTTCCCTTTCCAGTCCAATGACGACATAAAAGAAAAAAATGGCATGGGCGACCGGGTCCGTCTGGCCCAGCGTACGGTCCGCAATGTATTGGAGCATGGGCAAATTGGGAATCTCCTCCCGTTTGTTTTCCTCCGGTGGAATGGCCATGGGCCCAAGATCGGCGACCATCGTTCTTTCTTTGACTCCAAGCTGCGTTCTTTCGCTGCGCCGGATGACGAGCTCGGCATCGGCCCCAATCCCCCTGGCTTCCATCCAATGGACGAATTCATTAAATCCCCTCGCAAATTGATCTTTTCGGGGGAAAAGCAGAGCGTTGTCTGTCCCATTTAATTTTTGATATTGCTCCAGTGGAATCCCGGGATCCCAATTCAGCGTCGCCGTTTGGTCTTTTTTTTGATTTCGCAGCGTGATCGTCCCTTGGGCAAGGTTGATCTGATCCCAGCGCAGATTTGCAATTTCGTCCCGGTCCAATCCACTCTCCAGATACAGACGGGCAATGACATAGGCATCTAGATTTTTACACAGCAGGCTGGGATCCATTTCCCTAATTAGCTCCCCGATTCGCCGCTTTTCGATTACCCCCTGCAGATTGCGCAGGTGTTCATTGGCGAGATTCAGGAGCCAAATTCCGCAAATGGCCGGGGAAATGATTCCCCCAACGACAATCAGCGCGAAAAATAGGATCGGGCCATGTGCGGTTCCCACCTTGGATTTCAAAAAGTTATAGCCGCTGGAAAATATTCCCCCGTTAACCTTGGATCCGAGGGCGACGAAGCCCCCAATGCCGCCCAGCAGGGACGTGCCCGTGACAACCAGAATGGAAATGGCGACGAACGTTGGAATGGCCACCACCCCGGCCGTGGACAGGAAAAGGAACACGATGGCGGTGACCATTGCCAGGGATAGGACTACGCCAAGAACGGCAAGTGCGATGCCTCCAATTAGATAAAGAATGGCATGCGTTGTCTCCGTTTTCCTTATTTTGGCCAGAATGGGGTCCGTTTTTACGGTCGCGGTGGGCTGTTTCGACGAAATGCCCTCATATAAGATGGTAGCAGCATCGGAATCCTGGTTAATCGACAACAGGGTCTGATTTCCAACGAATTCGACCATCCATGGCCAGTATGACGGCGCAGCGCGCCGTGGCAATTGTAAAAATGACGCACGCCGGAAAAAATTCCCCGGGATCAGGACTTGTAAATCTAGAATTAGCTTCCAGGGCCGGCCGGCCTATTCCAACTGTCTAGCCGGCAGGCGCACCCTATCCTCCAGCGCCTCCAGCTCCGGCGCCGTCTCCTGGCCCTGGAGAGATCGCAGCTGGCCAAAACTTTGCAGCGTGGGTCGGAGCCGTCCCTCGGCGGATGCGACGGCGCCGTTGTAGGTCTCCACCGTTTTTCGCAGCTGGCCTCCCAGCAGGGAAAGTTTTTCAAATAGTATCCGCACCCGCTCCAGAAAGGTTTTCCCCAGGGTTACGATTTCCGCCGCCTCCCGGGCCGCCGCCTCCTGGGCCCAGCCGTGGGCCACGGTCTTCAGCAGGGCAAGCAGGGTCATGGGCGAGGCCAGCAGCACATGCCGCTCCAGCGCCTCATCGAACAGCGTGGGCCGCGCTGCCAGGGCCGCCGCGTAGAGGTGATCCCCCGGCAGGAAGAGCACCACGTGGTCAAATGCGGCGTCGAAATATTTCCAATAGTTCTTTTTTCCCAGCTCCTGGACCCGGTTGAAAACGTTTTGCCCGTGCTGGCGGAGCCATTCCTCCCGCTCCTGCTCCGTTGCGCTTTCGCCGGCCGCGACGTGGGCCTCCATCACCGCCTTGGCGTCCACGATGATGCGCCGGCCGTGGGGCAGGTGGACGACCAGGTCTGCCCGCAGCGTGGCATTGTCCACCGCCACCGCCACCTGCTCTTCGAAATCCACGTGGTCCTGCAGGCCAGCCAGTTCCACGATCCTCCGCAGCTGCAGTTCCCCCCAGCGGCCCCGCACGTGGGACTGGCGCAGGGCCTGGTTGAGGCGCCGCGTTTCCCGGTCCAATTCCCGCTGGGCCGTGAATAGCTGGCGAAGATTTTCCTCCAGCCGGCCCGATTCCTCCGCCCGCCGCCTGTCCACCTGCAACACCCGCGCGTCCAGCCGCTCCACGCCCTCCCGCAGAGGTTTCAGCGCGTTTTCCACCCCTTCCAATGCCTGCTTGGACTGCTCCCGGCTCCGCTCCCCCAGCTGGCCGATGGCCTTCTCCGCCACCTCCGCCGCCGCTGCGCGAAAGGCGCTATCCAGCTCCACCCGGGCCCGTTCCAAAAATTGCAATTTTTCCTCCAGGTCCTGCCGTCGCTGCTCTTCGCGGCCCCGGAAGGCGGCAAAGTCCCGGTCCAGGGTCCGCAGCTCTCCCCGCAGCTGTTCCGCAACGGCTTCCAGGGCTTCCCTTTCCCTTTGCAGCTGTGCGCAGCGCTCCTCCCAGAATTTTACCCGCCGGGAGTCCCATGGCCGGTTTCGCAGGGCCAGCAGCACGGCCACCAGAGCCACGATCCACGGCACCATTTCCACGGTCCGGGAGGCTGGGGCAGGCGGCCCAAACGGGCAATCCCAAAATTTTTTTACCTTTCCGCCGCAATTTTCATTAGACATTTTTCAAAAAACACGGCTCCCAGGAGGCCCCGGCCGGCAGGCCCGACCCTTTTGGGGGCTTTGCCCCCAGCTTCGCTTCCCTCAGCCATCGGTGCCGTGGCGACGGCACTTCGCGGGCGGGGGATTGGCAAAGGGGCGCGGCAGCCCCCTTTGCGACCTCCCAGAGGGGCACAGCCCCATCGCCAACCGGCGGCCCGGGTTTACGGGTCCTGAGCCTAGACCCGCGATCAATGGTCCTTATAATGGCCCTGACAGCGCATGAGAATTATTTTCTCCTCTTCTACCTTGTAGACGAGTCGATGCTCCTAATTAATGCGGCGAGACCACAGACCAGAAAGTTGATGACATAGCCGCTCAGGCTTACCAATGCCGGCAGTTGGATTGGCTTCAATAGCCCGGACAAGCCGGCCAATTCGGGCAGCAATTTAAGGATTGGACCGGTGAAATGCCACATAGCTGGCTACGAATTCATCGGAGAGAATCGTTTCCATCGGAGGACAGTTCATGCAGGTAAGCAATAGCGGCGGCGGCATTTGCAAACGTTTGTCCATTTTTACGGGCCCGTATCGCATCATACTGCCGTTGTAGGTCCTGTGCGCCATAGCCTTGGCCCTCCTCCTCTCTTTCGATGAGGCGGACAATCCAGCCGGATAGGGATAACTGCCTTTCCTTCGCTCGGCGGTCCACGAAGTCAGCCAACCGCTGGCTAAGATAGGCTTTGATGCATTTTGTGGCCATTGCGACCCTTATGTGGACCGTCCACAGGTCGTTGGCAATCCCTTTCGGACGATTTCAAAAAAACACGGCACGCCACGGCAGAAAAGGGGATCCGGGCGCCCGCATTTTGGACGGCAAAATCCCATCAGAATCCCATCAGAGGAAATTTCTCCATTCCAGCGAATCGCCCCGCAGGCCGGCCTGGGAGCGTGGCGGGGGAGGAGGGACTCGAACCCTCGGCCAACGGCTTAGAAGGCCGCTGCTCTATCCGCTGAGCTACACCCCCCGCGGGAAAGCTGACGGGAGCGCCGGTGGGCCGTCAAGAAAATGTGGGGACGGGAAAATTTTTCGGGTTTTTGAAAAAATTATTGCTCCTTTGTGAAATTTTCACAAAACTCTGCCATGGCATTTGCCGTTGGCAGTCGGGACCAATTCCTCTACTGCTTCCTACGCAATTGTCTGGCGCGGTCCGTCCGCCGGAAGCCCGTCCCATCCGGTCTGGTCCTCGGCGACGGCGAGGAAGAAGCTGCCTATGCCCTGGCCCATCGCCTGCTCCGGGATAGGGATTTGGCCGCGGCGTTGAAGCTTTTTTCCCTGCTACGGCTGCTGGTGCCATCCAAGCCGCTCTATGCGATTGCCATTGCCCTGACCCTATTCGAGGGGGAAAATTTTTTTGACGCCGCCCTGCACTTTCTGGGAGCCTACGTGGCCCAGCCGGAACGGCCGGAATTGGCCCTCTGGGCAGGGAAGAGCCTCATCCGGGATGGCCGGTGGCCGATGGCCGCCTCTCTGCTACGGGTTATCCTCGCCCTGCGGTCCTCCGGGGAAGAAAGCTCCCGGAAAGCGTGGGAACGGGTACGGGAGCTGCTGGCCTGGGCTGAGGAGAGAGAAGAAAAGGAAACGGGGGATCAGCCCTGGGAAAATTTTTTAGGTCAACTGGACCGCATTGCCGGGCGGGGACTAGCCCGGCGATTTCCTTCGGGGCAGCTGTGCTGCGTGGAGGACCGCGGCGGCGGCGAGAACCTTTCCGGTCGCGTTCTAGGTGAAGGGCTGGCCGTGCTACGCAGGGATGCGGTGCCGCGGCCCAGGGAAAGAAAAGGGGAAAAATGCCATGAGTGAAGTTTCTGCGGTTAGACTAAGTACCGAGAGTTATCAAATTGACATACGTCTCGATGATACGGATGAAGCCCACGAAGCGCGGATGGATCAGATTGTTGAAGTACAAAACGATGAAACTCTTACTGTTGATCAAAAAGAAAAAATCATAGATTTTATCGAAAACTTAGATGCTGATATCCAACAGCCCGGCGTAACTCAGTTAACAGAGGACGAGGTATCGGAGATCTGGGGGGAACTCGACGAGAAGGTGGGAGTTGCAATTGTATGTATTGCTGCCGACCCAAGTAATGTTGACACGGTGGATATGAATGTGGCCAGGGAACTACTTGGCGACCTTATGAATAGGTTGTTTAACGTACTACTAGACCTAAATGAGATACAAAATGAGATGGCTGCGCTCATGGAGCAAGACTCGCTCCAGGGCACCATGAACACCCTTGAACACAACATGAATGCAGCAGAACTGGAAAAGAAAGCGGCGAAATTGGAGAAGGAGGCTGCCGACATAAAGGCTACCTGTACGATAGTGGCAGGCTCCATCCAGGTCGTCGGCGGAATAGGATCCATGGTCCCCGGCGTAGGCACGGGCATCGGCCAGGTGGGCCAGGGAGCATCCAGCATAGTGACCGGCATTGGGGATCTGTTGGCGGCCGAAAAAACCTACGATGCGAAGATACTAACAAGTGACGCGCACATGCAGCAGGCAATGGCGCAGACCTCCACCACGATGGCAAGCAAAATGGAAAGTACGGCCCAGTCGCTGAGGCAATCCCTGCGGTCCATACTGTCATCCTTCACGGACCTTGCCAAGGGTATGAACCAAGCCACCCTGGGAATCGCCAGCAACATAAGCCGTTGACGCCGTGGCATTTCGGCCGCCGCCCGTCAGACGAACGGGGTGCGCGTCCGGGCGTATTTTTCCTCCAGCTGCTGGGTCTCCCGTTGCCAACGGGCATCGTGGATACAGCGCCCTATGCCAAGGCCAGCCCCGACCCCGAAGCACGCGCAGGCGCCCAGGATGCACGGGATCAGCCCGCCGCTGGCTGCGGTGATGACGCCAACGCCGATGGGGGCCATCGCGACAAAGGGAATCACGATTGCAAACGATCGCCACGCGCCGCTGCACGGCGGTGTCCGCCTGGCATAGCGCAGCAGCAATTTTTTCTGGCCGTCGTCGAGATTCTCGTCCATCTGGACCCGCATCTGGATCTGGCTGCTGTTGATTTCATCCAGGCCATCGCTGACCTGCGAGCGCATGGAGCCGCAGCAGGCGCCCAGGCCCAGCGCCTCCTGTGCCAGTTCCCAGCGCGGCACTCCCTTCTCGTCGCAGGCGCTCCGAAAGGTGCTCCTTCGCCAATCGGCGCCGAACGCGGGAGCGCAATAGGGCATCCGAACCGGACCACCGGCCGGCGGCATTCCCTGCCCGTAGGACTGTCCCAGCGCCGGCTGCATCTGGTACCCCGGAGGCGTGTAGAACACGGGAGAGTAGGAGCTGGCCATCGGCCCCATCGGCGCCGTCCACTGCAGCGGCACCATCCCCGGCTGCCCCGGATAGTGCAGCGTCGCAGGACCGCCGGGGGCCTGCATCGGCCGCTGAATTTCATTGCGACTGCCCATTCCCTGCGCCTGTCCCGGTGGAATCGGCCCCACCCGCGACACCGAAATCCTAGTCTGTCGTCCCGAATCCATGCTCATCATTTTCTCCTGCGCCGTGGGAATCACCGTCCCGCCGGGAAGTCAAGGGGAGGAAATGGATTCGCGCTTTTTTTTTCAACGGGAACCGGCGGCCGGCGCCACAGGCCAATTCGCCCCGGCACAATCTCCTCCCGCCGGCGCCGCGGGCCAAGTCCCCGTGCCCTTTTTTCCTCGTACCGTGGCCCGGTCCTAGGGGCAGGACCCGTAAACCAGGTCCGCCGGTTGACGGTGGGGCTGAGCCCCCCTGGCCCCCCCGCGAAATGCCGCCGCCATGGCACCGATGGCCTGGGGGAAGCGAAGCTGGGGGCAGGGCCCCAAAATGGGCCCGGCCGGCCCCCGAGGCCCCCTCGCTTCGCTCGGGACGCCGGACGGACGGGCGCTAGGGACGGTTCCATCCAAAGCTGGCGAGCCGGCCTTTGAATAACCGACATCTGGGGGAAGCGGAGCATGGCGGAGCTGGGGGCACAGCCCCCAATAGGGCCCGGCCGGCCCTCGAGGCCGCGATGCTTCTGCTATCGCAGCGCGCAGGTCGCCCCGCGTAGCTTTTTCACCATCAGGGCCGGCCCGCGGCACTGCCCGCTCCGCCGGGCAGCGCCCGTGAGCGGCCCTTCCCTCAAGAAGTCAAGTTTCTGCACAACAGGGTCCATATTGGTTATTTTTCCAGATGGAGGTGGAGTGTGGGTTTATGGGACCTGACCCTAGTCCAGCTCTGCCCCGATTTTCTCCTCGATGAACTGGCGCAGGACCAGCTGGCCCGTTGCGCGTTCGTTTTCCCGTTCCCAGCGCCGCAGCGCCTCCGCGTCGACGGCGGGGACCTGCTTTTCTGCGACGAAGAACAGCTCCAGGTCCGGCCGGACCAGCGAAAATTCCGACAGTTCCCCCCGCTCCAGCCGGTCAAAGGTGGCAACCCGCTGCAATGGAATGGATTCCGGCAGTTCGGCCAGGGTAAATGTGCTGGGTTCTCCCGGGTGCAGTCCCAGTTCCCGGGCCAGCGCGGCAAAGTTTTCCCCCTCCGCCAGCCGCCGGGCCATGGTCTCCCGCAGCTCCCGGGCCCGCTGGGCGAAGAGCCGCACCCGCTCCCGGTTGCGCAGGTCCTGGGCCACCCGCTCCCGCACCTCCTCGAATGGCAGCGGAACGGACGGCGTACGGCCCTGGTAGAGAAGGATGTGCACGCCGCTGCCGGTCAGGATGGGATTGGAAAAAAAGTGGACCTCGTCCAGGGAAGCCGCCTCGAGCAGCGCCTCCGCGGGGACGGGGCCGGTGCCGGGTGGCCTGGCCGGGGGAAAGGGTTCCAGCTCCTGCACGCCGCCGCCCAGCGCCGCCGCCGCGGCGATAATTTCCGGCGAATTGTGGGCCAGGTCCTTGGAGTAGAGATTGTAGAGAAATTCATTGCCCCGGGCGAAGGCCGGCGAGTGCCAGCGGCGGAATGCCGTGGCGACGCTGTCCCGCCTTTCCTTTAGGAATGCGGCGTCCGCGCCGGGAAACAGCTCCCCGTGGGACCAGAAAAATTCCGCCAGGTCCGCGTCGGAGGGATCCTCGCCCTCTTCCCCGGCGAAGGGAAAGGAGACGTGGACGAGCCGGAGCAATTCCGGCGCGTGGAAGCGGTCCCCACCGGCGTCGAAGTGCTCCCGGATGGCTTCCTCGGTCAATTCCAGCGGCGGATGGAAGTCCTGAAAAGCCAGGCGGGCGGGGTGGAGCGTCCAGCGGGTCTGCAGGTATAGCCACTGGAGCCGTGCCTCGGCGGGCAGGGTGAAGTCGGCGCAGGCCAGCGTATTTGCCGTCCAGTTCCTGGCCCAGTCCTGGCCCAGCTGGCCCAGCGCCAGGGCTTCGGACCGCGCCGGGTCTGGGTGCAGGGAGTGGACAAAGTCCCCGTAGCGGCGCAGGGAAAATGCCCCATCCTCCTGGAATGCCGGCCGGCTACGCACGTAGCCCTTTAAAATTTCCCGGCCGGGAGGCGGGACCTGGAGCCGGCGGACGAGCCAATCCCAGGCGCTGCGGGCAAGGATGGCCCCATCCAGGGAGACGCCGCCGATGCCGTCGAGGTAGAGGCCGAGGGCGGTCTCCCGGCGCAGGGCGTCCCAGTCCTCCGGGGAGCGGATGGCCACGTCGAAAAATTTTTGCCGGCGCCAGTGGCCACCGGAAACAATTCCCGGCGATGCCCCGATGGTGAATACGAAGGGAACCACAACCGTGACGAGCAGGGCGGCGAAGAGCCAGCGGCGGTGCCGGGTCAGAAAGCGCTGGATAGCGGTGATCACCGGATTCTTCTAGCCGCCCCGCGGGCCCCTTGCCAGAAAAAACGCAGGGCAGCGTTCGAACGACCGTGGCGCGCCCGGCGCTCGGGCCCCATCTGCGGACCTTGCCACCGGCTCCGCCCCATTTCACCTTTCCCAGCCGTCGGCGCCCCGGCATTCCGGGGAAGGGGAATTGGCAAAGGGGACATGGCCCGCCCCGGATCCTTGGCCGCCGGGCCGGATCTGCGGAGTCTGATCCTCGGGGTCCCGGTTCCGATGCCAAGCGGCGATCCATTCCTCTGCCTTTCCGGTGGAAGGGGCCCAGGGGTGCAGGTCCAGGGCGATTGTGCAGTGACGGCACGTGGCACAGGGCCGGCGCAGGTGGGCGACGAGGCGGCGACCGGGGTTGGCGTAGAGGTCCAGCCCCGGGTCCTGGGGAATGTTTTGCCCAAATTTCGCATTGTACCAGACCATGCAGTAGGCCGTCGGACAGCGGTAGATGCGGCCTTCGCGCAGGAGGGCGCAGCCCGCATTGTAGCAGCGGCGGGAAATGATCCTAGGGCTGGAACGGCCCAGCGGGTCCAGCACGCGGGCAAAGCCATCCCGGACCCTGCCATGGTCGAAGGACAAGGGCACGTGGTGGAAATGGGCCAGTTCCTCGCAGCGTTTGCAGTTTTCATGCAGGGGCGGGTAGAAGGAAATTTCGATGGAACAGGAATTTTCCCGGCAGGTCCGCCAAAATTCCTCTCCCATGCGGGGCAGCAGGATACCATTGGTGCATAGGCCGAGGTGGACCTCCGGAAGGCCTTGCCGTGCGACGGCGATGAGCTGGGAAATTTGTGGATGCAGCAGAGGCTCTCCGCCGAGGATGCGAAAGCGACGCAGGCTAATTTTTTTCCCAAGCTCGTTGCAATCCCGGGCCAGCCCCTCCGGGGAGCAAAATTTTTTTGGAGCCAGGGGGCAGAAGTGGGAACAGGCGGCGCAGTTCAAATTACAGTGGTCCACGGCGTGAACCTCCATGTATGGCCAGCGTGGCATGGGGCAGAGTCCGGCGCAAAAATGGGAAAAAGCAATGGCAATTAGCCATCTCCGCCGGTTTGGGGCACGTAGCTGATGCGGCTGTGCAGGCTATTGAGCAGGGAGGTGACGATGCAGTCGTGGAGGGTGTGGAGCTGGAGAAAGGTGATGGGGCAGTCGTCCAGCTGTCCGTCGCCGATTTTGGTCTGGAAGATGGCGTCGACCAGGTCCCCCACGCTCTGGGCCGTAATCTTGTGCAGGCTGCGGCTGGCAGCCTCGCAGGAGTCCACCAGCATGAGGATGGCCGACTCCAGGGTCCGGGGCTTGGGTCCGTCGTAGCGATAGAAGCTCTCCTCCACCGCGCCGCTTTCCGCCGCAGGAACTTCGTCACCGCCCGCCTGGCGCTGCTCCGCCTGCTGCCGCGCCAGGTCGTAGAAGTACTGGATGAGGGTGGTGCCGTGGTGTTCCCGCATCACCTGGATGATCCTGGGGGGAATTCCGGCCGCGCCGGCAACGTCCATGCCATTGCGCACATGGCTCTTAATGATGAGTGCACTGATGCGGGGGGCCTTTTCCCGGTGGGGATTTTCCGCCATTTGGTTTTCGATGAAATAGTTGGGCTTGGTGATCTTGCCGATGTCGTGGAACAGCGCCGCCACCCGGCAGATGAGCCAGTTGGCCCCCACCTCCTTTGCCGCCCGCTCGGCGAGGCTGGCCACCATGAGGCTGTGGTGGTAGGTGCCGGGCGCGTGGAGCTGCAGCTGGCGGAGCAGCCGGTGGTTGAAGTCGGAAAGCTCCTGGAGCCGGATGTTGCCCGTGAGGAGAAAAATTCGCTCCAGGGGACCGAGCAGGATGCTGGCGAGGATGCCATTGGCCAGTCCCGACGCGACGGCGGCGCCCAGCTTGGCCAGCCCGATGGACCAGTCCTGGGCGTCGAGAAAGGTAGCGGCCAGCGCGGCCAGGCCCAGGGCCAGCCCGGAAACCGTGCCAATGCGAAGAATTTGGCCCTTGAAGATGGCACTCCGGCACTGGCCCACGGCGAGCAGCATGCCAAGGAGCAGGACCAGAAAAAAGTCCAGGTTTTTCCCGATCATGAGGGTGAAGAAGATGTCCAGCAGCAGGGCAAAGGCGGTGCCGATGCAGGGGCCGAGGAGCAGGGCCACGACGGTAACACCTGCCAGGAGCGGGGTCAGGTAGGGAAGGGCGTGGAATAGGAGGCCGTGGCTGGCAAAGCGATGCGTTTCCCAGAGCAGGGCCGTGCCGCGCAGGGCCAGCAGGTTGCCGAGGAGCAGGACCGTGGCGAAGGCCAGGCCCTCGCGGAGCGGCCGCGGCCCGGGCAGGGGAAGTGCCCGCAGGATGGCGACGGCGCACTGGAGGGTAAGGAAGGTGAGGAGAAAGTCCCGCCAGAGCGCATGGTCCACGCCGAGAATGGTCCCGCTGTGCCGGCGCAGCTCCTGGCGGTAGGCGTAGAGCTTTTCCACCTCCAGCGATCCCACGGCGGTCCCGGAGCCGACCACCACCTCGCCCACCTCCACGGACACCTGCACCGGCTTCACCAACGACCGGGCCAGGGTCTTTTTTTCATCCGTCTTTTCCCGGTCATAGGTCAAATTGGGCGCCACGCCGGAGCGGAAGATGTGGAATAGGGCGCTGGCGAGCTCCCGCCGTTCATCCAGGGAGCCGAGCTGGATGCGCAGGTAGAGCAGGGCCTCCTCCTGGGTGCGCAGGTTTTTTTTGTCGGCCTCGCTGGTGAGGTCCAGGTTCATGAAGTAGTTTTTCTGGCCCGCGGCCGGCGCCTGCAGGGCGGAATCGACGATGCCGTCGGCCACAACCACCCGGAGCGCGTCCAGGGCCTCGTTCCAGAGGTAGCGGCGGGAGCTGGCGGTGGAATGCAGCAGGATGGCCTGCAGGTCCTGTTCGGCGATGCTGAACCCCAGCCGCTGGTTCACCGTGCCAACGAACGTTGCCAGCTGCAGCTGCAGCGTCTCCCCGTCCTCCTCCTCCCGCAACCGCTCGTCCAGGGCGTCGATGTCCACCGCCAGCTGGGTAATCCGCTGGCTAAACTGCTGGAACTGTTCCATTTCCAGCTTGTAGACCGGGGCAATGCGCAGCGCCTTCCGCTCCCGCAGCTGCTGGGTCTGGATGGCGCTCTCGTAGGAGAAGGCGACCTCGGAGAGGATGGGGGATTTCAGAACCTGGCCCGGTGCCACGTGCATGCGCAGGGAAGGCTGGCCCAGGAAGCAGATGGCAGTGACCGCGGCGGCCATGGGCAGGGACCAGGCAAGGGACCGGATCCCGGCGGCGAGGGCGGGAAAAAACTGCCGCAGCGTCCGGCGCGGCACCGCCGTCCGCTGGCGCCGGCATGGGAAAAAGCGTCTTCGCAGATAGGCAAGCGGTCCCTCTCCCATGTGTTTATCCTCCTCATGGTTCCCTCACGGCACGTGGGGAAGCAGCGTGTCGTAGAGATCCTCCAGGGCCTGGGGGAGAACCTTTGTGGCCCCCACGACCGGCATGAAGTTGGTGTCACCGTTCCAGCGGGGCACCACGTGGCAGTGCAGGTGGTCGGGCAGACCGGCCCCCGCCGCCCCGCCCACGTTGAAGCCAATGTTGAACCCGTCGGGCGCCATGGCCCGGACGAGGGTGCGCTGCGCCCTCCGGATCCCGGCCATGAGGCCAGCGGCCTCCCCGTCGTCCAGCTCCGCCAGGTCCCCCACCCGCCGCACGGGTAGAACGAGCAGGTGTCCCGCGTTGTAGGGGTAGCGGTTCATCAGGATGAATGCGGACGCGTCCCGGTAGAGGAGCAGGTGCTCCCGCGGGGAAACAGCATCCAGTGCCGCCTCGAAGGGAGCCTTTCGCCTCTCCCGGGGCGTCCGGACATAGCCAATGCGCCAATGGGCGTGCAAATACCGCATGAATTGCTAGCCACCCACCCTAGGGCTCCGGATTCCCTTGGCAAGGTCTTTTCTTTCGCCCTCCAGGCCGGCCGGGCCAATTGGAGGCTTTGCCCCCAGGAGGTCTCAAAGGGGGCTACCACGCCCCTTTGCCAATCCCCCTCCCCACGGAGTGCCGTAGCATCGATAATCGGGGGACGCGGAGCTGGGGGCCGGGCCCCCACATGGGTCCGGCCGGCCCTCGAGGCCCCCTCGCTTCGCTCGGGACGTCGGACGGACGGGCGCTACGGACGGTTCCATCCAAAGCTGGCGAGCCGGCCCAACCCCAGGAGATGATAGAATGAGGTGCTGGGCGATGCTTCTGCTATCGCAGCGTGCAGGTCGCCCCGCGTAGCTCTTTCCCCATCCGGGCCGGCCCGCGGCACTGCCCGCTCCGCCGGCAGCGCCCGTGAACGCCCCTTCCCTCAAGAAGTCAAGCTCCTGCACAACAGGTCCGTATCGGTCATTTTTCCAGGTGGAGGTGGAATGTGGGTTTACGGGTCCTGACCCTAGACCGGCCGGGCCATTTGGGGGCGCTGCTCCCAGCTCCGCTTCGTTTCGCCTCCCCCAGACAGCCGCGTTGGGAAGTGGGCCAATGGTTCTCCTGCCCAATGCCCCTCTCTAAACGGTGAGTTAGTTGAGCTCGGCGGGCTTTGGACCCGCATGGCGAAGCAGTTTGTTCCACGCCTGCCCAACGGCCTTATTTTCACTTGCCAGGGCCGCAATTTTCTTATATAGTTCCCCGTGGGGTGTTTCTAATAGTCCGGCCCAGAGGCGTTTAGGGAACAGCCGTTTTTGAAATAGTTTCAGCACTCTAACCAGAACGGAGCTATCCTTACAGTATTGAAACAGGGGAAGAATCGGGTTCCTTTCAACTTGTGAACTTATATCTTTAATGAATCTGTTTGGCAGTATTTCCAGTGCGCTCACCATGCGCTTCCACACGTCGGGATCTGTATTCCCATCGTATTGCGACCAACTGTTAATCATTTCGAATATTGTCAAATTTCTTTGCTTTATATCGAGTTTATTTTCGACGGTATAAATCCTTTTAAGCATCCTTTCCCGCATCCATGAGGGCATGTCCCAAAGGTATTCCCACCAGTCCCCGCAGTCCCCGTGGCGGGCGATTCCATAGGCAATCAGTCCAATGAGAGCCACGCAGCCGCAGGCAATGGCCGTGGGCCAGAGGAATGCGAGGGGAACAATGGCAGTTGCCAAAAAAAGAACCACCGTCACCACCGCTGCAGCTAGTGCCAGGGTCGTAATTAGAATTCCAATGTGTTGCGCAATTTTTCGCCAGGTTGGAATAACCAAGCCTAGTTTCGTATAATCGGGATCTGTTGTTCTGAAATAATAACCCCAGTTGCAAAAAAAATGGGGGGATTCAGACAGAATTTCTTGACAAAAAGACGCTCTGCGATTTCAATGGCTTATGGAAACTGCTGAGATCGCATTGATCACTTTGTTTGTCCATGTCGATGACCTTTGCAAGGAAAATCGCTGGGATTTTCGCCATGATTTGGGCCGGAAGTTTGGACTTCACTTTAGTGAGGTGTGGACTATTTACGCCGCATTTCAATTGTCTGGCATGCGGCACTTTAACCGATTTTACGACGGATTGTACGGGAAATGGCTGCGGCCGTATTTTCCCAAAATGCCATCCTACAGTGTATTTTTGAGACGACTCCAATTACGGGAGGCAGTTGTAGGGGATTTCCAATCGTTCACACAGGCAATTTTGAACTTTTTCATCGTCGACTCTACCCCATTTGAGCTTTGTAAAATAGTTCGTTCTTGGCGAAGTTGCCTCTTTGAGGAACATGCCGACTGGGCGATTTCCGCGACGAAGAAAATTTACTGAATCAAACTGCATTTGGCAATTGATGACCTGAATCAGGTTGTCAATTTCTTCATTACTAAAGGATCAGCTTCTGATGTCTCAATGGCAGCAAAATTGCTTCAAGGCCGCACTGGGACAGCGATCGGAGACAAGGGCTATGTGAGCAAAAATTGTGGCCTAAATTTCATTGCTCGCGCGAAAAGAAACATGAAAGAACAAAATACAGCGGAAGAGATAGCGGCTCTTTCTAAGAGATATAAGGTCAAAATTTTCACAGGCAAATTGAAGACGAGATTGGGTGACAACGTCGCCCATTTTCGTCCGTGGAAAGCCGTTT
>JAITSI010000001.1 GCA_031287845.1 Puniceicoccales bacterium
ACGCGGAATTTGCCTACCGCCCGGGCACGGTAAACGGGAACGGCTAGGGGGTAGGACCCGCAAAACCACACTCCACCTCCACCAGGAAAAGTGACCGACACGGATCTGTTGTGCAGGAACTTGACTTCTTGAGGGAAGGGCCGCTCACGGGCGCTGCCCGGCGGAGCGGGCAGTGCCGCGGGCCGGGGCCTCGAGGGCCGGCCGGGCCCAATTGGGGGCCCTGCCCCCAGCTCCGCTGCGCTGCGCCTCCCCCAGATGTCGGTTATTCGAAGGCTGGTTCGCCAGCTTTGGATGGAACCGTCCGTAGCGCCCGTCCGGCCGGCGTCCCGAGCGAAGCGAGGGGGCCTCGGGGGCCGGCCGGGCCCATTTGGGGGCCCTGCCCCCAGCTTCGCTTCCCCCGATTATCGATGCTACGGCACTCCATGGGCGGGGGATTGGCAAAGGGGCGCGGCAGCCCCCTTTGAAACCTCCTGGCCCGGTTGGGGGCGCTACCCCCCAGCTCCGCTACCCCCAGGCCATCGGTGCCGTGGCGGCGACACTCCGCGGAGGGGGATTGGCAATGGGTCATAGTCCCCTTGGATCGATGGGCCGGATGGCATTGCGAGCCAAATTTTTCCCAGGTTGGTGCGCCGGAGAATATCCTTGCCACGGTTCTTGGCGCCGGCAGGGTGGCGGACCAGGGTGGAGGTGCACGAATTTCAGGCCAAGGAGCTGCTGGAGGCCCAGGGAGTCCCGGTGGGTCGCCGGGTCGTTGCCAGGACCGAGGAAGAAATTGGCCCGGCGCTGGACCGTCTGGGCCGGGACCTGGCCGGCTACGTGGTCAAGGCGCAGGTGCACTCGGGGGGAAGGAGCCGGGGTCATTTTCCGGGAGGGTCGGCGGGGGGAGGCGTGCGCTGCGCTGCGACGGCCTGCGAGGCGGAGAAGTTGGCCCGGGCCATGCTGGGCCGGCGGCTGGCCACGGCGCAGAGCGGAGAAGCGGGAAAGCCGGTGGCGGCGGTGCTGGTGGAGGAGGCGGTGCCGGTGGCGCAGGAATTTTACCTGGCCCTGCTCCTGGACCGGCGGGCCCAGCTTCCCCTACTGCTCGCATCGAACCGGGGCGGGGTGGCGGTCGAGGAATCGGTCCAGGAACACGGCATCCTGCGGGAATGGATCCGCGCCTCCACCGGTCCCTGCCAATTCCAGCTGCGGCGCATGGCCCTCGCCCTCGGCCTGGCAGAGGAGCAGAGGGAGGAATTTTGCTCCATTGCCCGGGCCATGGGCCGGCTTTTTTGGGAAAAAGATGCCAATCTGGTGGAAATCAATCCGCTGGCCCTGACCACGGAGGGAAGGTTCCGCGCCCTGGACGCAAAGGTGGTCTTCGACGACAGCGGCCTCTTCCGCCAGGATGCCATCCGCGCCCTCCGGGATCCCTCCCAGGGAGATTGGCGGGAGGAGCGGGCGGAACGGCTGGGACTGAGCTACGTGGCCCTCGGGGGAACGGTGGCCTGCCTCACCAACGGTGCGGGACTGGCCATGGCCACCATGGACCTGCTCCAGGCCGCGGGAATTCGGCCGGCCAATTTTTTGGACCTGGGGGACAGCGCCGGCGTGGAGTCGGTTACGGAGGCATTTCGCCTGATTCTGGATGGGGACGGGGTCCGCTGCCTGCTGATCAACGTCTTCGGGGGAACCATGCGCGGGGATCTGGTGGCGGAGGGCGTGCTGCGGGCCCTGGCGGGCAAGAAACTTTCCCTGCCCCTGCTGCTGCGCCTGGAGGGACCCGCCGCCGAATTGGGCCGGGCGATGCTGCGGGAGCACATCCCCGGGGTGAAGATCGTGGAGGACCTCAACGGGCTGGAGGAGGCGATCCGGCAGGGAATTTGAGGAAGGCGGAAAAATGGGAATTTTGGTCGACGGCACGACGCGGGTGCTGGTGCAGGGCATTAGCGGAAGGGCCGCCACATTTCACCTGCACCGCTGCCTGGCCTACGGAACGCGGGTGGTGGCAGGGGTACGGCCGGGCAAGGGCGGACAGCTCTGGGAGGAATGCATCCCCATCTACGACTCCGTCCGCGACGCCCTGGAGCGGCATCGGGTGGACGCGTCCCTGGTGTTTGTCCCGGCGGCCCAGGCCGCGGACGCCCTAATGGAAGCCATCGACGGCGCCATCCCCCTCGTCGTTTGCATTGCGGAGGGCATCCCCAGCCATGACATGCTGCTGGTTCGGGAGCGGCTGGCCTGTTCCCATTCCCGGCTCATCGGACCCAACTGCCCCGGCATCATCGCACCGGGCCAGGCAAAGCTGGGCATCATGCCCGGGGAAATTCACAGCCCGGGCAGGGTCGGCGTCGTTTCCCGATCCGGCACCCTCACCTTTGAAACCGTATCCCAGCTCACCCGGCTCGGCATCGGCCAGTCCACCTGCGTGGGCATCGGCGGCGACCCCATCCACGGCCTTTCCCTCTGCGACGTGGTGCAGCTCTTCGCCGAGGACCCGGAGACCGACGGCATCATCCTGGTGGGGGAAATCGGCGGCGAGGAGGAGTTGGACGCGGCGGAGCACATTCGCCGCCACGTGACAAAGCCCGTGGTCGCATTCATCGCCGGGGTCAGCTCACCGCCCGGCAGGCGCATGGGCCACGCCGGAGCCATCGTTTCCGGAAAGCGCAGCGGGGCGGCCTACAAAATCGACGCCCTGGAAAGGGCAGGAATCTGCGTCGCCAGGCATCCGGGCCGCATCGCCCTGGCCTACCGGGACCTGCTGGGGTCCCCGTGAAATTCGCCGCCCCGGCCCCGGGGGACTACAATTCCATTTCCCCCTGTTCCAGAGCGACTGCCTCACAGCGCTGGCAGAGCACCGACCCGTCGGACGGGGGAATGGCAATGCCCAGCTCCGCCAGCTCCTCGATCCAAAAGCGCCGGTCCCGGATGGCGGGATGGGGCAGGGACAGCTGCCGGCTGCGGCAGCTCACCCCTTCAAAGAGCAGCAGATCAATGTCCAGCTGGCGCGGACCCTTTGCCGGACCCGTCCTTTCCCCCCGCTGCCGTTCGATGGCCTGCGCATGGGCCAGCAATTCCAGTGGCAGCAGGGTGGTTTCCACGAGCAGGCACCGGTTGAGAAACTCCGGCTGTTCCCGAAAAAGCAGGGGCTCCGTGCGGTGCACGGAGGAGACGGCCCGCAGCGCCGTGTGGGGAATGGCGGCGATGGCGGCCTCCGCGGCCCGCAGGTTGCCTAGCCGGTCCCCCAGGTTGCTCCCCAGGGCGAGAACCACCGGAGAACGGCGCAGGCCGAAGGACAGCGTCGGCGCCAATCCGTTGCAGGCAAGCAGCTTGCAAACGGAAAGCTGCACCTGCAGCAGGGGCGGAAAGGCGGCGAGCACGCTGCGGCAGAGGGAAAAAACCAGGTTCTCCAGCAGGGAAAACGGCCGGCTAGTCAAAAAATTTCGCAAAAACTCCACCAGCGCGGCGTAGTCCACCGCGTCGGCCAGGGCATCGGAATGGGCGCAGGTCCCTATTGCGTAGGTGAATTCCCCGTCGACGGAGATGGGCTGCGGGGTCCGCCGCTCCCAGTCCTCCACGCCGCAGAGGGCCAGGACCCGCACCCGGGAAAGGGAAATCTTTCCCAGCGGCTGCGGCGGCCGGAGGGAGAGCCAGGGCTCATCGGCCACGGATCGCATCCCCCAGTTCAAGTGCCTGCCGCGCCATGGCAACCGCGTGCACGCGAAAGTGGCGCACCCCGCAGCGCCGGGCCTCCTGGGCGACGACCACGCTGGCCAGGTCCCGCCGGCGCGGATCCGGCTCGCCGCAGAGGGCACCGAGGACGGACTTGCGGGAAACCCCCAGAAAAATTTCCCGGTCCGGGAAGGCGGAGCAAAGCCGGTGCAAATTTCTCAGGATGGCCACGTTCTGCTCCACGGTCTTGGCGAAGCCGATGCCCGGGTCCAGCAGCACCTTCTTCGGATCAATGCCGGCGGCGGCGGCAATGGCGAGGGATTTTTCCCAAAACGCCGCCACGTCCTCGAGAATGTCCCCCCTGCGGAGAATTTCTTCGCGCCGGTGCATGGCCACCACGCCGGCTCCGAAGTGGGCAACGGTTTGCGCCATGGCGCCATCCCCCTGCAGTCCAAAAACATCGTTCACGTAGACGGCCCCCATGGCCAGGGCAGCGGCGGCCACCGTGGCCCGGCGCGTGTCGACGGAAATGGGAACGGCCGTGCGGGCGAGCAGCGCTTCCAGCGTGGGCAGCACCCGGTCCATCTCCTCGTCGGCGGAAATGGGAGAAAATCCCGGCCGGGAAGATTCCCCACCCAGGTCGATAAAATCTGCCCCCTCCCCGGCGAGCCGCAGGCCACGGGCCACGAATTCGTCCACGCCGGCCAGCGGATCCCCATCGGAAAAGGAATCGGGCGTGGCGTTGAGAATGCCCCAGAGAAAAAAAGATTTCCCAGATGTCATCCGAAGGTCCCACGCCGCGTCATGGAAATGGCCAGCGGGGCGCATCCCCAATCCGGTGAAATGTGGTCGTGCGCAGATTGGGAATGCGCACGCCGCGCAGGCCCATGCACTGGTGCTCCGCCTCCACGCGCACCGCCGCCGCCCGGGGCCGGAGACCGGAAAAAATTGCCTCCGCCAGCTGGACGGTCAGGCGCTCCTGCAGGGTCAGGCGCCGGGACAGCTGCTCCGCCAGGCGGACCAGCTTGCTCAGTCCAACCACCCGGCCAGCGGCGGGCCAATAGGCCAGGGAAATGTGGCCAAAGAAGGGCAGCAGGTGGTGTTCGCAGAGGGAGCCGAAGGGAATGCGGTCCAGGCAGACCCAGTCGTCGTAGCCGGCCACGGCAAAGGTGGTCGCCAGCGGGTCGTCCGGAAGCGAAGACGGCGGCAAAACCATGTCCTCCAGCATGGAGCGGAGCCGGCGCGGCGTATCCACGAGACCCTCCCGGTCCGGATCCTCACCCACGCCGGCCAGCCAGCGGCGCCATTCCTCCAGCAAAGGCATGAGCCACCGTGCCAAACTTCCGGGCAGCGGGGCAAGAAAAAAATTACCCAGCCAACCCGGGAAATCCCCGGGCCAATGGCAATGTTCTATGCGTCAAAATCCATCGCGAGAAAATCTTCAAAATTTACGTGGGGCACATGGTCCAGGCCTAGCGCTTCTTTGGGTTTCGGCTCACTATCCGCGAGCCCTGGAGGACTTGGCGGATCCTCGATCTGGGAATCATCCTCCTCCAAGTCGTGATTTTCCGCGTTTTCCGCCTGTCCAGCGCCCTCGTCCAGGTCGATGGGTGAGGAATCTTCCAACGCACTGGCAGTTGCCAGGTCGGTAAATGAGGACTCGTCCACCATACTCTCCACTCCCAGTCCGAGGGGTAGTGGCACCTGCTTCGCAATTTCTGGAAAATTAAATGCCCCATCCTGCCAGGAGCTACGCGTGGCCGCCGTTTGGCCTGCATTCGTCGAGCCCGTGCGGGTCTGTCCCAGCTGGCCGGTTTCCGTGGCGCTTTCCTTTCCTCCGGCCCCGGCCGTCTTCCCGGAGGAAGAAACGCCGTCGGACAGGATCGGAGAGGAAACGAGGTACGTGCTCGCCCGGGATATGTTCATGCAAGATAGGTATGGTCGGATGGGGGCCATGGGTCAAGTAAAATTGCAACGGCCCACGGCAATGCGCAGCAAATGCGGTCCCGCACCGGCCATGGGCGCCCGGTGGGGAAATTTTTTTGATTTTCCACCGGGCCGGAGCCGTGTAGGGAATGGGACTCCATGGGCAGAGCCACGGTGAGCGATTCCGACGGCGGTGGGGCGCCCGTCAAAGCGGGAACCGGCCCCAATCGGGGAGAAAAAATCTGGAACGGAGGAGCCGGCGCCAATCCCCTGCGGGTGAGCGTGGGCATGGACCACCGGGGACTGGCCCTGCGACCGGCAATTTTCAAGTTCCTCAATGACAGGGGAATGGCGATCATTGACCGCGGAACGGACCGCCCAGGGCCGGTGGACTACCCCACCGTCGGCCGGGCGGTGGCGGCAGATGTGCAATCCGGCCGGGCCCGGTTCGGTGTCCTTGCCTGCGGAAGCGGCCTGGGCATTGCCATCGCGGCCAATCGCCTGCCCGGCGTGCGGGCGGCACCGATTTTTTCCGAAGCAATGGCCGAACTTTTCCGTCGACACAACCACGGCAATGTGCTCTGCCTGGGCTCCAGTTGGCAATCGCCGCGGGAAATCGTCCCGCTGCTGGAGCGTTTCTTCGCCTCCGGGGAGGACCAGGACCCGCGCCACCGCCGGAGGGTTGCCCAGCTGGACGGAGGAGGATGCGTGGCTTGTCTGGCAGGGGAAGATCCGGAAATTTTTGCAGCCATCGCCGGGGAGCGAAGGCGCCAGGAGGAGCACATTGAGCTCATTGCCTCGGAGAATTTTACATCTCCCGCCGTCCTGGAGGCGGCCGGCTCCATCCTGACCAACAAGTACGCCGAGGGCTATCCCGGCCAGCGCTACTACGGCGGCTGCGAGTTCGTGGACCGGGTGGAATCCCTGGCCCGGGAACGGGCCCGGCAGCTATTCGGGGCGGAGCATGCGAACGTGCAGCCCCATTCCGGCTCCCAGGCCAACATGGCGGTCTACGCGGCGGTGCTCCGGCCGGGGGATCGCATGTTGACCATGTCCCTGAGCCACGGCGGCCACCTTACCCACGGCCATGCGAAGAATTTGAGCGGCATGCTCTACTCCGTGACCCACTACGAAACGGATCCGCTAACCCGGCGGCTGGACTACGACGCCATGGCCCGGCTGGCGGAGGAGGTGCGCCCCCGGCTCGTGACCATCGGCGCCTCCGCCTACCCGCGGCAGATTGATTTTCAGCGGGTTGCCGAGCTGGCCCACGCCGTTGGCGCCCTGGCCATGGCGGACATGGCCCACGTGGCGGGACTGGTCGCCGCAGGACTGCACCCGTCGCCGGTCCCCTACTGCGACTTTGCCACGACCACGACCCACAAGACCCTGCGGGGCCCGCGGGGCGGACTGATCCTGTGCCGGGAGCGCTTCGCCCGGGCCATCGACGGCGCCGTATTTCCCGGCATCCAGGGTGGCCCGCTGATGCACATCATCGCCGCGAAGGCCGTCTGCTTCCGCGAGGCGGCCGGTCCGGAATTCCGCGACTACCAGCGGCGGGTGCTGGAAAATGCCGCGGCGTTGGCAAAAACCATGGCGGAGCTGGGATTCGCAGTGATTTCGGGAGGGACGGATAACCATCTGCTGCTCCTGGACCTAAGGGAAAATTTACCCGATCTGGACGGAAAGACGGCGCAGACGCTGCTGGAGCGGGCCCACATCACGGTCAACAAGAACACAATCCCCGGGGAAACGCGCAGCCCCGTCGCGACCAGTGGCCTGCGCCTGGGCACGCCGGCGGTCACCACCCGCGGCATGGGTCCGGAGGAAATGCGGCAGATTGGCCACTGGATCGCGGAAATTTTGACGGCCGGGGACGGCGAAGCCAGCGGAGTTGCCGTGCGGGAAAAGGTCCACGCCCTCTGCGCCCGCTTTCCCCTGCCCTACCCGTAAAATCTGCCCATGAAACGCGACGGCCGAGGATTTACCCTGATCGAGGTGCTGGCGGTGCTGGCCATCCTGGGCATGCTGGCGGCGCTGCTCACGCCGGCGGTGGGAGCGGCCATGGCCCGGGCGCGGCGGCTGCGGCTGGCGAACCAGCTGCGGCAGATTGCCATGGCCCATGCCAGCTGCCAGGACGGGCCGGCGGCACGGAGAGATCTGGAAAGGGCCACAAACCTGGCCGAGTGGGCGGCGGCGCTGGCCGAGCACTCCGGAATCGGCGATGGCTCCCTCTACACCATTCCCGATGACTATCTGGCGCTGGGAAGTCCTCCCCGGTCGGTGCTTTCCCCGGCCCCGGACCGGCGGCCGGCCGACGACTTCGCCCGCTTCCCCCTGGCCATCACCGTGATCGTTGGGCTTTCCCCCGGCGCCGACCCGTCCACCACCCCGCTCGCCCATAGCCGCGGACTGGACCCGGAAAGCGGAACCTGGAAGCCGGCCCGGGGCGACGACGGCGGCATCTATGGCACCGATGGCGGCTGGATCGTCTTCCTCGACGGCCATGTGCAATTTTTTCACGACCTGCGCGGGGATGGCGGCGCACTGGCCGGCTACGGCGACGGGCTGCCGACGACGGACATCCGAATGGCGGTGCCGCCCGGGGCCAGGGCACTCAACTGGAAGGGAATTGTCTGGGAACGGCCGCTCCGGTGAGCCTTTTCCGGCCGTGGCAAGCCCTGGGTCCGGAATGCGACCGCGACCCCGCAGATCCAATGCACGGGCCGAGAAACCAAGAAACCAATAAAGAGGCGCCACCTCCCCTACCGATTCCCCGCCCACGCGCTGCCGCTCCAAACTGCTGGGGAAAGAGGAACATGGCGGAGCTGGGGCAAGGTTTTCAAATGGAGCCGGCCGTCCCCGGGGCCGGCCGGAGGGAGAAACCCGGCAAAATTTCATTTACTTTCCGGCCCGGCGAACGCTGAATGGAGCCCTAATGGCGGCGATGGAAAATGGTCCGGATGGAATTTTGGAGGGGAACGTGCTGGTGGCCCAGTCCGGCGGTCCAACGGTGGTGATCAACTCCTCCCTGGCCGGTGTGATACAAGAGTCCCTCAATCACAGCTGCATCGGTGAGGTCTACGGCGCACTCCACGGCCTGCGGGGAATCGTGGGCGGACAGCTGGTGGACCTGGCCGAGGAGTCCCAGCACGTCATCCGCGGGCTGCGCCATACGCCGGGGACCGCCCTGGGCAGCTGCCGCTTTCGCTTCCAGCCGTCGGACGTGGAGAGCGCATTCCACGTCTTTGAAGCCCACAATATCCGCTATCTGTTTTTCATCGGCGGCAACGGCTCGCAAATTGCAGTCCAGGCCCTGGTGGCCCACGCCGCCGCCACCGGCTACCGCATGCGGGCCATCGGCGTCCCCAAGACCATCGACAATGACCTGGCCATCACCGACCACTCCCCCGGCTACGGCAGCGTGGTCAAATATGTGGCCACCACGGCCCGGGAAATCGCCATCGACGACCAGTCCATGGGGGACTACAACCTCGTCTCCATCGTCGAGGTCATGGGCCGGGACACGGGCTGGATCGCCGCCGGATCCGTCCTCGCCCGCCACATGGGCACCCCGTTCGACGCCCCCCAGCTCATCTACATCCCGGAGAGGCCTTTCAACGACGGAGAATTTTTGACCTCGGTGCAGCGGGTTCTGGAGAGCAACCGCTATTGCCTGGTGGTGGTATCGGAGGGCCTCCGCAACGCAAGCGGCGACTACGTGCGCACCAGCGGCATAAAGGACCCGCTCGGCCGCACGGAGCTGGGGGGTGCGGCGGAGCATTTGCAGTTTTTGGTGGAACAGCACCTCAAAATTAAGGCGCGCACGACCAAGCTCGGCATTGCCCAGCGCGCCGCCGCCCACTGCGCCTCGCTCCGGGACAACGAGGAGGCGTTCCAGTGCGGGATCAAGGCGGTCCGGGCGGCGGTGGCCGGTGCGACGGGCAAGATGGTGACAATTGTCCGGGAAAACGACTCCCCCTACACGGTCAGCTACGCCCTGGCGGACCTGGCCGAGGTGGCGGGCAAGGTGCGGGAGTTCCCCGCCGCCTGGATCGACGGGTCCGGCACCATGATCTCCTCCAATTTTTTCCGCTACGTCTCCCCCCTCATCCAGGGCGAGGTGGAGGTTCCCTACAAGGGCGGCCTGGCGGAATACGTTCACCTGCAGGGGGTAAAACAGTTCGAAATGGCCGCCCGGCTTTGGTTGTACCCGTCCATACCCCCGGTCGGGCGGGCGCCCGGCGCGACGGGGGGGGGCCTCGAGGGCCGGCCGGGCCCATTTGGGGGCCCTGCCCCCAGCTTCGCTTCCCCCAATTATCGATGCTACGGCACTCCGTGGGCGGGGGATTGGCAAAGGGGCGCGGCAGCCCCCTTTGAGACCTCTCCGAGGGGCGCAGTCCCACCGTCAACCGGCGGCCCGGTTTTAGGGGTCATGACCGTAGCATCGGGAACGGCGATTGCACGGACGGCCATCCGGATTTTTGCAAATTTCCCCGCACATTTCCCGTTGACGGAAACGGCCGGCGGAGCAAATCTGCCCCATGGGCGCATCTTCCATGGAGCAGGTTCTTTCCCTGTGCCGGCGGCGCGGCTTCTTTTTTCCCACCGCTGAAATTTACGGCTCCATTGCCGGATTCTACGACTACGGCCCGCTCGGCTGCGAACTGCGGCGCAACATCCGGGAAGCCTGGTGGCGGGACGTGGTGCAGGGTCGGGCGGACGTGGTAGGCCTTGACTGCAGCATCGTTACCCATCCGCAGGTTTGGCACGCGTCGGGCCACGCGGAAAGTTTTTCCGACTTCTTCGTGGACTGCAGGGAGTCAAAGATGCGCTACCGGGCGGATCAGCTCTTCTTTGGCGCCGTTCGCGTGGACGGCCGTGACCTTGCCATGCTGTCGGTGCTGGATGGGCCGGAGATGGCGGCGGAGGCGGCAGAAAAGGCAATGGCGGTTCGGAAAAAGCTGGCCCTGGCCGGTCCGGGGGAACCGGTTCAGCTGCGACCCGTACTGGAGGCGACGGAGGAGGAGCTGGCCAGGATCCCATCGCCGGCGACCGGGACCCCAGGAACCCTGACGGCCCCGCGCCCCTTCCACCTCATGCTGGAGACCCGGGTGGGTTCGGTGGCGGATGCGGCGACGACGACCTACCTGCGGCCGGAGACGGCCCAGGGAATCTTTGTCAACTTTTCCAACGTCGTGGACACGGCGCGGCAGAAAATTCCCTTCGGCATCGCGCAGGTTGGCCGCTCCTTCCGCAATGAGATCACGCCGCGCAATTCCCTATTCCGCACCAGGGAGTTCGAGCAGATGGAACTGGAATACTTCATCGCGCCGGATGCGGACTGGCAGGCAATCCACGGCCGCTGGATCCGGGACCGGCTCGACTGGTACGCCTCCATCGGCATCTCCGGAGACCTGCTGGGCCGGGACGTGCACGCGAAGGAAAAATTGGCCCACTACGCGCTGGCCTGCACGGACATCACATTCCGCTACCCATTCGGCGTGCAGGAGATCGAGGGCATCGCCGTCCGGGGAAACTTTGACCTTACCCAGCACCAGAAGCACAGCGGGAAGAGCCTGGAGTACTTCGACGGGGAACGGCACTACGTGCCCTGCGTCGTGGAGCCGTCCGCCGGCGTGGACCGGATTTTCCTGGCCCTGCTCTGCGCCGCCTACGACGAGGACGAGATGGACGGGGAAATGAGAACCGTGCTGCGGCTGCACCCGCGGCTGGCTCCCATAAAAACCGCCGTATTGCCGCTGGTAAAAAATCGCCCGGAGCTGGTGGTCCTGGCGGAAAAAATTGCACAAAAACTTCGCCGGCACTGGAACATCGCCTTCGACAGCTCCGGCGCCATCGGCCGCCGCTACCGCCGCATGGACGAGGTGGGGACGCCATTCGCGGTCACGGTGGACTTCCAGTCCCTCGACGATGGCACGGTCACCCTGCGCGAAAGGGACAGCGCAAAACAGCTGCGCATCGCCGCGGAGGATTTGGTCCCATGCCTGCGGGAACGCATCGACGGACCGGACCGGCCGTGAACGGCTCCGGTGGCCTAGGCTCAGGACCCGTAAACGCGGTCCGCCGGTTGACGGCGGGGCGGCGCCCCTCTGGGAGGTCGCAAAGGGGGCTGCGCCCCCCAGCCCCCCTCCGCGGAGTGTCGCTGCATCGATGTCCGGGGGAGGCGAAGCTGGGGGAAGCGCCCCCAACCGGGTCGGGAGGTCGCAAAGGGGGCTGCCGCGCCCCTTTGCCAATCCCCCGCCCACGGAGTGCCGTACCGTCCGGCGCGCAATGCGCTATCATCCCTCGCTTCGCTCGGGACGCCGGCCGGACGAGCGCTACGGACGGTTCCATCCAAAGCTGGCGGGCCGGCCCAACCCCAGGAGATTATAGAATAAGGTGCTGGGCGATGCTTCTGC
>JAITSI010000053.1 GCA_031287845.1 Puniceicoccales bacterium
CCCGTCCGTCCGGCGTCCCGAGCGAAGCGAGGGATGATAGCGCATTGCGCGCCGGACGGTACGGCACTCCGTGGGCGGGGGATTGGCAAAGGGGCGCGGCAGCCCCCTTTGCGACCTCCCGACCTCCCGGCCTTCAGGCCGGCCGGGGCCTCGAGGGCCGGCCAAGGCCCTATTGAGGGCTTTGCCCCCGGCTTCGCCTCCCCCGGGCATCGATGCGGCGACACTCCGTGGAGGGGGCTGTGGGGGCGCAGCCCCACCGTCAACCGGCGTACCGGTTTTACGGGTCCTGACCCTAAACTGCCGAATCCTCCCGTTCCCCGGGCAGGTAGAAGTTGGGCGGACTGCGCAGTTCCTCGCGGAGCTTTTTCCTCTGCCGGATGGCATCGTTGTCCAGCTGGCCCCGCAGGCCATCCAACTCCCGGCGGACGAAATTGCCGTGCAAACTGCGCAAAAATTCCACGGCCTGCCCGGCGGCGTCGATGGATGCCACCGCGGCGCCGTCGTCGCCGGGCGCCGCGGCGGGCATTGCGGCGGATAGGGCCAGCGCGTGGAACCGGTCCTCCTCCTCCAGTTCGGCCAATGCCCGGTCCCAGGGGACGCCGTTCTGCAGTTCGCCGATGAGGTGGTTCAAAATGCGCTCCGAGCGGCTTTCGACGCCGAGCCATTCCGGAGGAATTTGTTCCGCCAGGCTCTGGCGCCAGTGGGGGTGAAGAACGTAGAAGGCCAACAGGCCGTCCGCGGCGCAGAATGGAGCCGTTCCGGCCGGCACCGCCGGCGCCGCTTTTTCGGGTTCCCGCTCCGGCGAGCGGTATTCGCGGAGCAGCACGTCCAGGGGAATGGCGGCGAGCAGGGAAATTTGGTGCAGCAGCTCCCGTTCCAGCGCCGGCGAGTCCGCCGCCGCCACGCCCTCCAACACCCGGCGCAGCCCCTCCCGCTTCCGTTCGGCCGAGCGCCTGGCCGGACTTGCCAGGTGTGTCGCCACAAGAAATTCCGCCACCCCCTGGACCGGCAGGGTCCCCAGGGCATCCTTCCCTTCCCTTTCAAAGAACAGATCCGGGTCCTGTCCCGCCGGCAGGCGCAGCAGGCGCAGCTCCAGGCCCGCCCGCAGTGCCAGCGGGACGAGGTGCAGGGCCGCCCGATCCCCCGCCCGGTCCCCGTCCAGGAGGCAGTCCAGCCGCTGGCCATGGCGGCGCAGGATGGCCAGGTGCTGGGCGGTGATGGCCGTTCCCTGGGCGGCGATGGCCGTGCCGAGTCCGCATTCCCAGCAGCGCAGGCAGTCCAGTGGCCCCTCGGTGAGCAGGAATGCCCCGTCCTCGCCCAGCTCCTTCCGGGCCCGGTGCAGGCCAAAGAGCAGGGATCCCTTGCGGAAGATGCCGGTCTCCGGAGAATTAATGTACTTGGCGACGTCGGCGATCGGCTGCAGGATCCGGCCGGAGAAGGCGACGATGCGGTCGCTGGCGTCGCGGATGGGAATGGTGAGCCTCCCGCGGAAGCGGCAGTGCAGCGCGTGGGGAGGGGAGCGGTGACAGATCCCCGCCGCCGCCAGCGCCTCCTCCGGATAGTGCCGGAGCAGGTTCTGGCAAAGGCCGCTGGAATTCATCGGGGCCAGGCCGATGGCGTAGCGCTCCGCCGCTTCCAGGGAAAAGTGCCGCTTCTCCGTCCAATAGCGGCGCGCGGCGTGGCCCTCCGCCGTGGGGGCAAAGAAATTTTCCCGGAAAAGCCGGTCCGCATGGTTCTGGATGGCCAGGAGCGTTGTTTTGGAGATGCCATCCTCCCCCGCATCGTGGCCCGACTCGTACTCCAGGGGAAAGTGGTACTTTTCCGCCAGAAATTCCACCGCTTCGCGGAAGGTCATTCCCTCCTTCAGCTGCACCAGGGTGAACACATCCCCGGCATGGCCACTGCTATAGCAGTGAAAGTAGCGCCGCTCCGGGTGGATAAAAAAGGAAGGCGTTTTTTCCGCGTTGAACGGGCTGAGGCCGCGGAGATAGGCACCGCTCCGGCGCAGGCTCACGTAGGAGCTGGCCACGTCGCAGAGGTCCGCCCGCTCCCGCAGGGCCTCGATGCTGCTGTCCCGGACGCGGCCCACGCCAGGACCATGGGAAAAATTTTTCCGGAGCCAAGGGGAATCCAAGCGGAGCCGGAGGGGCGCCGCCGCCGGAGGGCCCGCCGAAGCTGGGAACTACATAATAGCCAGCCCTCCATGGGGCTGTGGCAGATGGGATCCACTCCGGCCCGGCGGCCCGGGCCGTCCGGAAAGGACCCGCGGCCCTCGGCCGGCGTCAGGGAAATTGGGGGCAAATTTTTTGCACCGTGCCCGGACAGAAGCGGTGGTTTTCCCCCAGCTCCCAGACCTCGTCGTTGATCAGCAATTTGTACTCGCCGCAGAGCGGCTTGTCCGCGCCCCAGCACCAGCAGTCCGCGCCCCGATTGCAGAGCGGCAGCCCCTTGCACCAGCAAAGGCCGCAGCCATTGCCCCGGATGGTGAGGTGATTGCCGAAGCCTACGTCGCACTGGACGCAGATGCGGATGGGCAGCTCCGTCGCGCCCTGGACCGGACCCTTCCCACAGCAGCAGCCGACCGGCCGCGGTTTCTCTTCTTGGATTCCCATGGGGTCAGTTTGCGCGTTCGGAGGAGCCATGCCAAGGGAAAAGTGTGATTTTTGTAAAATTTCGCCGTAGATTCCTCCGCCCAGCAGCCGCTCGCCGCGGTAGAATGCCAGGTGCTGCCCCGGCGCCAGGGCCCGCTGCGGCCTGGCAAATTCTACCCAGGGCCCGCCATCGCCGTCCATGTGCAGCCACGCCGCCACCGGCGGGTCCCGGTAGCGCACCCGCGCCGCCAGCGCATGGCTCCCGGCCAGCGGGCGGCAGAGAAAATTCAGCGAGTGCAGGGCAACGGCCCCCACGCGCAGGGCGGGATCGGAAGAGGACTCCAGGGCAACGGTCAGCCGGTTCCCGGCCAGGTCCTTTGCAACGGCCACGTAGTGCTCCCCGTCCCGGTTGGAGGGAATGGCGAGCCCCTTCCTCTGGCCAATGGTGTGCAAAAAGATGCCCCGGTGGCGGCCCAGCCGGCGCCCGCCGCGGTCGACGATGTCTCCGGGATTTTCCCCCAGGTGGCACAGCAGAAATTCCCCGATGGCGGCCACCTTTCCACCCAGAAAGCAAACGCCCTGGCTGTCCGGCCGGTCGGCATTGGGCAGCCCGATCTGCCGGGCCAGGCGGCGCACGGCCATCTTTTTCCAATTTCCCAGGGGAAAATGCAGAAAGGGCAGGGCCTCCCGGCGCACCTGGGCCAGAAAGTAGGACTGGTCCTTTGTCCCATCCCGGCCCACCAGCAGGTGCACGCCGTCCTCGCCGGCGGCCGTGCGGCAGTAGTGCCCCGTTGCCAGGCCATCGCAGCCCAGCTCCCGGGCCAGTTCCAGCAGTGCGCCGAACTTGATCCAGCGGTTGCAGAGCATGTCGGGATTGGGCGTTTCCCCCGCCGCGTAGCTCCGCAGGAACGGCTCCACCACAAATTGCCGGTAGCGGTCGACGAGGGACACGACGCGGAACGGGATCTTGCAAAATTCCGCCACCGACCGGGCGCTCTCCAGGTCATCGCGCCAGGGGCAGTCCCCCAGGCCGTCCTTTCCGTGCCAGGTGCGCATGTGGACCCCTTCGACGGCGTGGCCCGCGCGGAGGAGCAGGTGGCAGGCCACGGCGCTGTCCACTCCCCCGGATAGGGCAAGTAGAATTTTTTTTCCCATGGTCGGGCCCGCATCCCCAGGCCTCCTGGCCCGCCGGTCAACGCTTTTTCCCGGTGGCTTGGGAAATTTTTTCCCCAAAAAAGCTTGCCATTGCGCCGGACGGACGCAGTGCTGTGCTCCGCCGTGCGGCTCCATGCGGAGACCGTTGCGGGCATTTCCTTGGATTGTTTCTATGAAGACAGAGTCGGCGGGCCGTCCCCAGTTTTCTCCCCTGCGGCGAATTTTTTTCCCCATCTACACCTACGAGCTGAAGAAGGTGGTGCCCATGGCATTCATCTTCTTTTTCATTCTGACGAACTACACCCTTTTGCGCAACGTGAAGGACTCGCTCGTGGTGACGGCCCCCAATTCCGGTGCCGAGGCGCTGTCCTTTCTCAAGCTCTTCTGCGTGACTCCGGCCGCCATCCTGTTCCTGCTCGTCTATGCCAAGGCCAGCAACATCCTTTCCAACGAAAAGCTTTTCTACGCCACAATTTTGCCGTTCGTGTTCTTCTTCGGGCTCTTCGGCTTCGCCATCTATCCGTGCCTGGGCTATTTCCATCCCAATCCGGCCACCGTCGCCGCCTGGCAGCTGGCCGCGCCGCGCTTCCGCTGGGTCATCGCCATCCTGGGCAACTGGACCTACTCCCTGTTCTACGTCATGGCAGAACTCTGGGGCAGCGCCATCATTTCCCTCTCCTTCTGGCAGTTTGCCAACCAGATCACCAAAATTGGCGAGGCCAAGCGCCACTATGCCTTCTTCGGCTTCATGGCCCAGGCGGCGCTTCTATTTTCCGGGACGCTGGGCGAGCACTTCTCCCGGACCGACATCCGGGCCGAGGGCGACCCCTGGGGCAATTCCCTCTACTGGCTCATGGGCATGGTGGTTCTCTTCGGCCTATCCATCGTGCTGATCTACCGGTGGATGTACCGCAACGTGCTCACCGACATGCGGTTCTACGACCCGTCCGAGCTGCCAATGGCCGGCGCCAGGAAGAAAAAGCCAAAGATGTCCCTGTCCCAGAGCTTTCGCACCATCTTCACCTCCCCCTACCTGGGCCTGATCGCGCTGCTCGTAATTTCCTACGGGGTAAGCATTAATTTCGTCGAGGGGGTGTGGAAGAGCCAGCTCAAACTTCGCTATCCGAACCCCAACGCCTACACCGCATTCATGAGCCGCTTCACGTTCGTCACCGGCATCGCGTCCATGGTGATGATGTTCGTGGGCAGCAACGTGCTGCGCCTATTCCGCTGGACCACCGCCGCGGTCATCACGCCCATCCTGCTGCTGCTGCTGGGGGGACTGTTCTTCGTATTCGTCCTATTCCGCCACAACCTGGAGGGCTGGATCGGGAACTTCGGCATGAGCACCCTGGCCATGGCGGTCATCTTTGGGGCGGCGGTGGTCATCCTGGTCAAGTCCACGAAGTACGCGCTCTTCGATCTGACCAAGGAGATGGCCTACATTCCCCTGGACGAGGAAATGAAGGTTAAGGGGAAGGCCGTCGTGGACGTGCTGGGCGGCAGGCTGGGCAAGTCGGGGGGCGCAGGAATACAGGCGCTGCTGTTCCTGCTCATGCCGGGCGCCTCCTACTTCCAGATTGCCCCCTACGTGGCCGGCTTTTTCGTGCTGACCTGCGCCATCTGGATGCTGGCGGTGAAGGGCCTGGGCCGGCGCGTGGAGAGCATTTCCGGCGGCACGGGCAATGCGGCCAGGCGGAAGGAAAAGACCGTCTAGGCAAAGAAATTTCCCAAGCCTGCGCCCGGCTACGCCGGGCGCAGGCTTGGGATCCGGGAGATGCCCGGCCCTGTTCCCCGGCCCATTCCCATCGCACGGGGCCCCACGGCGCTTGACAATCGGAGGAAGCGGGGCGAAGCCGAAGGCAAAGGCCCCCAGCGGGGAAACGGGAAGGGCGCGGAGCTCGGAAGCCTTGCGTCGCACCGCCGGAGACCGGTCCTGTTCCGGAGACCGGTCCTGTTCCTACGCCGTCAGCGCTTCAGGTGGAAGACGGCGGTGCCCAGGGCAAAGAGGTTGGCAAAGATGCTATCCGGCGGAATTCCCTGGGCCACCAGCTCGTCCCGGTCGTGGGTCCCGGTGGCGACGGTGTAGGTCTTTGCAAAATTGCCGGCCAGGGCCGCCCTGTGGTCCACGGCGGAATCTCCCACGAGCGTTGCCAGCTCCGCGGTGGTCTTGAGCTGGGCAAGGGCGTGGCGGGAAAAGGCGGCCTCCGGCTTGCGGGGGCAGTCCACCCTCTCCTCCGTTGCCACGATGCCGGCCAGGAACTTGTCAAAACCCAGGTGGCCGCAGATGGCTTCCACGGTCCGGATTTGCTTGTTGCTGAAGATGGCCAGGTGGCGGCCGGACCGGTGCAGCTGGTCCAGGATCCAGCTGGCTCCCGGCAGTTCCTCCAGGCCGTCGAGGAAGGTTTCCTGCATGTGGGCCCGGAAGCGGCGGCAGAAGCGCTCGACGAGGTCGGGGTCCGGCCGGCCCACCAGCTCCGCCACGGTCACGGGGAGCGGCGGCCCGATGCGCTTCTTCAGGTCCGCGTAGTCCCGCTCCGGCAGGGAAAATTCCCGTAAAATGTAATTGTAGCAGCGATGAATGGCCCGGAAGTGGTCAATCAGCGTCCCGTCCAGGTCGAAGAAAATGGTTTGCACGGCCGTCATGGCGCGAAATGATGGGGACGGTGGCGCGGAAACAGTCAAGTGTATTTTTGGAAAAGAATGCGGGAACCATTGCGCTGGAAGAGGAAGGATCAACCGGCCCCGTGCTGCGCCTGGCCGGCGACTGGGCCATGGCCATTCCCACCGATGCGGCCAGCTGGTTCCAGGACCGGCGGGATCGACTCCTGGGCCGGCGGCTTCGCCTGGACGCCACCGGGCTGGTCCGCTGGAACGGCCGCCTCGTCGCATTTCTCCTGCGCCTGCGCCAGCTGCTGCGGGCCAATGGCGGCGAGGTGGAGTGGGAGGGATTGCCGCCGGGGCTGGTGGCGCTGCTATCCCTGGCGAAGGATGGCCACGGGCCGGCGGCGGCCGGCGGGGAGCGGCGCGGGGACGGCATGGGGGGGCTGGCCTTTCTGGGGGAACTGGCCCGCTGCCTCTTTCGCCTTTTCCGGGGCCGCCTTTCGCCCAGGGGAACCGGCTGGGGGGACATTATTCACGGCGTGGGCGTGGAGGGACTGCCCATCGTGGCGCTGATCAGCCTGCTGAGCGGTGTCATCCTCGGCTTCGTCGGCATGGTGCAGCTGGCGCGGTTCGGTGCGGCCATCTACGTCGCCGACCTGGTTGGCCTGGCCATGGTGCGGGAAATGGCCCCGCTGATGACGGGCATCATCCTGGCGGGCCGGACGGCGGCCTCCTTCGCCGCCACCATCGGCACCATGCGCTGCCACGGCGAGGTGGATGCCCTGCGCACCTTTGCCGTGGACCCGGTGGAATTTTTGGTCCTGCCCCGGCTCCTGTCCGCGGCGCTGATGGCACCGCCCCTGGAAATTTTTTCCGCCTTCATCGGCATCGGCGGCGGCATGGCCGTCTGCCTGCCATTTTTTGACTTTTCCGCCGCCCAGTACATCCAGGAGATGGTGAGCGCCGTCACCTTTTCCGACTTTCTTCTGGGCGTGGCCAAGTCGCTGGCATTCGGACTGCTTGTCGGCGGCTACGGCTGCCTGCGCGGCCTGCAGTGTGACCGCACCGCCGCCGGCGTGGGCAGGGGAACCACCGCCGCCGTGGTCTCCTCCATCACCGCCATCGTCGTTGCCGACGCCCTCTTCGCCGTTTTTTGCCACCGTTTCCGAATCTGACGCCATGGCACTCCCCGCAAGCCCCGTCCCCGCCGTCGCGGTCCGGTCCCTGTCCCTGGGCCACGGCGGCCTGCCGCTGGTCGAGGGGGTGCAATTTTCCGTGGCGCCGGGGGAAATCTTTGCCCTCATGGGGGGGAGCGGCTGCGGGAAAAGTACGCTGCTGCGGACGCTGGTGGGGCTGCTGCCGCCCCTGGCCGGGAGCGTCCACCTCTTCGGCGATGCCGTGCCCGCCGCGGACTCCGATGGCTATGGCAAATTTACCCGCCACTTCGCCGTGCTCTTCCAGGGAGGGGCGCTGTGGACGGGAAAAACGCTGGCGGAGAACGTTGCGCTGCCCCTGCTCCGCCGGGGGGGATTTTCCCTGGCCGAGGTGCGGGACCTGGTGGCGTGCAAGCTGTCCCTGGTCGGCCTGTCGGCCTTTGCAAATTTTTTTCCCCACGAAATTTCCGGCGGCATGGCCCGGCGGGCGGCGCTGGCCCGGGCACTGGCCCTGGACCCGCCCCTGCTCTTCCTGGACGAGCCCACCTCCGGCCTGGATCCGGTCACGGCCCGGCGCCTGGACGCACTGATCGCGGAGCTGTGCCGCTGCCAGGGAATGGCGGCCGTCGTGGTGAGCCACGACCTGGCGGAAATTGGCAGCATCGTGGACCGGGCTGCGTTTTTGCACGGGGAAAGTCGCTCCGTTTTGGAAATTGCCAGCCCCGCCGCGCTGGCCCAATCTCCCCACGGTGCCGTGCGGGAGTTTTTTAGCCGGCCGCCGCCAAGGAAAGGAGAAATGGCTCCGTGAGAACCGTTCGATCCACCGCCATCGGCCTTCTCATCTGCGCCGCCGTGGTCGTCTTTGCGCTGGCGCTCCTGCTGTTCCCATCCGGCGCCCTGGTCCGGGGCGGTGCAAGCTATGTGCTTTGCTTCGACGAATCCGTCACCGGCCTGGACATCGGTGCACCGGTCCGGCTGCTGGGCGTGGCCGTGGGCCACGTGCGCAACGTCGCCGTGGACTGGGATCCTTGCCAACGGCGGGTGCGGTCCGCGGTGACCATTGCCCTGGATTCCCCGGCCGGGGGCCGCTGGGAGGTGGGCACGGTGGCGGAGCTGCTCCATCCGCCCCAGGTGCTGCACCTGGTGGGCACGCTGCAGATGGAAAGCCTGGTGACCGGCAAGCTGTTCATCGACCTGGTCTACGACGCCGCGGCGCTGGGGGAGGGAAATCGGCTGGTATCCCGGCCCAGCAGCCTGAGAAGCCTGGGGGAGCAGCTGGCCCGCATCGCCGATGGGCTGGGCCGCGTCGACTTCGACGCCATCGGCCGGTCGCTGGAGCTGGCCCTGCGGCGGGTGGCGCAGGTGGACTGGCTGGCCATGGGGAATTCGCTGGTGGCCGTTGCCCATGCCGCTGCCACGCTGCTGGATAGCGGAGAACTGGCCCAGGCGATGGAGGCATTTGCCAAGGCCTGCGCGCGGGCGGGGGAACTCTGCGGCCGGCTCCAGGAGGAAACTGTCCCGGCCCTGGCCGGCGTATTGGGAACATGCCGGGAGCTGGGAGCGGCGGCGGAGACGCTACGCCTGCTGGTGGACCGGGGCTCGCCGCTGCCCCACGAGCTGGAAAATTTTTTGCAGGACGTGGCCAGGGCCGCCCGCTCCGTTCGGAATTTTTTTGATTTTCTAGAACAGAATCCCAATGCCCTCCTGCGGGGCAAGTGGGGAGAGGGAACGCAATGAAACGCTTGGGCTATCTGGTACTCTGCGGGCTGCTCTGCGGCTGCTACGGCCTGGGCGGGGGAAAGTCCCGGCCGGCGCACTTCTTCGTCCTCGGCGATGGGCCGGCCCTGGGCCGGGGCCGCCTCTTCGAGCCGGAGTGCGTGGTTGCGCTGGAGCGGGTCGCCATTCCCCGCTTCCTGGACCAGGTTCGGCTGGTGACGCGGGACCGGGGAGGCCAGCTCGTCCGCCATGAATTTCTCCGCTGGGGGGAAAATCTGTCCGACGGCATCGGGGCGCTGCTGCGGAAAGAATTGGAGGAGGGACTGCAGCAGGACCTGATCCTGCTGGCCCCCTGGGGCGGTGACCTGCGGCCGGACTACCGCCTTGCCATTGGCGTGGACGACTTTACGGCCCACGGCGACCAGATCCACCTCCGCGTCCGCTGCGAATACTGGAACCACGGGGCCAACCGGCTCATCGGCGTGCGCAGCTATGGCAGCGCCCTCCCCTGGCCCGGAGAGTCGGCCGACGTCCTGGTGGCGGGCATGCGGCGCCTGCTGGTGGGCTTTGCCGAGACAATTGTGGCGGACCTGGTTCGAATCCGCAATGGCGTACGGCCCATCGCCGAGGAGGGGGAAAGGTGCCGGCCGGCAGCGGAACTCTCCCAAGTGCCGCTGCCGGCGCCCCGGGAACCGGAGCCTTCCTTCCCCGGCCGCGGAGCGATCGCCCTCCAGGCCAGCGCCGAGGTCTATGCGACGGTGGATGCGGCGGCCGGCGGCGAACGGCTCTTTTCCGGCCGCCTGCGGCCGGGCCAGCGCATAACCCTACCCTGCCCCGGCCCCGCCCGGGTCCACGCCTCGGACCCGGATGCCCTGCGCGTGGACGGCCGGCCCCTGGTGGAATGGGAAAAACTTCTGGCCTCTCTGCCTTGACTTGCCTCTCCGGATGCAAAGAATCTGGCCCCATGGCAGCAGCGGTAAAGTATGTGTACGAATTCGGAGCCCGCACCGACGGAGATGCGCAGATGCGCGAACTGCTGGGAGGGAAGGGGGCGAACCTGGCGGAGATGGCAAAGATCGGCCTGCCCGTTCCCCCCGGCTTCACCCTCACGACGGCCGTCTGCGCCGCCTACGGCGAGAACGGCGGATCGCTGCCCGACGCGGCAAGGAAGCAGATGGTCGATGCCATCCAAAGCGTGGAACGGCAGCAGGGGAAAAAATTTGGCGACGGGAAGGACCCGCTGCTGGTCTCCGTCCGCTCCGGCGCGCGGGAATCCATGCCCGGCATGATGGACACGATCCTCAACCTGGGCCTGAACGACGGCACGGTCCTGGGCCTGGCCGCGGCGACGCGCAACCCCCGCTTTGCCTATGACTCCTACCGGCGCTTCATCCAGATGTACGGCGACGTGGTGCTGGGGGTGCATGCCCGGGACGAGCACTCGCCGGATCCATTCGAGGAGGTTCTGTCCTCCGTGAAGCGCGGCGCCGGGGTGGACTTTGACAACCAGCTGGACCCGGATCAGCTGCAGGACCTCATCGCCCGCTATAAGGTTCTCATCCTGCGCGAGGCCGGCGTGCAATTTCCCCAGGACGTGCAAGAGCAGCTGCTGGGGGCCATCGGGGCAGTTTTCCGCTCCTGGGGCAACGAACGCGCCGTCCTCTACCGGCGCAAGTACAACATCCCCAGCGACTGGGGCACGGCGGTCAACGTCCAGGCCATGGTGTTTGGCAACATGGGCGGCGACTGCGCCACGGGGGTGGCCTTCACCCGGGACCCGGCCAGCGGCGAAAATGTATTCTACGGCGAGTACCTCGTCGATGCCCAGGGGGAGGACGTGGTGGCCGGCATCCGCACCCCGCACCCCATCGCCAACCTGAAGAAGGACATGCCCGGAGTCTACGCCCAGCTCGAGGGGATCCGCGAGCGGCTGGAGGGGCACTTCCACGACATGCAGGACCTGGAATTTACGGTGCAGCAGGGCAAGCTCTACCTGCTCCAGACCCGCAACGGCAAGCGGACGGGATTTGCAGCGGTGCGCATCGCCCTGGAAATGGAGCGGGAAGGATTCATCGATAAAAAGGCGGCGATCCTGCGCATTCCGGCGGACTCCATTTCCTCGCTGCTTGTTCCCATCTTCGACGGCGCGGCCAAGGGAAAGGCAAAGTGCATCGCCCACGGCCTCCCGGCCGGACCGGGAGCCGCCTCGGGAAAGGTTTGCTTCTCGGCCCAGCGGGCGGAGGAGCTGCACGGCAGGGGAGAGCGGGCACTCCTGTGCCGCACGGAAACTTCCCCGGAGGACATCCGCGGCATGCTGGCGGCGGAGGGAATTTTGACAGCCCGCGGGGGGGTAAGCTCCCATGCGGCCCTGGTGGCCAGGCAGATGGGAAAGGTCTGCATCGTTGGGGCGTCGGCGCTCACCGTCGACTACGCAACCCACAGCCTGCGGGTGGGGGAGCACACCGTGCGCGAAGGGGATGAGCTGTCCATCGACGGGACGGCCGGGGAAATTTTCCTCGGGTCCCTGGCGACGGTCCCATCGGAGGTGAACCAGGTGCTGAATGGTACGCTGGCGCCGGAAAAAAGTCCCCTCTACGCCCTCTATGCCCGCCTGATGGACTGGTGCTCGGGCCTGAAAAAGCTGGGCATCTACCTCAACGCGGATTCGCCGAAGCAGGCGGAGGCGGGGCTGCGCTACGGGGGCGAGGGCATTGGTCTCACCCGCACGGAGCACATGTTCTTCGAAGATGGCCGCATCGACTTTGTCCGGGAAATGATCCTGGCGGAGACGGCGGAGGAGCGGGAATGGGCGGTGCAGAAGCTGCTCCCCTTCCAGCGGGAGGATTTTTTGGGAATTTTCCGGGCCATGGGCGGCCTGCCGGTGACCATCCGCTTCCTAGACCCGCCGCTGCACGAATTTGTTCCCCACGACGAGGCAACCCAGCGGGAGCTGGCCAGGAAGATGGGCGTGGCCTTTGAAAAGGTCCGGGAGCGGGTGGCGTCGCTGCGGGAATTCAATCCCATGCTGGGCCACCGCGGCTGTCGCCTGGGGATTTCCTATCCCGAGATTAGCCGCATGCAGGCCAGGGCCGTCTTCGAGGCGGTTGTCCAGTGCAAAAAGGACGGGATTCGCGTGCACCCGGAGATCATGATTCCCCTCGTCGGCTTTGCCAAGGAGCTGCGCCACCAGGCGGAAATTGTGCAAAAAATGGCCCGCCGCGTGGAGGAGGAGTCGGGCGTGGCCATCGACTACAAGATCGGCACGATGCTGGAACTGCCGCGGGCCTGCCTCTGCGCCGGGGAAATTGCCCAGGTGGCGGAATTCTGCAGCTTCGGCTCCAATGACCTCACCCAGACCACGCTGGGCATGAGCCGCGACGACATGGGAAATTTTCTGGGCCGCTACACTGAGCTGGAAATTTTCAGCCAAAATCCCTTCGCCACCATTGACCGGGATGGCGTGGGCGAGCTGATGCGCATCGCCGTGGAGCGGGGAAGGGCGGCGCGGCCGGATCTCATCTGCGGCATCTGCGGCGAGCACGGCGGGGAGCCGGCCTCGGTCAAATTTTGCCATTCCATCGGCCTCAACTACGTGAGCTGTTCCCCGGGCCGGGTACCGGTGGCCAAGCTGGCGGCGGCACAGGCGGCGCTGGCGGGGGGGAAATAGGCATCGGCTGGGAATGGGAAAGTCCAGCCGGGTCGGTGCCGTGGAACTCTCCTGGGAAAGGGTGGCGCGGGAGGCGGAGCGCCATTCCCAGGAGGTGGCGGAGCCCGCACTGGCCGTGTCCGTCGGCCAGGGCCTGCTGCTCGTGCTGGACCGGCACGGGGAAGTGGCGCGCTATCCGGCGGCGACCGGCCTCTGCTACCCCAGCTGCATAAAAGATTCCAAGGGAACGCCGCGGGGGCTGCACCGGGTAGAGGAAAAATTTGGCGACGGGCTGCCGGTCGGGGAAGTGCTCATCGGCCGTCGGCCCACGGGCCGGCACTTTTCCACCTTCGCCAACTGGCACCGGGGCTGCCACGTTGTGTCCCGCATCCTGCGGCTGCGGGGTCTGGAGGACGGCATCAACAGCGGAGTCGACCGGGAGGGCCGCTGCTGCGACTCCTACCAGCGCTACATCTACATCCACGGCACGGCCAGGGAGGACCTGGTCGGCCAAACCTTTACGGGCGGCTGCATTGCCCTGCGCGCCGCCGATCTGCTGCCCCTGTACGACGCCATTCCCCTGGGCACGGCGCTGTGGATCGAATGGGGACCGGGAATTTCCCGCGGAAACTGCCACGCCCCCTTGCCGATCCCGCCCTCCGCGGAGTGCCGCACGGGCCGGCACGCCGAAGCGTAGCAATCCTTCGCCCTGCCGCGGAGTTCCGCCGCCATGGCACCGGCGGCTTGGGGGAAGCGAAGCGAGGGGCTGCACCCCCAATTGGCCCGGCCGGCCCGGAGGCGCTGGGCCGCTGGGCGGAAGATTGGGAGCGGGACAAGGCAGGAAATGGCACCGCCAGCCGGAACGGCCGTCGAAGATGCGAACGGTTTTTCACCGGAAAATGATTTGCAATCCCCCGGGCAAGTCCTAGACACGGGCGTCACTGGCGAGATAGCTCAGTCGGTAGAGCAGAGGACTGAAAATCCTTGTGTCGGCGGTTCGATTCCGCCTCTCGCCACCACGTTTCCCGCGCGGCCTCCGCGGCGGCATCGTCGGTATTTAGCCCATCCCCCGGGGGACGATGGGGCTGCGCCCCTTGCCAATCCCCCTTCACGAGGTGCCGCCGCCATGGCACCGATGGCTTGGGGGAAGCGAAGCTGGGGACATCGCCCCCAACCGGGCCGGGAGGTCGCAAAGGGGGCTGCCGCGCCCCTTTGCCAATCCCCCCCACGGAGTGCCGTAGCATCGATAATCGGGGGAAGCGAAGCTGGGGGCAAGGCCCCCAAAAGGGCCCGGCCGGCCCTCGAGGCCCCCGCGCGTAGCTCGGGGCCGCGGACGGGCGGGGGTTAGGGCCGGGTCCAACCAAATCTGGCGGGGCGGCCCAACCCCCGGAGGTGATAGTACGAGGTGCTGGGGGTTGC
>JAITSI010000023.1 GCA_031287845.1 Puniceicoccales bacterium
TTACAAATTAATTCTGTCGACCGAGGAGCATTTTAAGAAATTTCGTTCGCACCGAAGGTGTTAACGGCAGCGGCCAAGGGGCTTTTTCAGGGAAGGACCGGGTCTGCTGCGATGGCCGAAATGAAAGTTTTCACTTCCGACCGGAAGGTGGAGGGATGGGAGAGGAGAGGAGAGGAGAGGAGAGAAGAGGGGGAAGGAGGAGGGTGGTTCGCCGCTGGCCGAAAGTTTTATGCCGGGTCAGTCGTTGCCACGGCGGCCAATGGGACAGCCTGCCCGCAGCCAGCCGTTGATGAAGGCGTCGATTTCGCCGTCCATCACCGCCTGCACGTTGCCCGATTCCACTCCCGTGCGCAGGTCCTTCACCAGCTGGTAGGGCTGGAACACGTAGCTGCGGATCTGGTTTCCCCAGCCAATTTCGCCCTTTTCCCCGTAAAACTTTTCCAGGGCCGAGCGTTTTTCATCCAGGCTGCGCTCGTAGATCCTGGCCCGCAGGATGCGCATGGCCTCCGCCCGGTTTTTTCCCTGGGACCGCTCGTTCTGGCAGGCCACCACGATGCCCGTCGGCAGATGGGTCAGCCGCACCGCCGACTCCGTCTTGTTCACGTGCTGGCCTCCCTTTCCGCTGGAGCGGTAGGTATCCGTGCGCAGGTCCTCCTCCCGGATGTCCACCTCCACGTCGTCGCCGATCTCCGCCACCACGTCCACGGCGCAGAAGGACGTGTGCCGCCGCCGGTTCGCGTCGAAGGGACTGATGCGCACCAGCCTATGCACTCCCCGCTCCGCCTTTGCGTAGCCGTAGGCATTGTCGCCGACGAGGCGAAAAACCGCCCGGGAAAGGCCAGCCTCCTCGCCGGGCTGCCAGTCCTCCAGTATTGCCGTAAAATTTTTCCGCTCGGCCCAGCGCAGGTACATGCGCAGCACCATCTCCGCCCAGTCGCAGGCCTCCGTTCCCCCCGCCCCGGAATGGATGGTGACGATGGCATTGCCGCCGTCGTGGGGACCGGACAGGAAGGACTGCAGTTCCGCCCGGTCCATGGCCCGCTCGCACTCCTCGCACTGTTCCACGACCGCCGAAAAGTCCGCCGAGCCTTCGCCGGCGCCGCTTTCCTCCAAAAATTGCAGGTAGGTGCGCAGGTCTTCGACGCGCCGGGCCATTTCCTCCAGCAGGAGCAGCGGCTTTCTGAGACGATTTGCCCCGTCGATCACCTCCCGGGAGCGCTCCGGCTGGTTCCAGAAGCCGGGTTTTGCCATTGCCGCCTCCAGCTCGGCCAGTTGCCGGCGCTGCTCCGCCGATCCCAAAAAATTTTCCAGCTGTCCCAGCCGCCGCACCAGTTCCGCCGTGGCCGCCCGCAGCTCCGCCCAACTCCTAGCCATCGCTTGCCCGGATGAAATTCCACGCCGAATCCAGGTCGGCGAAGCGGCCGAGGCAAGCCTTTTCCGCCTCCTGTCCCAGCACGGTCCCGGCGCCGTGGACCAGAATGCCCCGCATTCCCGCCCGGGCCGCCATGGCAAGGTCCACGTCCCTGTCCCCCACCACCCAGCAGCGCCGTGGAGCCAGGCCGTGGCGGCTGCACATTTCCTCCACAAAGCGGGGCGATGGCTTGCGGTAGGCATCCGGGGACTCCGCCGTTCCGGTGGAGATGCCGATTTCGGAAAAAATGGGCCCGCCCCCCAGCAGCTCCTCCAGCCGCCGGTTGCAGGCGTGGACAGCCTCGATGGGGAAAAAGCCGCGGCCAACGCCGCTCTGGTTGGTGATGAGGAACAGCAGGTAGCCGGCCCGCAGCGCCCGGCCCAGGACGGAACGGGCGTGGGGCATGGGTTGAATTTTGCGCCAGTCGCCGATGTAGCCCTCCGGATCCCGGTTGAGCGTGTTGTCCCGGTCAAAAAAAATTGCCCTGTCCCTTCGCACCGCTAGAAGTTCCCCATGGCCAGGTTGGACGACGCCGTTGCCTTCTGCGATGCAATTTTGTCCCCCGGAGCCTTCCAGGACTATCCTGGCTCCCATAACGGTCTGCAGGTTTCCAACGGAGGAACGCTACGCCGGCTGGGGGCCGCCGTCGACGCCAATGCCCTGACCATCGCCGGCGCCATCGGGGAAGGGGTGGACCTGCTGCTCGTCCACCATGGACTTTTCTGGGGCAATGCGCTGCCCTTCACGGGGCCGCGGCGGGAGCTCTACGCGGCCCTGCTGGGCTCCAACCTGGCGGTCTACAGCTCCCACCTGCCACTGGACTGCCACCGGGAGCTGGGCAATAACGCTGCACTGCTGCGCATTTTGCAGCTGGAGCACCTGGGCGATGTCGCCGTCGACCGGGGATTTTTCCTGCCCCTGGCCCGGGCGGAACGGCCTCGGGACCTGTTTCGCGGTCAGATTTTGCACCATTTCCCCGGAGCAAGGTGCTTGGAATTTGGCCCGGGGGAAGTGCGGAGGGTGCTGGTCTGCTCCGGCGCCGGTGGTGCCACGATCGCCTCCATGGCCACCGGGGACTTCGATGCCGTGCTAACCGGAGAAGCGCCGCGGCATTTTTTTGACTTTGCCTGCGCCAATTGCATCAATGCCTACGTCTGCGGCCACTATGCCACGGAAATCTTTGGCGTGCAAAATTTGGCCCGGGCGGTGGCGGCCCAATTTTCCCTCCCCTGGACCTGGATCGGCGAGGATTGCCCGCTCTAGGCCCCGGCCGGCCTGGAGGCCGGGAGCTTCCAAAGGGGGCTGCGCCCCCCTGGCCCCCCCCCCGCGAAATGCCGTCGCCATGGCACCGATGGCCTTGGGGAAGCGGAGCTGGGGCAGCGTCCCCAACCGGGCCGGGAGGTCGCAAAGGGGGCTGCCGCGCCCCTGGGCCAAACCCCCGCCCACGGAGTGCCGTTGCATCGATAGTTGGGGGAAGCGGAGCGGGGGGCAATGCCCCCAATTGGGCCTGGCCGGCCCTCGAGGCCCCGGCCGGCGCCACTTCGGACCCATTCCCATTGCAGCCATTGCTTTCACAGAGAAGTTCTGGGCGC
>JAITSI010000084.1 GCA_031287845.1 Puniceicoccales bacterium
TGTTCGTAACCTCACAGATCTCTTTTTCGCTAATTTCATGGAAAATGTTTACCACGATACGGACCAGACGCAAGTGTTCATAAATGTGCAAAACCGATATTTCGGAATTCCAGGCAACCAGGTTGAATTTGCTAATGCAATTTATGCCGACATGGACGTTGGTCAATTTGGCCGGGTTGGCTTTACTCTGACAGCCGTTCGACCATTGCAAGACAGGGCACAAGCACTAAGCGGCGCAGGGCAAAGCAGACTGCTTGCAACAATTTTTTCACAGCCATTCCCAGAAGACGCAGATGCGAATGAAAACCCGCTGCTGAACCCGTTTGACGGCCATCTGGAAAATATCGACACTCGGGCATTTGCTGAACTAAATTTGGCGAATATTCCAATTGAGGAAAGCCGAATCATCGGCGACAGAAATTGGGTAAATGGTCAAGGCGAGGCCTGTCACCTCGGAATTAGGCGAGTGAACAATGAAGTCTATACCTTCGTAACCATTACGGCGGGAGAGGCCGATTCCGGCCCATTGCAGGGATGGATGGCGCTCTCTCCTGTGGAGTAAAAAAAGCTTGCGGACTTTGCGGAGAAGGCCTAGCTAGGGGCGATGAATCGACGTTATGAAATAGATTGGAAAAACCTTAGGTGCGCTTGTCCAGAAAAAGGGCAATCTAGCGGTCCTGTGCGGCTGTGTGGTGCGCCCGTCACCGACTTTGGTGCCGTGCAAAAATCGTGGCAGGATTTTCAAGCCCGTGCTCTGCCAGCGATGGTGGAGTGGGCGCAGAAGGCACCTTCCAATGTTCAATACGACGATGTACTGGCGAAGGTCAAAGCCTATTCCCCTCCCTATGCCCATGAGGGATATTTTTGCGGCAAAGTATTGCTCCCGAAGCTAGAGGAGTTGGGTAAAATGGGCGATCTGTCCTCTAGTTTGATCGCCATTTTGTACTCCATTCATCTTTCTTCCGCCGGGATGAAACTGTTGTCCTGCAAGGCGAATGGCTCTTCACGCTTGGTGTTTTCCGCTGGCCTAAGGGTGCAGAATATCCATTTTGTGAACGATTACAAAGTCGACGACTACCTCCATCCGAAAGAAGCACGACTCGAGATTGTAAGGCTAGGGCAGACGCCGTGCGAGTACATGGATATGGCCGCGGGAGAAGCGTCAACGTCAGACGGACATGATTAACCATCCCTGCCGATAATTCACATGACCTGGCGGTGGATCAATGAGTTAGCAGCAAGGTTCTATCTTGGTGCGTCTGTGTTGCGTGTTTCAAGATTTACCAGAGTTTAAGCCCTTGTTTCTTGTAAGAGTTTAAAAACAGGTAACCACACATACTGCCAAGATAAGAGACGCGCAGACAATGGGGAAGGTCGATTTAATAGTCGATGCTATGACGCCTGTGCTGTGCCGGTTTTTTTTGAAATTATCCGGAAATTCCGGATAGTTGTTAATGGCCGTCGTAGTGTCCGCGGCAGCGAAGAAAAATAACACAATCCTTGTCGACGCGGTAGATGATACGATTGGAATCATCAATCCTCCTAGACCACTCCTCGGTACGGCCTTTTAGCGGTTCTGACTTCCCTATACCGCGGAATGGATTTCGTATAATATTCACAAAAAGCTTCTTTATGCGTAACGTTACCCGTGGATTTTTTTGCCATCCAGTATGCATAATCTCGTTCAAAGTGTTTTGATTGCTGTGACTTCATCTAAGTGCCCAATTGCCTCATCTGCGGAATAAAAAATTGGTTGTCCTTCCGCCGAGGCTAATGCCAGATTTAAATCTTCATCGGTCAGGCGCGGAGAATCATTTTCTAAAATTTTTGGGCACGTTTCTTCCAAGAAGTCAGCAACTTGGCGCGATACAGACACCCCACGGCTGTTCGTCCAGGGCCCGGTTGGCAAGATTACTGTCGTTTGTCATTCGAGCGCAGTAGCTTAGCGACTGGCCCGCGCTGTTCAGATCGTCGTTGCACTGGCCGATTTCCCGGCGGATGGCCCGCAGCCGTTCGGGACGGTCGATGGTTCTGGCGTCTTCCAGGAGAGTTCGTCGCCGGTGGAGTGGACGGTCAAAACCTGTCCGATGGAAAGCTTTCCCGGGGGTCCAGGCACCTTGGATGGCCCAGGCTTCTTCCGGATGACCAAAGTCCCGGAAATAGAGGGCAGGTTTCCTGGACAGAAGCTCAGGTTCTCTAGAAGACCCAGGAACTGTCCCGTATGCCTGATGGGCAGGATATAGGAGCTGCCCTTGGGCGGGTTCCGGCTGTTCTAGGGTGTCCTGCGGCCGTTTGCGCGCATTTTGACATTCGCAGCATTCCCAGGGCTGTGGCGCCATTGCATGGACATTGGCCTTAGAGGACGGTCGGCCCAAAACGGAATCATTGCTCCCGGCGCTTCCGCATCCAGCCCCATGCCGTCGGATGGTCTTGGATCTATCTCTGTGTGCCCAGCTCCTTATCCCTCGTCCGGGACAGGTCAGGGTCAGGACACGCAGCGCCACGGTACGACACGGCAGGAAATGGGATCCAGGCGCCCGCATTTTGGACGGCAAAATCCCATCAGGATCCAATCGAGGGAAATTTCCCCATTCCGGCGAATCGCCCCGCAGGCCGCTCCGGGGGCCGGGAGCCGGATGTCGGGTTCGAACCGACGACCTTCCGCTTACAAGGCGGGTGCTCTACCGGCTGAGCTAATCCGGCAACCCTGGTACCTGGCCGGGGACTCGAACCCCGAACCAATTGATTAAGAGTCAACTGCTCTACCGATTGAGCTAGCCAGGCAACCCGTCCCGGTATGCGGCACGGGAATTGGGCCGCAAGATATTTTTCGGAAAACTTTTTCCGACCGCTGCCCCCGTCATTTCCACTTAAAAAGGCTTCTCTTTTGGGTGGTTTTCGGATGCGGATAGATGGTTGTGCGGGAAGCGGTTAATGAACTTGGCGGCAATGGTGTCTTTGTCGCCTACTACGCCGGCGATGGCACCTTCGTGCTAGAACCGGGTTCCGTAAATCCACACTCCGCCTCCATCTGGAAAAATGACCGATACGGACCTGTTGTGCAGGAGCTTGACTTCTTGGGGGAAAGGCCTCTCACGGGCGCTGCCCGGTGGAGCGGGCAGTGCCGCGGGCCGGCCCTGATGGAAAAAAGGCCACGCGGGGCGACCTGCGCGCTGCGATAGCAGAATCATCGCCCAGCCCCATATTTTATAATCTCCTGGGGTTGGGCCGGCCCGCCAGCGTTGGATGGAACCGTCCGCAGCGCCCGTCCGGCCGGCGTCCCGAGCGAAGCAAGGGGGCCTCGGGGGCCGGCCAGGCCCGGTTGGGGGCCCTGCCCCCCAGCTCCGCTTCCCCCGATTATCGATGCTGCGGCACTCCGTGGGCGGGGGATTGGCAAAGGGGCGCGGCAGCCCCCTTTGAGACCTCCAGGCCCATTTGGGGGCCTCGCCCCAGGCTCCGTCTTCCCTAAGTCATCGGTGCCGTGGCGGCGGCATTTCGCGGGGGGAGTGCCAGAGGGGCGCCGCCCCATCGTCAACCGTCGGACTTGGTTTATGGGTCCTGACTGCCACGTCCTCAGACCGTCTCGAAAGATATTTTCCGTCGCAGATTTCCGCCAAATTGGCCCAGCAGCCGGTGCGTGACCGAGTGGAGCTTTTGC
>JAITSI010000096.1 GCA_031287845.1 Puniceicoccales bacterium
TTGATTCTACAGCAATTTAGACGATCCAGTTGCTGGCGTCTTGCTCTGGCCGCCAAAAGTGCACTGATCCCACACGCGATAAGGAGTGCGCCCACCAAGGGCATTACATATCCTATCGCAAAACAAATTGCAAAACCAATCGATAGCCCCAAAATGGGGCAAAGGCAACAAAGGCTGAATAAACCCACCGCCGAGAGCGTAATTCCAGCGATGATCCAAAATTTTGGACTTGTCACTATTTTCTTTAGCAGAGTTACTCCGGCGCCGAAGACAGCCGGTAGTGAAATCCCTTCACTTAGTTTTTTCTCGCCAATTGATAATGTCATTATTTCACAGTTTGGCAAATTCGTCTGCGATTGTCAATGATTTTTTCCGAAAGAACTCCGCGCCGCCAATCGTGCGGCGCTGGCCGCTCCCCGGCCGGCCAGGGAAAAATCCAAAAACCCTCCACTTTCCACGGCGGACCGGCCCAGCCGCCATGTGGACGGCACTCCGTGCAGGGAGGTATCAGATGGGGCGTAGCCCCACCGCCAACCGGCGGACCGGGTTCACGGGCCCAGCCAGAATGCACAGGTAATGGCTAAAAAGACAATTAACACGCCAATGCCAAACAGTGGGAGTATCACTGGAACAACAATTGCATAGGCCACTCCGAGGGGAACCAGGACGGCAAGAATTATGGGGAGAGATACGAACGCCACGAAAACCGAAAACGCAACGGTGAATGCGACGACCTGAAATTTTGGGTCCGTCACTAGCCTTTTCACGAAAGACGAAACGGCGCCTGGGTCAGCCGTTTTCGTTTTAGTCGTTTTGTTAAACGGCACTTGGAGATAAAGGTTATCGCTCCAGCAAACCACATGAGCAATGGTTAAAAGGACAAGCAACGTGCCAATTCCCGCCAATGGAATTGACACTGTTAAAAAAATTATGCAGGTAAAGGCTGCTCCGACGGAGAGCAGGACAAAAACCATGGCGACAAAACACGCACATCCAACGGTGAATGTGATGATTCCAAATTTTGGGTCCGTCACTAGCCTTTTCACGAAAGACGAATTGGCGCCGGAGTCAATCGCACCCAGCGAATCTTCGACCGTTTTGCTGACATCCTCCACAGAGTCCGTCATGATTGTCCTGCAGTTTGATAAATCTGCCGGAAATTGTCAATGATTTTTTTCCGAAGGAACTCCCCGTCGCCAATCGCACGGGACGGACCGCTCCCCGGCCGGCCAGGTTTTTCTGAAATGCGCCGGACGTGCTTTTTTGCTGACTTTTTGTGAAAAATTTCCCCTCCTGAACCGTGCTTCTGCCATTCCTTTTCCTCTGCGCGCTGCCGATCCTTCCCCTTTCCGCCGACGCCCTCTGGGGAGATGCCGCCATCGCCCACCGCATCTACCCATCCACCGGCCAGAGTTCCCCGCCCCGGCCTGCCGGAAAGGGCTCCGCATCCCTTCCATTCTCCACGGCGGACCGGACCGGCCGCCATGGGGCGGACGGCATCCCTTCCCGGCCGGGCCCGCGGGACCAGGAACGGGAACGGGCCAGGGAAATTCTCCTCCGCCGGGTGGACGACGCCTGGCAGGCGGAGGAGGAGGAGGACGCCATTCCGTCCCCGGCCGGGCTCCCGCCGCCGGAGGGTCGGCTGCAGAGCCTGGTCCTGCCCAAAATTTCGCTGCGGGACGTGCCGCTGGCCGAGGCGGTGGAAGCAATCGGCGCCTCCGTGGAAGCGGCTGCGGGGGAAGGGGAAGGCTTCAATTTGCTGCTCCTGGACGGCCCGGAGGAAGAGCGGCGCGTGACGCTGCACCTGGCCCACGCCACCCTGTCCCGGGCGCTGCAGCTGCTGGCCCGGGCCGTGGACCTGGACTGGGAAATCGACGGCGACACGGTGGTGCTGAGCTCGGCGGCACGGAACCGGCTGCGGACAAAAATTTTCCCCATTTCCCGGGCAACGGTGCTGCGCCTGACCAACCTGCGCGGCAGGGACGGGGACGGGAAGGACCAAATTGCCCGGGAGGAGCGGCTGCTGCGGGAATTTTTGCAGAACGCCGGCGTGGACTTCCATGGCACGGCCGGATCGGGGCTGGCCTTCGACGGCAGCGCCCTGGTCATCGCCCAGAATGGCCGCAACCTGGAGCGCGTAGAGAACATTCTGCGCCGCTACGCCGGAAGCCGGCAGGTGGAAATTGAGGCAAAATTCATCGAGGTGCAGCAGGGGGCACTGGAGGAGCTGCAGCTGCGCCTTTCCCTTGCCGGCGGCCACGGCGGTCTGGAGAGCGGCGACACCCTCCGCAGCCTGGTCCAGGCATTTTCCCCCCGGGGCAGCGCCACGGCCGACGGCTCCATTGTCCTGGACAGCTGGCCCACGGGCGGCTCCCGCATAGACCGCATCCCCATCCCCAACCGGGTCCCGCAGTTTCCCAACGCGGCCAACCTGGGCCAGCTGGACCAGCCGCTGGTGAACGTGCTCTCCGGTGCCCAGACCGGACTGCTGCTCCGCGCCCTGGAACAGCAGAGCGGATCGGATCTGATGAGCGCGCCGCGGCTAACGGTACTGCCGGGAAAGACGGCGGAGATCATCGTGGCCCAGGAGTTCCGCTATCCGGAGGCCTACGACGAGATCCAGTCCTCCGTCGGCAGCGGCTCCTCGCTCAACGCCTCCACCTCCGCCGGCGTCACCATCACCGCCGGGACGCCGCGCAACTTCCAAACGCGCAACGTGGGCGTGGAGATGGCGGTCACGCCGACCGTCGAGGACGACGGCCACATCAGCCTCCGCCTGGAGCCGTCCGTGACGGAGTTTGAAGGCTTCGTGGAGTACGGCGGCGTCAGCGTGGCCGTCTCCGGCGGCGCCACGGTCACGGTCCCGTCGGGCTTTTTCCAGCCCATCTTCTCCACCCGCCGCATCCGCACCGAGGTGACCATCGACGACGGCGCCACGGTGGTCATGGGCGGCCTCACCCGGGAGGAGGTGAAGGAGGTGCGGGACAAGGTCCCAATTCTGGGCGACATTCCCCTGCTGGGCAAGTTTTTCCGCTCCAAGGGAACCAGCTCCCAGAAGCGCAACCTGCTCATCTTCGTCACGGCCAAGCTCATCCCCCTCGACCCGGCCCGCTGAAGCGGAACAGCGCCACGTCCCCGTCCTGGAAGCGGTAGTCCTTTCCCTCCATGCGGTAGCGGCCCGCTGCCCGCGCCTCGGCCATGGATCCGAAGCGGAACAGGTCGGCAAAGGAGACCACCTCCGCCCGGATGAATCCTTTTTCGAAGTCCCCGTGGATGACGCCGGCGCAGGCGGCGGCGCGCATGCCCCGGCGGAATGTCCAGGCCCGGGTCTCCTTTTCCCCGGCCGTGAAGAACGATGCCAGACGCAGCAGCTCGTAGGCCATGCGGATGAGCCGGTCGACGCCGCTGTCCGCAACGCCCAGCTCCGCCAGCAGCTGCGCCGCGTCGGACGGGTCCAGGTCACCGAGCTCCTCCTCCAGCCGCGCGCTCACCGCGCAGACCGCCGCCGGACCGTGCCCCTCCGCGTAGCGGCGCAGGGCCAGGACCGGACCGCTTTCCCCGGCCAGATCCGCTTCGGCCACGTTACAGACGTACAGGACCGGTTTTGCGGTCAAGAGGCACATCGACCCAAGGTAGTCTCCTTCCCCCTCGCCTAGGGGCAGGGAGAGGGCTTCCTGGCCATTTCCCAGATGCTTCACCAAGCGCTCCGCCAGGGCGCAGATCTTCGCCGCATCCTTCTCTCCCCCCTTCGCCCTCCTCCTCTGCCGCTCCAGCTGTCCCTCCAGCGACTCCAGGTCCGCCAGCAGCAGCTCCGTCGCCACGGTCTCCACGTCGCCCAGCGCGCTTCCGGCTTCGGCCCCACCGTTCCCCGCAAAGCAGCGCACCACGTGCACCAGTGCGTCCATTTCCCGCACGCGGGCCAGGAAGCGGTTGCCAAGCCCCTCGCCCCGGCTCGCCCCGGCCACGAGGCCGGCGATGTCCACGAACTCCACCACCGCCGGAATGATCGCCTCCGAATGGGCCAGCCCCGCCAGGAACGCCAGCCGGCCGTCGGGCACGGGCACGACGCCCACGTTGGGCTCGATGGTGCAGAACGGGTAATCACCCACCTGCGCCTGGCGGGACCGGGTCAGGGCGTTGAAAAGCGTGCTCTTCCCCGCATTGGGCAGTCCCACGATGCCAACCTTCACCGGCCCACCTCCCGCAGCTGTCCCCGCTCCAGGCGGAGGACCCGGTCCGCACCCGCGGCAAAGCTGCCGTCGTGGGTCGCCACCAGCAGCCCGCTGCCCCTCTCCCGCGCCAGGGCAAAGAGCAGCTTCCGCACCCGCTCCGCCGCCGCACCGTCCAGGTTCCCCGTCGGCTCATCGGCCAGCAGGAATGGAGGTCGGCACAGCAGCGCCCGGGCGATGGCCACCCGCTGCTGCTCTCCCCCGGATAGCTCCGCCGGCAGGGATTTTTGCCTTTGCGCCAGGCCCACCGCCGCCAGCAGCTCCTCCGCCCGGCCACGGCTTTCCCCGATGCCCAGGACCCGGCCTGGGAATTGCACGTTCTCCAGCGCCGTCAGCTCCGGGAGAAGGGTGTGCCGCTGGAACACGAAGCCAAGGGTCCTGCCCCGCAGGGAATCCCGTTCCCGGCCCAGGGCGAAGACGTCCCGGCCCTCCCAGATGACCCGTCCCCGCGTGGGAGCCAGCAATCCCCCCAGGGCGTGGAGCAGGGTGGTTTTTCCGCAGCCGGATGCTCCCAGCAGCACGGCCACCTCTCCCCGGCGCAGCGCAAATTGCACCCCGCAGAGGATGGTCATTTGGCCCAGGGCCACGTGCACCGAGGCCAGCTCAATTGGGTCACTCATGGCGCAGGGCCGTGGACGGATCTAGGCGAAGGATGCGGCGGACGGGGATGATTCCGGCCAGGCCCGTGGCCAGAAGGGAAAAGCCCGCGATGGCCAGCAGGTCACGGCAGGAGATGAAGACCGGCAGGTGGCGGAAGCCGTAGAAGGCCAGGACCTCCTCGCCCCGGCCGAAGAAGGCCAGCAGGCAGCGGAGCAATCCGTCGCGCAGGCGAAGGATGAGGGCAGCCAGGGGAAAGCCCAGCAGCAGGCCGATGGCACCGGTTCCCGCGCACTGGAGGAAGAAGGCCAGGGCAATCCTTCCCCGGGAACAGCCGAGGGCCAGGAGCAGGCCAATTTCCTGGGTTTTCTGGACCACGGCCATGGCCAGGGCACTGGCCATGCAGAACGCCGCCATGGCCACGGCGCAGGCAAGGGAGAGGAAGAGGGCAGCCTTCTCCAGGGCCAGCATGGACAGCAGCTCGCCGCCCGCTTCCAGCCAGGTCCGGGCGTGGAGCCCGGGGGGAAGGATTCCTCCGTTCAGGTACGTGGCCAGCGGCAGCGCATCCCGATCCCGCAGCAGGCGGAGCGCATAGCCCCCAACGTGCCCTTCTCCGCCGACAATTTCCTGCAGCTCCCGCAGGGGAAGCCGGGCTCCACCATCCCCCCAGCCGCCGCGTCCCGCCGGCAGAATTCGGACAACGTCCGCCTCCACGGGCAATGGCAGCTCATCGCCTCCGGCCAGCAGCGCTTCCGGTTCCAGGAGCCGTACCGTGTCCCCTACCCTTGCCCCCAGTTCCTCGGCCAGGAGCCGTCCCAGGAGCAGCCCATGGCCATTGCCCTCCTCTCCCGTGCCTTCGCCGCGCACCGGGGCCAGGGCCCAGCGGCCCCGGTGCTCCAGGAGCAGGGGAAGTTCCCAAAACGGCTCCACCGCCGCCACGCCCGGCAGGGACCGTAGCAACTCCCATTCCATCCCCGCATCGGCTAGGCTTGTCCCAGCCTCTCCCGTGGCTCCGTCGGCCACGACGGCGATGGCTCCGTGCGCTTCCCGCAGCTGGCGGCAGATTTTTTCGTGGAAGCCGCCCATCACCGCCAGCACAACGGTCAGGGCGGCAACGGCCAGGGCAACGGCCAGGGCCGAGAACAGGGTGTGGAAGATCCCACGGCCCCGGCTCGGAAAGAGCTGTTTCCAAGCGTAGTAGGCCCACCAGCATCCCCTAGCCACGGGGCACCTCCAGGCCAAAGAAGCGGCAGCCATTTGCCAGGCTCAGGTCCCGCATGGCCTGAGCCGTGGAAGAGCGCAGCTGGGCTGCCCGTTCCAGGGTGAGGGCCAGGAACGCCGGTTCATTGCGCCGGTTGGGATCTTCGCCGCGCAGGGGCTCGGGGAGTAGGAACGGGGCGTCCGTCTCGAAGAGCATTTGCCCTTCTTCGCTGGCCCGGCAGGCATCGGCGATGGAAGCCGAGCGGGTGACGTTGCCGGCGAAGGAGACCCAAGCCCCTTTTCCCTGCCAGTGGTGCAGCTGCTCCGGGGAGTAGGAGAAGCAGTGGAGCAGTGCCCGCTCCGGAGGGAAGTTTTGCCCATCCAGTTGCCGGTTTAGCTCCTTCCAGGCCGCCGTTTCTCCTGACCTATCCCGGCAGTGGAGCACCAGGGGCAAATTTGCCGCCTTTGCCACGGCGATGTGGGCCGCGAGGGCTGTCCGCTGCCGTTCTGCTTCCGAGGCGTGCTTCCGAGGGGAGAGTTTGGAAAAATCCAGGCCGGTCTCCCCCAGGGCCAGCGGCCTTGCGGTTTCCAGTGCGCCCTCCAGCTCCTTGGCCAGGGAATCCGTCGATGGGGGAAGTTTCAGGGGATGGATTCCCACGCTGTGGAAGATGCGCTGGGGCCAGTTCCGGCACAGCTGGCGTAGGACGTCCAGCCGGGGCAGGGAGACGGCGATGGTGACCAGAATGCGCAGTCCTGCCTCCCAGGCCCGCTGGAGCAGGGAAACGCGTTCCTCGGCCTCCCAGAAATCGATGTGGCAGTGGCTGTCCATGGCATGGCTCTGGCGCCTTCGCCCGGACTCGAACCGGGATCGGCGGTTTAGGAAACCGCGGTTCTGTCCTTTGAACTACGAAAGCCTGGCCGGCAGGGAAGGGGAATCGGGGACGGAGTCAAGGGCGGGGAAGGGAAAAAAATTTTTTCCCGGGAAAAGATTTTCCTTGGCGGCGGCTTGCCGCCCTCCTATAATGAGGACGGATATGCATAGTTATCATATTATTATGCTCGGTCAATAAGTCGATAACTTCCGTCAGCCCGCTCCCAGAGCCGTCTCCGGGGTCGGCGACTCTGTTAATAACTCGGTCGATAACTTGTCAGCAATTTTTTTATTCACAAACTATTGACGTGTTATTGACATCGGATTGTTAATAACTTTTCCTTGTTTTCCGTCCCTCTCCCCTGCACCGTCGCTCCGGGCCCTCATCGTCTAACGGTCAGGACGCCGGATTCTCATTCCGGCAATCGGGGTTCGATTCCCCGTGGGGGTGCCAGCGGCCCATTCCGGCGCATGGGGACCGGGATTGGGTGCCGGCGGCCGATTTTTTTGGGGCCGTCAGGGCCGTCCGGGGTCGTCCGGGATTTGGCGTTTCCCGGGCCGTTTTCTCCGGTCGGATCTCCGGGCCC
>JAITSI010000063.1 GCA_031287845.1 Puniceicoccales bacterium
TAGCGCCCGTCCGGCCGGCGTCCCGAGCGAAGCGAGGGATGATAGCGCATTGCGCGCCGGACGGTACGGCACTCCGTGGGCGGGGGATTGGCAAAGGGGCGCGGCAGCCCCCTTTGCAACCTCCCAGAGGGGCGCAGCCCCACCGTCAACCGGCGGCCCGGGTTTGGCGGGATCTGGCCCCGATCCTAGGTGTTAGGTCCTGCGGTGGAAGAAGTATAGTGCCGTAGCGCCGGCCAGGGCATTGGGAAGCCAGGCTGCGACGGCGGGTGGCATGGCGCGGCCGAGGCCCAGCACCTGGCACAGGCCATTGAGGAGAAAAAATGCGAATAGGCAGGCCGTTGCCTGGGATGCGGCAAGCAGGGAGCCGCGGCGCGGCGCTCCCGCCAGGGTAAAGGGGAGGGCGCAGAGGAGGGCAACGGGAACGCTGGCGCAGCCGGCCGCGAGGGAATGGAGGCGGAGGGCGTAGGGAATTCGCGCCGCATCGCCGGGGGGAATGGGGCGGAGCAGGTGGCGCAGGTCCCGGAAGGAGAGGTCCCGGACGCGGCGCTGGGCGAGGCGCATTTCCCGGGGAGTCTCCACGAGGGTGGGGTAAATTTTTTCCGCAAAAAAGGGAGGCTGCCGGCCGGAGAGGATGGCCGAGCCGTCCCGCTCCCAGACCTGGAAAAAGCTCCAGGTGCCGTTGCGGAAGCTGGCCCGCTCCGCCCGGATGTGGCGCGGGCCCGTGGCCGGGTCCATTTCCACGACGAAGGCGGAGGTGGCGCCGTTGCCGTCCAGTTGACCCAGCAGCCAGAGCCTGCCCCGGTGGCCGTCGTAGGCGATGGGATGGGAGAGGGATGGGCCGTGGGTTGCCTCCCAGATGGCGCTGGCCCGGTCCTCGGCCAGGGCAATGGGAAAGCAGTGGAGGAGGAGCAGTGCGGCGGCGATGGCCAGCGTGCTCCAGCGGATCCAGCGGACGATGGCCCAGGGGGAAAGTCCTGCGGCCCGCATGGCGAGAATTTCCCGGCCCTGGCATAGGCGGCCGAGGGTAAATAGGGACGCCACGAAGACGGCGGCGGGGAAGGCGATGGGGAGCCGGCCGGGGAGAAGCAGCAGATGGTAGGCCAGGACCGTCCCGGCGGGAGTCTTTCTCTGGAGCCAGTCCGGGACGGCGCCGTGGAGGGTTTCCAAAAATAGGATGCCGAGGATGGCCAGGGTGGCGATGGCCAGCGGACCCAGCCAGCGGCGCCAGACGTAGCAGGGCAAGGACACGGACCTTCTTCTAGGCCGCGGAAAATGGGCTGTCAGCGGAAAAAAGCGCTGGAAAGTTCGGTAAAATTACTTTCAATGGGCGCCATGCGGATTCGGCGCGTGGGAATTTTGACGGCGGGCGGCATTGCGCCCTGTCTCTCGGCGGCGGTTGGCTCCCTCATCGCCGCCTATGGCCAGCGGGACCCGGCCGTGGAAATTCGCTGCTACCGCTTCGGCTACGCGGGCCTGCTGCGGGGAGATTCCTTTGCCGTGACCGGGGAAATGCGCCGCTGCGCGGACCGGCTGCTCTACTTCGGCGGCAGTGTGCTGGGAAATAGCCGGGTCAAGCTGGAAAACCAAAGCGACTGCCTGCGGCGGCGGCTGGTGGAGGAGGGCCAGGACCCGCAGGCGGTGGCGGCGGAGCGGCTGGCGGCGGACGGCATCGACGTGCTCCACACCATCGGAGGCGACGACACCAGCGCAGTTGCGGCGGGCCTGGCAGAGCGGCTGGCAAGGGAAGGACACCCCATGGCGGTCATCGGCCTGCCCAAGACCGTCGACAATGACATCCATCCCATCGTCCAGACCCTGGGGGCGGCCACGGCGGCGGAGGAAAGTGCGAAATTTTTTACCCATGCCGTGAACGAGTGCACCACAAACCCGCACATGCTCGTCGTCCACGAGGTCATGGGCCGCAACTGCGGCTGGCTCACCGCCGAGGCCGCACTCCGCTACCGCAGCTGGCTGGACCGGCAGCAACTGCTGGCATCGATTGGCCTGTCCCGGGAGCGCTGGGACCTGCACGGCGTGTACCTGCCCGAGCTGGAATTGGACATTGCCCGCGAGGGGGAGCGGCTGGCAAGGGTAATGGCGGCGGTGGGAAATGTGAACATCTTCGTGAGCGAGGGCGCCGGCGTAACAACCGTTCTAGGAGAAATGGAACGGGAGGGCAGAACAGTTCCCCGCGATGCCTTTGGCCACGTGCAGCTGGACCGGGTCAACCTGGGCCAGTGGCTCGGGGAACGGCTGGCCAGGGACATCGGCGCCGAAAAGCTGCTGGTCCAGAAGAGCGGCTACTTTGCCCGCTCCTCCGCCCCCAACGCCGAGGACCTGCAGCTGATCCGGGACACGGTCCAACTGGCCGTTGGCCACGCCTTCCTCGGTGGATCGGGCGTGGTGGGCCGGGACAGGGAAATGGGCGGCCAGCTGGCGCTCATCGACTTTTCCCGCATCCGCGGCGGCCAGCCCTTCGACCCTTCCACTGCGCCATTCCGGGAGCTGCTCCTTTCCATTGGCCAGGTGGCCGGCTGACACTTTCCCATGGACCCGATCCTGCCAAAGTTCCTCCGCGGCGACTACCCATTTGCGGACCGCTTCGTCCGGCTGGAGGGAGGCAGCGCCATGCACTACGTGGACGAGGGCAAGGGAAGTCTGGTCCTGCTGCTCCACGACATCCCATCCTGGTCCTTCCACTTCCGCCAGCTCATCCAGGACCTTTCCGGCAGCTTCCGCTGTGTGGCCCCCGACTTCATCGGCTTTGGCCTCTCCGACAAGCCCGCCGGCGTTGCCTATTCCCCGCGTTCCCTGGCGGATAACATTTTGGCATTCTGCACCCGGCTCAACGTGGGCCGCTTCCACCTCGTCCTCCACGGCTGGGGCGCTCTGCCGGGCATGGTTGCCGCCCTGCGCTGGCCGGAGCGGGTCAAGCGCATCGTGCTACTCAACGCCAACTGCTTCGCGGGAACGCCCCCATCCTCCGACGAGGCGCTGTGCCACATTCCCCTGCTGGGCAGGTGGCTGGTCCAGGGACTGAACCTTCCCGTCCGCCGCGTGGCCGCCGCGTCCCATCCCCATCCCCGCATCCGCCGCGGCTACCGCTTTCCCTACGGCGGCTGGCGTGACCGCGCCCCCACGTTTCGCTTTTTTTCCGCCTGCTCCACCCAGAATGCCTGGCTCAAGGAATTGCAGCAGAAGCTCTATCTCCTATCCGCGAAAAAGGCCATGGCCTTCTGGGGAACGGCGGACCGGATTTTTGGCCACCCCACCCTGGAAAAGTGGAAATCGGAGCTGGATTTTGCCAAGGTCCACGAGCTGGCCGGCATCGGCCGCCAGGTGCTGGAGGGCGAATACGAGTTCATCCTGCCCCACCTGCGCCGCTTTCTGCTGGCCGGCGAGGAAGCCAGGCTGCCCACATTCTAGCATCGAGATTGACGGCGGGGCTGCGCCCCTTCCAGCCCCCCACGGAGTGTCGCTGCATCGATGCCCGGGGGAAGCGAAGCTGGGACACGGCCCCCAAAAGGGCCGGGAGGCCGGGAGGTTTTTTCAAAGGGGGCTGCCGCGCCCCTTTGCCAATCCCCCGCCCACGGAGTGCCGTAGCATCGATAATCGGGGGAAGCGGAGCTGGGGGCAAGGCCCCCAAATGGGCCCGGCCGGCCCTCGAGGCCCCCGGACGGCCTGGAGGCCTTTGACAGGTGGTTCCGGCGGTGCTAGTCCTATTCCATGGCCGGGCGCTATCCTAATTTTTCCGATCTGGCCGCCGGGCGGCCCATTGCCATTCTCGGCCTGGGGCTAACGGGCTGTGCCGTGGCGAAATTTTTCCAGGGGCATGGCATCGCCTTCACCGCCTACGACCAAAATCCCATGGCCGGCGGCGGGGACATTGCCCTGGAGTCGACCTTTGCGCCGGACGGGTCCGAGGTCGTGGTTCACAGCCCGGGCCTGCTCCACTCGCCCTGGCTGAACCGGGCCCGGGAGCTGGGCTGCCTCTGCCTGGGCGAGCTGGACCTGGCGCAGCTGTTCCTTTCCAATCCGACAATTGCCGTGACCGGCACCGCCGGCAAGACCTCCACGGTTACCATGCTGTCCGCTGTCCTTGGCCACGCGGGACAGCGCCACTCCCTCACCGGCAACCTGGGCCGCGCCCTCACCTCCGCCATCGGCGAGCTCGGCGCCGATCCGGGCCGCTGGAATCTGTGCGAGGTTAGCTCCTTCCAGGCCAATGGGTTGCAATACTTTTCCCCGGACCATGTACTCTGGACAAACTTTGGCGAAAACCACGGCGACGTGCACCCCACCCCGGAGGATTACTTCCTGTCCAAGTGGCGGCTATTGGAACTGTGCCGGGGCGCGGCATTCGTCGGGGAGGGCATCCCGGACCAGGCCCGGCGCTTCGGACGGGTTCTGCCCCACCCGGTCCGCGTCTGCCCCCGCTGGGAGGGAGCCCGCCACTGCGACGCCCTGGCCCTGGCCCACCAGCGGGAAAATTTTTCCCTGGTTCGTGCCCTGGCCCTCGCCATTGGCCTGGACGGGCCGGCCATCGGAGCTGCGCTGGAGGAATTTTGCCCTCCCCCCTACCGCCTATTCCGTCCGACCGTCGTGGGAAATCTGGAGCTGTGGAACGATTCCAAGGCGACCAGCTCCCTGGCGGTTCGGCGGGCACTGGAGCACGTGGCGCGGCCGGGATCGCAGCTGCTGTGGATTAGCTGCGGCAGCCCCAAGGGGGAAAGCTGGGAAAATTTTTTGCCCATCGTCCGGGCCGTTGACCGGGTGCTGTGCTTCGGCGGCGTGGGCGAGCGGATTGCCGAGCTGGCCGGGCCGCAGAAGGCCACCCTCCTGGCCGATGGGGAAGAGCTATTTCCCCTGCTCCGCTCCCTGGCCCGGGGCCCGGGGAGCTGTGGCCCAGCGGTGGCACTGTTCAGCCCCGGCTTTGCCAGCTTTGACTCCTTTGCCGGCTATGCCGAGCGGGGCCGCTGGTTCGACGGCGGCGTGGCCCGGCTCCTGGAGTGAAATTTCGTAAAAATGGGCAATTTGGATTGCGCCGGCGGCGGCCGGTGCTGTAATGGGACCCCTATACCATGGATGCTTTGGGGAAATTGCGCTTTATCCTCCTGCCCGGCCTGCTCCTGCTCCTGGGGGGCTGCGCGGGACTTTTTAGCGGATCGCACCGGACAACGCGGCCTCCCTCCACCTACACGCGGGCCGATCTGCTGGGGGATGGGGACCTGGCGGCGGAGCGGCCCATTGCCCGGCCGCGGCGGCTGGTTCCGCCGACCTATGAAACCCACAGCGTCGTGCGCGGGGACAGCCTCTGGCGCATCGCCAAGACCCATGGCGTGTCGCTGGAAAGCCTGCTGGAGGCGAATGGCCTGGCGAAGGAGGACATTCTGCGCGTGGGCCAGGAGCTGCGCATTCCCGTACGGCCCACGCTGCCGCAGGGCCGGGAGCCGCACACGGTGCAGCGCGGCGAGACCCTTTCCAGCCTTTCCCGCTCCTGGGGCTGCTCCGTTGCGGACATTCGCCAGGCCAATGACCTGGTGGGCGATGGGCTCTACGTGGGCCAGCGGCTGATGGTGCCGGCCCAGGCAACGGTGACGGCCGCAGCGGCGGCGCGGGGCAGCGGCGGGGCAAGCTACACGGTGCGGCGCGGGGACACGCTCTCCTCCATCGCCGGCGCCTGCGGAACCAGCGTGCGGGAACTCTGCTCGCTGAACGCCATCGCCGAACCGAACCGCATCCGCGAGGGCCAAATTTTGATCCTGCCGGCGGGCAAGGTGGCACCGGCAACGCCAACCCCAGCGCGGAAGGAGGTGTCCCGGGCGGCACCGGCACCGGTTCCCGCTCCCAGGTCACCCGCATCGGACGATGACCTGCTGGGACTCTTCGACGAGGCCGACCTTTTTAGCAACTACAACTGACGGCCCGGCCGGATCCCGTGGCCCGGCCGGCCCTCACCTCCCCGCCCCCCCACCCCCCGGCGCGCGAAGCGCGCCGGGGGGCAAAAGTAGATTTTTATTCCGGTGGAAGAACTTTTCCGCCGGCGGGCGGTGCCGGGAACCGGACGATCCGATCCGGGCCGGCATCCGGCCTGGCCAGACGTTTTTCCAAAACTCTGCGCAATTCCCTTTGGACGGCCACCGGGGATTGGTCCGCATCCACCCGGTGGAACCGCTCCGGCTCCGCGGCGGCCAGGGACAGGTAGCTCTGCCGCACCCGCTGAAAAAATTCCAGGGATTCCCTCTCCATGCGATCCCTTCCCCGGCCCAGGCGCCTGGCAATGCGCCGCAGGCCCACCTCGGGCGGCAGGTCCAGCAGGAAGGTCAGGTCGGGAATGCAGCCGCCGGCGGCGAAGCGGTTGAGGGTTTTCACGGTTTCCAGGTCCAGGGAGCGGGCCCCCCCCTGGTAGGCCAGCGTGGAATCGAAGTAGCGGTCGCAAATTACGCTAATTCCCTGGTCCAGGGCCGGTTGGATGCGTTCCCGCACCAGCTGGGCCCGGCTTGCCAGGAAGAGCAGCAGCTCGCCCTCCGCGCAGGGGGGAACCGGCAGGTCCGTCCGCTTGAGCAGGTGGCGAATTTCCTCGCCGAGGGCCGTTCCGCCCGGTTCGCGCAGGGCAAGGACCGACAGGCCGCGCGAGCGCAGAAACCGCTCCAGGAGAATGGCGTTGGTCGACTTGCCCGTCCCCTCCGAGCCCTCCAGCGTGACGAACAGGCCCGGCACCACAGGGCGACGGTCCTAGCCGGGCCGGCCGTGGGTGGCAAGAAAAATTGTTCCCTGCCCTATTCCGCCCCCTGGCCGTCCCAGCGGCGGATGGCCATGCGCAGGGCGACGCGGAAAATGTCCCCTCCCCGCTGAATTTTCAAGGAAAGGGGAGCGCCGGGGAGCGCGAAGAAAACGGCGTCGCACAGCTCGGCCGGTCCGCGGATGGGAACGTCGTCGATGGCAAGGATGCGGTCACCGGGGCAGAGATTTGCCTCCGCGGCGGGAGAATGGGGAACGACGGCCTGGACGATGGCAAAAAAATCTCCCTCCTCGTCCCGTTCCAGGCGGGTGTCGAGGCCCGCATAGGCATGGTGCACGGAACCGTAGGGGAGAATGTCCCGCAGCACCCGCCGCAGGGCGCGGGCCGGGAAAAGAAAACTGCCGTCGACCTGGGGAATGGATGCCATGAGCATGCCAACGAAATTGCCCCGCAGGTCGAAGACAGGGGAGCCGGGGGCGCCGGCGTTTGAGGGGAGAGAAGAGCGTATGAGGCTGGTGGCGAAGCTGTTGCCGCCATGGCAAATTTGCTCCGCCTGGACGATGCCAAGGGATGGTGCGGGATCCAGGCCGATTTCGCAGGCGATGGCCAGCAGGGGGGTCAGGGGAGGGGGAAGCTCCATTCCCTCCCCCAGGGAAAGGCAGGGGTAGGGCGGGGATGCCTCATCCAGGGCCAGGACCGCCACCCGGGTCTCCGCGTCCGAGCCGATGGCGTGGGCACGGCTGGAGCGGTGGCCGTAGCTGACGAAAATTTCCTCGGCCCCGTCGATGGCGCCGGCCGTGGTGGCCACGTGGCCATCCCCGTCGAAGAAAAATCCGGACCCCATGCGCGCCACCGCCGTCCCATCCTCCCGGTGGAAGAGGCAGAGCACCCGCACAACCGCATCGCGGTGGGCGGCAAAGAGCTGGGCCGCCGATTCCAGGGACTGGAGCAGCGAAGTTGCCGGCATGGCGGAGGCCGAGGACGGAAACAGGGCCAGGCAGAGCAGCGGCAGGGAGCGGAAAGGCCAAGCCATGGGAACCTAGAAGTGGTAGGCGCTGAGGACGGCGGCCCCGGTCCATGGGACGGCCTGGGAAACGTAGCAGAACCCGTCGTCCCCCTCGTCGAAGATTTCCTCCTCCACGGCCCCCGCCGGCCCTTCCTGGGTGAGCAGCAGGAATTCCGTCTCCCGGGGCACGGCCGCGGCAATTCCCTCCGGCCTGGGGGGAAGGGTGAGCAGGGTAACGGCGCAGAGCAGGCCAGCGGCGGCAAGTGCCGGCCGGCCGGGCCCGCGCAACAGGCGGAGCAGCCAACCGCCCCATCCCTCCCGCGCCAGGGAGCGGAGCCGTTTTTCCTGGAACGTGGCGTCGAAGCGTTCCCAGAACGCGGCATCCGGCTGCTCCCAGCGCTTCCAGCGGAGCAATTGCCCCAGGCGTTCATCGGCATCGGGTTCCATGGTCAACCTTCCAAATAGTGATGCAGCAATTCTTTGAGCCGCTCCCGGGCGTAGTGCAACCTGGACCGCACCGTCCCCTCGGAACAGCCGAGAATTTGCCCAATTTCGCCGGCGGGCAGGCCCTCCACCTCCGCCAGCACCACCACCGCCCGCTGCTTGGGCGGCAGTGCCTGCAGTGCCCCGTTGATCTGCTGCTGGAGCTCCTTCATGAGCAATGCCCGGTCCGTTTTCAGCCGCGACGCGAGCGCCAGCACCGCGCCGTCCGACTCCGCCGCCGCCGCCAGCCGCTCCAGGCTGCAGAACCTGCGCAGCCGGCCCCGCCGCATCTGCTCCAGGGCCAGGTTGACGGCGATGCGGTAGAGCCAGGTGTAGAACTGGGACCGGCCGCCGAAGCTGCGGATGTGGCAAAAGGCGCGGATCAGGGCATCCTGGCAGAGGTCGGCGGCGTCCTCGCGGTTTCCGGTCAGGTGGTAGAGCATCCCCATCAGGCGCGCCCGGTGCCGGCGGGCCAGCGCATCGAATGCCGCCACGCTTCCCGCCTGGGCCGCCGTTGCCAGCGCCCCGTCCTCCCATTCGGCCGGAACTTCGGCCGCCGGTCCAGGGCGAGAAAGTAGGGCACCGTCCACCACGGCCCAATGCTAGGGCCACCCGACGCCGAAACAAGAACTTTTCCCCGATCCCCGGCGACGCGATCGCCGGAGGAGGCCGCGGGGCAGAGCCCCGCGGCCAGGATTTTCACATCCCCCAGGTCCGTTTCTTGTGGCGGGAAAGGTGTAACCTCTTTCTGCGCTTGTGCTTGTTCATCTTCAAGCGCCGCTTTTTTTTCAAATTTCCCATTTTTCCGCCAAATCCCGAAAACCCACCTTCCACGGAGGCGGTTCCCTGTAAAGTCTTTTCGAAAAATTTTTCCTCAGGCCCGGCCCAGGTAATTTCCCTTTTCCGTTCCGATGCGGATCCTGTCCCCCGCCTTGACGAAGAGCGGCACCTGCAGCACCAGGCCGGATTCCAGCGTGGCCGGCTTCTGCGCGTTGGAGGCGGAATCCCCCTTCACGCCCTCGGCCGATTCGCGGACCTGCATCTCCACGGCCGCCGGCAGCTCCACCCCCAACGGCTTGCCGTCGATGAACAGCACGTCGTAGCCGCTGCCCTCCACCAGGTAGAGCCGGATGTCCCGCACCAAATTCTCCGGAATGGGAAAGTACTCCAGGCTCTCCGCGTCCAGGAAGTGGTAGCTGTCCCCGTCGCGGTAGGAAAATTCCAACTTCTTCCGCTCCAGGAAGCAGAATTCCACGCTGTCCGTCGTGCGGATTTTTGTGTTCGTCGCAGCGCCCGTGCGCAGGTTGCGCATGGTGACCTGCACGAAGCCGGCCTGCCGGCCCTGGGTGCGGTGCTGCATATCGGTGACCAGGTGGGGCACGCCGCCGTGCAGCAGAACCCTCCCCTTGCGAATGTCCGTCGGTGATGCCATGAAAAAATTTCCCGCGGCCATTGGAGCCGGCGCCCCAGGACCTGTCAAGCCAGGATGGCAGGGGAAGTTAGCCACTCACGGCGACCGGAACTTCGCCAGCAGCGTCAGCAGCTGGGCCGTGAACTGGAACAGAAAAATCACGAGGTTGAGCAGGTAGGTGGACGCGGCCAGCTGGAGGGTGTGGGCCGCCTCCCTTGCCTCTCCCCCCGTGGTCAGGTACTGGTAGGCGATGAGATTGACGATGGCGCGCTGGGATGCATTGACCTCGTAGGCAAAGGTTATCAGCGGCGTCACGAGCACGATGATTCCGATAAAAAGCAGCAGGGAGGACAGGATCAGCGCCGGAAATGGGACGAACAAAAAGACAAGCAGGGAGGCGACGGCCGCGACCAGGGAGGTCACGGTCCAGGCGATGAGAAATTTTCGCTGTTCGGCGTGGCCGCACTCGTGGGCGGCGATGGCCATCTTGAAGGCAAAGGCCTTCTGTCCCACGGTGAGTGGGGGTGCCGGCGTTACATTGTCG
>JAITSI010000057.1 GCA_031287845.1 Puniceicoccales bacterium
CGCGGGCCGGCCCTGATGAAGAAAAAGCTACGCTGGGCGACCTGCGCGCTGCGATAGCAGAAGCATCGCGGCCTCGAGGGCCGGCCAGGCCCGGTTGGGGGCGCTGCCCCCAGCTCCGCGGTGCACCGCTTCCCCCCAGCCATCGGTGCCGGGGCGGCGACACTCCACGGAGGGGGATTGGCAAAGGGGCGCGGCAGCCCCCTTTGAAACCTCCCGGCCTCCCGGCCGGCCGGGGCCTCGAGGGCCGGTGGGGTGTGGGTTTACGGGTCCTGACCCTAGCCCCGAAGTCGCGAGGGTTGGAAAATTTTGGCCTTGCCGGGCCCTGCGGATCCGGGCGCCCGATTAATCGGTGGATTTGGAGCAAATCCAGGGTGGATCCGGGGCAAATCCGGGGTGAATCCAAGGGAATGGGAGGCGGGTCCGGAAATCTGCCGGCCGATTGAAACGGGAGTTGGCGGGATTCGCTTTGCCCGGTGCATGCCGGCTTCGTTTTTTCCCTTGCCATCGATCCGATTTTGCCACACGGGACTTCCATGGGCGGGCCCACCTACGGCGATGTGGCGCGGTGGTCGATCGCAGAGTTTTCCGTGCGCTCCGCGAATGCCGGCATTGGCACCGGAATGAAAGTTTTTTTCGCTGCTACGAAAATTCTCGAGCTATTGGCCATTCCTCCCCTGCTGGTGATTGGCTTTGCGTGGGCTCCTCTGGGGCTGCCGCTTCTCGGATTGGCGTTTGCCATGGGAGCCTGTGGCGGTCGTTCCCGATTGATCCCGCTCGCAGCGTGCGCAATTTGGCCCCTGATTGCCATGGACACCGTGCTGGTGTGCGTACTGACTGGCCCTGGCGATGGCGATGGCGACGCTGGCGCAGCCGATGCAAACAATTTGCACCATGCCGAGCCCAGGGAAACCAGCTCCCGGGGAGAGGAGAAAAAAAGCGGCGGCACTTCCTGGGAATCTTTTTCGAAATCCCGGTGCCCGTGAGTGGCGTGGGCGAGTTGGAACCGGTGCTGTAAAAAATTGCCGGCCGGGCTGGAATTTCCATTCCGGGTCAGCGGTCCAGGCCGTCGCCGACGGGATCGTACGGGTCTGGATCTTCCCGGTCTGCGGCGGGTGGCGTATCCGGCCGGGGAAGATTTTTTTCCAAAAATTCCACGCGGCGGAACAGTTCCGGCACACGCTTGCGCAGGACAAAGTAGCGATTTGCGAGGGCCAGCGGCATGGCGGGAGTGCCCCGGACGATGCTTCCCGGCGGCAGGTTGCCCGTCACCCCCGCCTGGGCCGCGACCATGCTGCCGGCGCCGATGGAAATGTGGCCCGCGATCCCGACCTGGCCGCCCAGTGCCACGGAATCGCCCAGACGGGTGCTGCCGGCGATGCCAACCTGGGCCACGATGGCGCAGTTCTTGCCCAGGGTCACGTTGTGGCCGATGTGCACGAGGTTGTCCATCTTCGTGCCGCTGCCGATGCGGGTTTCGGAAAATCGAGCCCGGTCGATGGTGCAGTTGGCGCCCACCTCCACGTCCTCTTCCAGCACCACCCGGCCGACGTGGGCTAGCTTGTAGAGCCTATCCCCCTCGGACGCATAGCCGTAGCCGTCCTTGCCGATGACCGCGCCGCTGTGGATGACGCAGCGTGCTCCCACCTCCACGTCCTGGTAGAGGCATACCCGCGGGTGGAGCCGGGCGGACTCTCCGATGTGGCAGCGGGGGCCAATGGTGCAGTGGGACTGGACGACGGCGTTGGCGCCGATGCGGGTCTCGCCGTCGATTGTGCAGTAGGGGCCGACGGTGGCGCTGGGATGGACGGTGGCGTCGGCGTCGACGATGGCCGTTGGATGGATTCCCGCCGCCATTGGCCGACTTTGCCCGCGCTCCAATTCCATGCAGAAGAGGTTCATGGCCTGGGACGGGTTCGGCAGCAGGAAGTGGGCCACCCCGGGCCGGGGCTTTTCCGCAAACGACTCCGGCAGCAGCAGGATCGATGCCCGGCTTTCCGCCACCCGGGCCGCGTAGCGACGGCTATCCAGAAAGGCCAGATCTCCTTCCCTGGCCAGTTCCAGGGAGGCAACTCCCCGAATTGTGCCCGCAAAGTGTCCCAGGACGGCCGTGGGATGCAACAGCTCCAGCAGCCGTTCCATGCTGTATTCCATGGCCCCCTTCTGGCGCCGGGGAATGTCCAGGGCAATACAAATTGCTGGGGCCTCCAAGGCCGGCCGGGGCCTCGAGGGCCGGCCGGGCCCATTTGGGGGCCCGGCCCCCAGATTCGCTTCCCCCGATTATCGATGCTGCGGCACTCCGTGGGCGGGGGATTGGCAAATGGGCGCGGCAGTCCCCTTTGCTTTGGGACCTCCAGACCTCCCGGCCTCCCGGCCGGCCGGGGCCTTTTGTGGGCGCTGTTCCCAGCTTCGCCATGCTTTGCTTCCCTCAAGCCATCGGTGCCGTGGCGGCGCCACGCCGCGGGGGGGCTGGAGGGGGGCGCAGCCCCACCGTCAACCGTTTACGGGTCCTTACCCTAGCGGCCCAGCAGGCGGCGGGCTGCCATTGCCGCCGCCGCGGTGCGGACCAGGAGCAGCGCCAGCGTGGCAAAGAAAAGAATTCGGCAGAGAATGGGCCGGCGCCGGTGGACGTCATTTTTGCCGAAGGTGCAGGGAAGGAAGGAGCGGCCCTTTTCGACGGCGGACCGCTGGCGGAGGGCGGGTGGATTTGGGGCGATGGGCCGGCTGCAGCTCCGGGATGGATGGGCCCAATTTTCCAACCTGGCCACGACCGGTGCTACTTTTTCCTGCAATGGGGACTTGCGGGGACGGCGCCGCACGGCTATGACCCTGGTTCATGTTGTCCGGGAGCGCAAGGGGAAAATGTGCCGTCCTCGGGGCGGGAGCCTGGGGGACCGCCGTGGCCCTCCACATGGCCCGCCGCGGCTTCGCCGTATTTCTTGTTCCCCGCGACGATGCCCACGCGGAGCGCATGGGGCGGGAGCGGTCCAACGGGGAGTACCTGCCGGACATTGGCTTTCCGGAAAATTTGCGCGTGGAGCCGTCCTTTTCCATCCTGTCCGCCGTGGACTTTGCCTTCCTCGCCTGTCCCTCCGCCGGGGTCCGGGAGTTCTGCCAGCGCATTGCCGCCGTTTCCCTGGCCGGGCGGACCCCTCCCCCGCTCATTACCCTCTGCAAGGGACTGATTCCGGAAACCCTGCGCCTTCCGCTGCTCGAGGTGGAGGAGCTGCTTCCCGGCTGGGCGACCGCCGTGCTTTCCGGTCCCACCCACGCGCTGGACGTTGCCCGTGGCCTGCCGACCTCCGCCGTCCTCGCCTCCCGGAGCGATCACCTGCTGGAGCTGCAGTCCTGGATCCACTCCCCCCAATTCCGCCTCTACCGCACCGACGACGTGCGGGGCGTGGAGCTGGCTGGCTGCCTGAAGAATCCCTACGCCATCGGCATGGGCATCGCATCGGCGCAAAATCCGGGGGATAACGGCCGCGCCGCGCTGTTTACCCGCATGCTCTGGGAAATGGCCCGCATCGGCGAGGCCCTTGGCGGCAGAAGGGAAACTTTCTTTGGCCTCAGCGGGTTGGGGGATTTCCTCGCCACGGCCGAGGGGCGCTGGAGCCGTAACCGCAGCTTCGGGGAGCGCATCGGCCGGGGGGAAAGCGCGGAAAAAATTTTAGCGGCGGAAAAGATTACCGTGGAGGGCTATCGGGCCGCGGCCGGCTTCCACGGAATCTGCCACGGCCGTTCCATTTCCTGTCCCATTCTCGATGAAATTTGCGCCATCCTCCACGGGGGCCGATCCCCGCAGGATAGCTTTTCCGCCCTGGTCCACCGGGAAATGCGGGGGGAGGACGGGGGAGCCGGCTGTGCCGCGGACGAATTTTGCCACACTTCCGCCTTGTCTCCGGATCCCGGCCGGCCATTGTAGTGCCGTGGGCCCTTAGCTCAGCGGTAAGAGCAGGGGACTCATAATCCCTTGGCCGGCGGTTCGAATCCACCAGGGCCCACCACGCTCCGTGGCTATTCCGTGGCTATTCCGTGGCTGCTCCGTGGCCGCTCCACGGCTATTCCACGAATACTTCCCGGATACTTCGCGGACATTCCACGGGATACTCCGATGGAAAAACTCAAAATCCCAGGTTGAGGGCCACAATCCCGACCGCCACCACTGCCTTGGCCGTTGACCAGAGGCGGAGCCGCGAAAAATCTTCGCCGACTTTTTCTTTCAGCCGTCGATAAATTCCAAAACCGGGAGTTTTTCCATCGGAGTAAAGGCTTGTCCTTTCCCTTGCGTCCTATTTCTATCGATTGTGCCCTTGTCCGGTGTGAAGTTGACTTCGACGGGCCGTGCCCGCGCGATGGAAACCCTGGGACAGGCCATTCCGCTCGTCGTCACGGCCTTGGCCCTGCTTGGCATCGTGGTGGCGGTGGTTCTTTTTTTCGCGACCACCGCCGTTTCGCTTGCCGTCCTGTGGCCGGTGGCCATTGGCTGCGGCTGCGCGGTGCTCTCGGGCCTGCTCGTCTTTGCGATTTTCCGCCGCCGTGCCAGGGATGGGAAGAAGGGTGCCGGGGAAGAGAATATTGCGGAAGAATTTGCCAATGGCGTAGGAACTGGGATTGGGGAAGAAACTGAGGTTAGGGAAGAAACTGAGGTTAGGGAAGAGAATCGTGAAATTTGCTGGGAAAACATCGACGCCATGCCCGAAGAAAGAAGGATGATTGAACTAAGGAAAAAAATTTGCGCCGTCGCCGCAAAAATTCCCTTTCTAAGCGAGGGTGAAGTGAAAATTTTTTCGAAATCACCCGTGCAAGAGAACGATGTTGTAATGGTCTTGAACCGCATATTGATGAATTTTGATAAAATAGGAGCAGCGGATTTATACGATACTGTTCTAGACATATTTAAACTGCTTTCCCGCAATTTATTGACATATGCAATTTGTACGGATTTAGGAAATCAGCTTTCCCTCTACGGAAACCTGTTCTGCTGGCGTCGAAGTCTAGGTGACGATGAAATTTTTTTTCTGAGCGGTGCTCTTACTTTACTTTGGGGACGCCTTTCCCCCGAAGAACTTCTGAAAATTTTTACCGGCTCAGATCCAGTTGTGCGTAATCTGGTGCTTGTGATCGAAGAACGGGCAAAGTTCATCTCGGAAATTGAAATAGCATGGGGCAATCTTCGGGCATATGCGAAATTTTAGGCCTCGCGCATCCGTTCCGCTGGCATCTCCACGCGGAATTGGGGAAATTTGACCTCCCCTTACTTTGTAACCATGTTTAGCTGTTCCCGGCATCGGGATCCCGGTTTGACTTCACTTTTTCCGCGCGCTCCATGCTGATGAACATCATATCGTCCTCCTCATCGTCCGTTATATTTTGTGCGGAATCTGGTTCGTAGAAGATTGGTATAATATTTTCAACATCTCCCACATAGCAGCGCGCGTGGTGGTCGACCAGGAGGAGGGCGCCTCCAATTTCCTTAGCGGCCTCCTTAAAGCGATCAAGGTCAAATTCACGAGTTGTGGATATTTGGCATGTGCCCTCCTTCGTGCAAAGGTAGTACATCTCAGTGTCGGGAATTTGAGAATCGAAATAGATAATTGGAATATCCCGGCCTATCGCCTTGGCGCATGGTGCGAGGTCCTGTGCACATAGGCAGGTGCCAAATTGGCCCCGTTTCACATTGGATTGTTGCTGTGCCAAAACCTTTCGGTTCTCCGCGGCCATGTTGCATACCTCGGTAAAGTCGCCGTAGGTAAAATCTGCCATGGATTTATTTTTGCTCTTTGCCAGGAGCAGCGTATTCATGGCATAGAGCATGCAATTGCCGTCGCCGGGAATTTTATAGACCGTCCCATTGCATCCGGTTCTGTCATATAGAACCTTTGCCAGTTTGGCGTGGGGACAAAAATTTGCCAGGAAAAAAAAACGCCGGAAAAGCCTGCAAAGCGTTTCGTAGATTGGAGTGGATTTCAACCACTCCAGGGTGGTCATTTTGCGCTTGGAATCGTCCGTTTTCTTAGCATATTTCTCCCCATTCGCCAGAAGATTAATTTGTTCAGAAATTTTGTTCTCCAGAGTGTTCTGCAGCTTGATTAAATGATCTGATTCTGCGCTTTCGATCCCCTGCATAAAAAGTGGAGTCTCTTCCTTGGTTAAAAATGTTTCTGCGAGGATTTTCAGGCCATCCATTTCAAAGATTCCTTTTTTAATCCCCTCTAAAATTTGCCTTAGGGACGGGAGGACTGCGCCATGAGTTGAGAGATCGTATACGTGAAATTCTTTTTCCGATTGGTCGTTCGAATTGCGGACGGGCACGGGCACGGGAGTGTTAGGAAAATTCGTGAAAGGCACCATCGTAAAACTCCTGGGCCAGGCTATCCCGCAGGGAGGGTTTGTCCAATTTTTTCTCCGTTTTGCGAAATTTTTTTTCGCTTCTCCTTGCCTTCCGGCTTCCCGTGCGGGAGAAGGATGGCATGGCGGAGGTGGATGGTGCGGATGGCGAACTGGCCCCGTGGGAGAGGCTTGCCGGCCAAAGGCTGTGGGACGGATTGCCCCTGCTGGCGATGGACCGGGAACGCTGGCGCCAGATGCGCTCCGGCCGGGAGGGAAATTTTTATCGCTGCCACATGCCCAGCTGGGTGCAGATTGTTCCCGTGGATGAAGATGGCGAACGGCTGATCCTGGTGCGCCAGTTCCGCTTCGGCATGGGAAAGTTTTCGCTGGAAACGCCGGGGGGCGCCATCGAGCCTGGAGAATCTCCCCTTGCGGCGGCGCAGCGGGAGTTTTTGGAGGAAACGGGCTACGGCGCCCGGTCCTGGCAGTCCCTGGCATCGCTCCACCCCTTTCCCGCCTTCTGCGACAACCTGTTGCACGTTTTCCTCGCGACCGGCTGCCGCCGCGTCTCGGAACAGCATCTGGACCCATTCGAGGAAGTTGCCGTTGTTACCCGCCCCATGGGGGAGGTCTACGCCGAGCTGTCCGCCGGAAAGCTGTCGCCGGTCCACGTGGCCGTTGCGCTGCTGTTGGCAAAGGAACGGCTGGGCCTCTCCTAAATTGGCAGAAAACATGGGACATTCCAGGTTATTTCAATTGCCAGGCTTTGGGTTTATGGGGATTCCCCCCTGGGATTTTGCGGCGTGGTCCGGGTTTGGCATTTCCCTCCGGTAGGGTGCGGAGACGCGGTCCAGCGCCAGCTCCCGGGCTTTGCGCAGCCCGGGAAGTTTTTCTAAAATAGTGGATCCGCGAGGGGATTTTCCTTCAGGCGATCCCGAATTACCCGATAGGCCGACCAGAAAATCCAGTCCATTCCCGGTTTCGTATAGGTTTCCATCTCCTGCTTGGACAGTGTAATTCCCTTGTTGGGGCAGGGAAATGGGATGTGTGTGGTTGCAAATGCGCAGGGCCAAAGGGAACTGGTTAGGATTTCATCCTGCGATAGATCATGGCCCCTGAGCATTCCCAATAGAAAGATTGCATCACAGGAGAGCGGAATAAAATCTTTATTTGTGTTGTTGGGAGGGCAATTTTTGTCAAATTCCCAGCGTGCCTTCATGGCATCCGGTAAATGATTCGTATTAATTTTCCCTTTTTTCAGTTTCTCCTTTAGAACCTGTCCCTCTCTGTCTAGGCACTGGGTCAATTGGTCGAAAAGTTGAGCAAATTGGAGATTTACGGCCCTACGGCATGCGGTGCCCTGGTCGCGGTTCTTGGCATAAAATTGGAGAAGGGCATTGCAGGTCTTTTCGTGGACTTCCGGGTCCAGGTGAGGCATTTCGCCCGGGGCAACGGCGCCGACGTCGCATGGCGCAGAAGTGTCCCGTGAATTGGCCGGCGGCGGATCCGAATGTGAAAATGCCGGTGTGAAATTTGTAAAATTATTTGTGCTAATATTCATCGGCCCGCTCCTGGGTCGGCCGTGGCGAAATGTCAAGGTTCAATTTGCTGGTGTGCCCGGGGATGGCCCGCGCGGCGGCCGGCATTCCCGCTGAGGTCCGGGTCAATGCCCTAGGGTGAGGACCCGTAAACCCGGTCCGCCGGTTGGCGGTGGGGCTGCGCCCCTCTGGGAGGTCGCAAAGGGGGCTGCCGCGCCCCTTTGCCAAACGGAGTGCCGTAGCATCGATAGTTGGGGGAAGCGAAGCTGGGGGCAGGGCCCCCCAATGGGCCTGGCCGGCCCTCGAGGCCTCCATCAGGGCCGGCCCGCGGCACTGCCCGCTCCGCCGGGCAGCGCCCCTTCCCTCAAGAAGCCAAGCTCTTGCGCCACAGATCCGTATCCTTTCCAGATGGAGGTGGGATATATGGTTTTACGGGTCCTGAGCCTAGTCGCGCAAGTCAGGGGGAAGATTGAAGAAGGGCTCTGGCGGTGCCAATGGGTCCCGTTCAGGATTTTTCTCCAGGCGATTCCGAACTATCCGGTAGGCAGACCAAAAAATCCAGTACATTCCCGGTGGCATGAACGCAAACGCTTTCAGGTCCATCGCATCTCCCTCTTCCACGCATTTGAGAACTTCCTCCCTTGTTAAACTAATCCCGCAGCCATTGCAGGGAAATGGCATGCAGCCGTTCAACAGTGCGCATGGAAGAAAATGACTATCCGCGATGTTGTTCAGCGATAGGTTCCCATCCCCGAGTAATTCTAGAAGAAAAAGCACATCACAGGCAAGATGAAAATAGTTATACTTTACGTTGGCGAGTGGCTCGTCCGTGTCGAATTTCCAGCGCTCTTGCATGGCGGCCGGAAAATTTTTCGTGTTAATTCCCTTTGCGCGCAGTTGTGGTTTTAGCGATGCTCCACGCTCATTTAGGCACAGGAGCAGTTCATTGTTATCTCCATATTTATTTTTAGTTTGCAGCAGGGTTCCATAGGGGCCGGGAAAACCTCCTTGATTTTCCTCTTTAAATTTGGCGAGGATATCGCAGGTTCTTTCGTGGGTTGCCGGGTCCAGGTGAGGTATTTCGCCCGGGGCAACGGCGCCGACGTTGCATGGCGCAGAAGCGTTCCGCGAATCGGCCGTCAGCGGATTCGGATGCGGAAACATCGGTATGAAATTTGTAAAATTATTCGTGCTAATATTCATCGTTCCCGTCCCTGTGCTGGCAGCGGCGGAATGTCAAGACCAAATTTGCGGACGCGTCCGAGAATGGCCCGCGCGGCGGCCGGCATTCCCGCTGAGGTCCGGGTCAATGTTCTAAGCACTGCGCCCGGTATGGTTTGCGGATTTTGCCGGCGCTGGCCGTGCCGCGTGCGCCACAGCCGACGGGACGACGCGGACCTCCAATTGGCATCTTCGCCCGGCGGTTTCCCATGGTCGAGTTCGCGTCCGGCGGATGGCTCTTCAAGGCCTTCCAATGGCTTCGCGGATTGGGCGAATCCGCAGGGCCGGCGCCGGTGTCTGCCGTGGGGAAATCGCCTTTCCATGCCAGGGGGCGCGCAGTTGCCGGTCTTCGAAGGGGGGGACGAGACCCATAAAACTGGGCTGCCGTTCGGCGGCGGAGGCGCGGGCAGATGCCGGGCGGGAGCCGGACGAGAAAAAAACACATTTTCCATTGCCATCGGTAAAATTTCCGTTTTAATGGTTGTGTGCTTAATAGTGTGAGTAGTGTCATTGAGTCTAAAGTTGTGCCTATGCCTGAGGCCAAGCAAGGTGGGCCCACTAGGATTCTCGCGTCGGAGTACTGCGGCAAAATTGTCCTTCGCCGTACGGCGGCGGTCCTGCTCGTGCTTGCCCTGTGCCTCGGATCTCTGGTGATGGTCACCGAACCGATCCTGGTGATCTGTAGAATTAGAAATAACTCCTTCCTCTTTCCCTTCCGTTACGCCAGGGACCTTTGGCATTGCAGGTTCCCCTCGTCCTCGGAGAATGCAATGGCCAACGAAGGTGAAAGTGGAGGTAACGGTGAAGACACGGGCGAAGAAAAGTCGAATTTGCGGGAGGGCATCAAAGAGGATGTAATCCAAGTAGGCAAAAACGCTGAAATGGTGAAGGAAGAAACTATCGCTATCACGGAATCGCAATCGGCGGAGAGCAGCTCCGGCGGGAAAGAAAGTGGATCAATCAATACATCATCCATTGAGCCCGTGGTAGTGG
>JAITSI010000058.1 GCA_031287845.1 Puniceicoccales bacterium
GCCCGCTCCGCCGGGCAGCGCCCGTGAACGGCCCTTCCCTCAAAAAGTCAGTTCCTGCACAACAGGTTCATGTCCCGGTTCCGGCGGGGCAGGATTTCCGAACCCCGTTCCCCGGCCCCGGGCCGAAAGTGGCACATTTCCCATTGCCAGCGGCAGAAAATTTTTCATCCTGATCCCATGGGGAAGCTGCTGGTTGTGGGAAATTGGAAGATGAACCGCATGCCGTCGGAGGCAGAGCCATTTTTGCGCCAGCTGCGGGAGCAGATGCCGGCGATGCAGCACGTAACCGTCGTGGTCTGCCCTCCCTTTCCCTCGCTGCCCATCGCCGCACCGGTCCTGGAAAAATCTCCCATCCAGCTGGGTGCCCAGAACATGTGCTGGGCACGGGGCGGTGCGTTTACCGGAGAGGTTTCCCCCGCCATGCTGCGGGATCTCTATGTCACCCACGTAATTTTGGGCCACAGCGAGCGGCGCAGCCACTTCCACGAAACGCTGGAGCAGATTGCAGCAAAGGTGCGGGCCGCCCTGGACAATGGACTCATTCCAATTTTGTGCCTGGGGGAGACCCAGGCGGAGAGGGAGGCCGCCAGGCAGAGCAGCGTGGTGGAGCGGCAGCTGATATCTGCCCTGGAGGGACTTGGGGAAGAACAGGCCAGGCGGCTCGTGGTGGCCTATGAACCAATCTGGGCCATCGGCACGGGAAAGACCGCCACCCCGGACCAGGCCCAGGAAATGCACGCCACCCTGCGCCAGCTCCTGGCCAAGCACCTGGGAGAAGAAACCGCCCGGCGCGTGCGCATCCTCTACGGCGGCTCCGTCCAGGCGGCCAATGCCCTGGAACTCTTTCGCCAGCCGGACATCGACGGCGGACTCGTAGGGGGAGCGTCCCTGGATGCCAATGAATTCTTGGCCATCGTCGCCCACGCCCACAGCTGCGCCTAGGGTGATCAAAGGGGGCTGCCGCGCCCCTTTGCGACCTCCAGGCCGGCCGGGTCCGGCTGGGGGCGATGCCCCCAGCTCCGCCGTGCTCCGTTTCCCTCGGGCGTCGGTGGCGTGGCAACGGCACTTCGCGGGGGGAGCCAGAGGGGGCGCCGCCCCATCGCCAACCGGCGGACCGGGTTTACGGGTCCTGAGCCTAGCCAAAGCGGGACCCCATGGCATGGGCCCGGTCCATGGCCCGGGGACAGCCTGGCCCGGCCTAGATTTCTCCGTCCTGGAAGAGAAAGCGGTATTTGACCGTGTAGCGAATGCCGGATTCGACGGCGCAGACCACGGCGATGAGGAACAGGACAAGGCCGAAGAGGTGCATGGCCCTGGCTGCGAGTGCGTGGAACGGCATGGCCCGCAGGTCACGGTCGATGGCCTGGGCGCAGATCAGGGCGCCGACGGATACCATTTGGACGATGGTTTTCACCTTGCCCGAGCGCTCCGCTGCCATCACGACGCTGCGGCTGGCGGCAACGAGGCGGATGCCGGTCACAAAAAATTCCCGGCCCAGGACGAGGAGGATGGGAAAGAGAAAGAGCGGTGGCAGAATGCGCAGGGTGAGGAAGAGGATGAAGAGCCCCAGCATGAGGATCTTATCCGTAAGCGCATCCATGAACTTGCCAAAGTTGGATACCATGGCCCAGCGGCGGGCGACGTAGCCGTCGAGCCAGTCGGAGAATCCGGTCAGCAGGTAGAGGAGAAAGGCCAGGCTGCAGGAGCCGGGAAACGGCGCGTAGAGCAGCAGCGCAATCACGAACAGCAGGGGAAAGCGGGAGAGGGTGAGTGCGTTGGCCGGGTTCATGGGGACCATTCCTAGGACCACGGCCGCCCCTGGCGAGACCTTTTCCCCGGACAATCCGCGACCGTGGCAAAAATTTTTTTAGGACGGCCCCGGCGCCTGCGGCGCCGGGGCCGGGACCTGCGGAATTTGACCGGGACCCGCGGAATCCGATCGAGAGCTGCGGAAACTGGCCGAAACCCACGGAGACGGTCCGCCTGGGGGGACTTTGTTTTTATTTTCCCCGCGTTGTCAGATCAAATTTGGCAATCCCCACACGTCCTCCACTCCACTTCCCGGGCCCGATTGAACGCCATAATCCGTCTGTGCTAGCACCATGGGAGTTCGACAGCCGAATTGGTTTTCGAGCTGGTCCGAGGACGGATCCACGCCATCCGCAGGGGCATCCCCGGGTTTCCGGTCTCCATTTTCTTCTCCGCCCTCTCGTTCAATGCGGTCATATTCCTCTCGTTTTTCCCAAAAAATATTCCGTTCTTCCTCGGACAGAATGTCCTTCGAAAATTTGCCGTTCCAAAGCGAATTCCAGTCATTCGAATTCAGAAAAAGCATTTTCCAAAACGCCGGGCCATGTTTCTCCATCAGAACTTTATTCGAAATCATTGGATTTTCCAGTGCCACGGCCGAATCTTTCAACAACTCACCCCAGCGCACATACCACTCTTTTCCCAAGCTATTTGGCTCTGCGAGAATTTTATAAATGCACGCGGCCAGCATGTTGCGGGATGGAGTTGAAGCGTTCCCATGCATGGCATTGGCGATCCAGCAGAATGGGCAGACCAGCATAGCATACAACACATATATGGGAATTGCAAGCAAAACCAGTAGTACCATTAGCGGAACGACAATTATTATAAGACAGTTGAATTTGAAGGCAATGCCTGCCAGCACAACGATGGCAAAGACAATGCAATGGAGAACCAGAGAACAGGCAAGGGCCGGGATGAGGAGGGCAAGGAGAATGGGCTTGGTTAATACTTCCTTAAGTGTGATAAGCACCTTCATTTGAGTGGATAGGTATTTCCATTCGTTTGGATTTCGAAATGTCAGCATGCGCTGCACAGGCAGATAGGGATTTGAAGTAATAACTTCTACGGGACTCAAAATAAATTCTGCGGCCACAACCGGGTGCCTAGGATTTAAAAGGGAAAAGGTCAAGAAAAAAATGTGGCCGGGCTCAGAAATCGGGACATCCCTGATCCAATGCGCCGGGACCGTGCCGGGAAATTTTTTCCACGGCCTACCCCGCCGGGAAGAAGTCCGCCCTGCATTGGGAAGCACCGGAATGCTGCGGTAGAACAATCGGGGCAGGATATGAGGATTGTGCCGGCGGCATGGCATACCCATCAAGGGAATCATCCCATCGGTTCGCCGGAATGCGGCCAAGGCACAATTTCCTTTTCCCCGGTTGCGGACATGGCGGATTCCCGGTCAATCCGCCACTATGAATCAATCACTAATGTGCCAGCGCTATTGTAGTGACCGACATAAACGCTACCCCTGCGAAATTCATTCTTTGCAGACAGTATATTCTCCTGCTCTTCCCCGGGACTGGGATGGGAGCAATTTTGAATGAAATAGGCATTTTTATCAATGTAAGACAATTCCCAATTTTCAACGGTCGAATAGTTGTGAATTACACATATTCCAATGTCATCTTTGGCGCAAACAAATAATGAATCGGTAATTAGAAGCAGAATTGCGGCAAGAACTGGAAAAGAATTGGCCAAATTTTTACAATCCAGATTATAATAGTCAACCTCGCTTGGCTTTCGTGTATCTTTCAAGTTTTGCAAATCTTCCAATTTTAGGTTCGACATAAGCAATTTTGTCTTTTGCAATATAATCCTTTGAATGCAAGTATGTATTTCGTTAATATCGCTGAACAAAAGAGAAACGCAACTTTTCTTGACAATCGTTTTGAGAGCATCTCCTAGCAAAGTGCTCTTGGGCATCTTTGACAGGATGGTGACATAATCCTCAACGCTCATCCCCCATTTCCACTGAACGGCGGAGTGGGCAATTGAAAAAACAACCGTGCCGATGGCGGCAAGGCAGGCAC
>JAITSI010000088.1 GCA_031287845.1 Puniceicoccales bacterium
CCCGTCCGGCCGGCGTCCCGAGCGAAGCGAGAGACGATAGCGCATTGCGCGCCGGACGGTACGGCACTCCGTGGGCGGGGGATTGGCAAAGGGGCGCGGCAGCCCCCTTTGCGACCTCCCGGCCTCCAGGCCGGCCAGGCCCTTTTGGTGGCTTTGCCCCCAGCGTCGCTTCCCCCAACTATCGATGCAGCGGCACTCCGTGGGCGGTGGATTGGCAAAGGGGTGCGGCAGCCCCCTTTGCGACCTCCCGGCCTCCAGGGCCGGCCAGGCCCATTTGCGACCTCCAGCCCTACCGTCAACCGGCGGACCTGGTTTACGGGTCCTGATCCCCGAGCCCCATCCTCCGGGCCGGATCCGCGCGGATATTTTGCGAATTACAGCCGCGGAAGGTCGAGAAATCAGGCACCTAGGCGCGGGCCAGGGTAAGGGCGCGCACGTTGGCAAATCCGCCCCGGCACAGCGCATCGGCGCAGGCGTTCAGGGTCGCGCCGGTGGTGAAAACGTCATCCACCAGGACCAGTTCTTCGCCGCGGGAAGAAATTTTTTTTGCCAGCCGCGGCCGGATGGCAAAGGCACCCTCCACGTTGGCCCGCCGCCGGCGGAAGCCGAGCCCGACCTGTGTCCCCGTGTGCCGGATCCGGCGCAGAAGGGGAATGACCCGGCACCGCAGCCTGCTGGCCAGGGCCCGGCAGATGCGATCGCTCTGGTTAAATCCCCGCGCCCAGTGCCGCCGCCAGTGGAGTGGAACGGGGACGAGAATCTTTCCCGCCAGTTCCGGGCAAAGCTCCTCCCCCATGCGGCCGATGTCGGGGAGCAGGTGGTGTCCCTCGTGGAATTTGATCGCGTGGACCAGCTGCCGGCCCCGGTCCCGCAGTTCGAATAGGGAACGGCAGGAGCGGAAGGCAAAGCTTCTCCCGGCGCAGGCGCCGCAGCCGACGGGGCGAAAATTTTCCTCGAAGTGGGGACAGCCGCAGCGCTTGCAGAAGGGAGGAAGGATCAGGTCGATGCGTCCCAGGCAGTCGGGGCAGATGTGGAGAAAGCCGTGGCGGTTGTCCAGGGCAGCGCCGCAGGCGAAACAGGACCGCGGCCAGACCAGGTCGAGGATGGGGCGCAGGTCAGGAACCATGGCAACGGCGGTCACGGATGAGGAGCAGGCAGAGCAGCAGCGGGCAGAGCGGCGAGTCGATGGGGGAACCGCCAAAAGGGCCGAGGGCAATGAGCCGCCGGAAGGGCAGGGCAATGGAGACGATGCCCCAGTGAAAGCCAATGGCGGGAAGCAGGGAGCGGAAGCGGCGGGCCCAGCGGCAGAGCAGCAGGCCGAGGAGGAACAGGGAAAGGAACGGGACAGGCCGAAAATTTGTCCAGAATGCGGTGAGGAGTTCCCAGCTGGAGTGGAGGGCGAGGGGCAGGGAAATGGATTCCAGGGAGCCCATGGGAGGAGCGCCGGGGGCAACGCGGAAGTGCACGCAGGCGAAGAACAGGGAACTGGCAATGGCGCCGGCCACGGTTCCCAGCACCCGCTCCGCCGACCGGAATAGCAGGCCCCGGAACACGACTTCCTCCAGAATGGCGACGATGGGAGCGGCGGCGAGGGCCAGCGGGACCGCCGGGGAAAGGGGGCGCAAGTGCCAGTCCGCGGCCAATAGCATCGGGCCGTGGGCCAGCAGACCCAGGGAGCAGCCCAGAAAAAAATGGGAAAACAAATGGCCCGCCGGGCGGAACCAGGACCGCCTGTCCGTCCCGCGGACCAGCCAGAGCAGACCCAGGGCCAGAAATGGCCAGCGCAGGCGGTCGATGAGCTTGGCCAGGGGCTTGGCCAGGACGTGGGCGGCGAACGGGGAATGCGCCGCGGAGCGGACCAGCAGCCGGTGGACCGGCGGGGTGAGCAGGGCGGCGGCGAGGGTCGCCGCCAGGAAGACGGCGAGGAAGGCCAGCAGCGGCCAGCGGAGCCGGCCGGCACCCACCGCCGGGAATTCATCGTCCGGGGAAGCCATCGGGGAGGGTTCTCTGGGCAATTTCCCTGGAGAGGAGGATGGCGAATTCCTCCGCCGTGCGGCTGCCCTCCAGTGCCTTGCAGATGCGCGACCGGATGGACAGGGTCCCGGTCTCCACCTCTCTCCGGCCGAAGACGGCCACGCAGGGAACGCGCTCCACCTCGGCCCGGCGGATCTTTGCCCCGAGCGGCTCGGAGTGGCCATCGACCTTGACCCGCAGCGACTTCTCCCGCAGGGACTGGGCAATTGCCTCCGCGCCCTCCGTCAGGTCATCGCTGATGGGCAGGATGCGCAGCTGCTCCGGCGCCAGCCAGAGGGGGAAGTCCCCGCCGAAGTGCTCGATGAGCAGCCCGCAGAAGCGTTCCAGGGAGCCGAACGGGGCGCGGTGGATGAGCACGGGCGTGTGGGGCCGATTGTCGGGGCCGGTGTAGGACAGGGCGAAGCGGGCCGGCAGGTTGTAGTCCACCTGCACCGTTCCCAGCTGCCATTCCCTGCCCAGCACGTCGTTCACGACGAAGTCGATCTTGGGGCCGTAGAAGGCCGCCTCACCCACCTCCTCCCGGGAGGGAATTCCCAATTTGGCCACCTCCCGGCGCAATGCCGCCTCCGCCTTTGCCCAGGCCGCGCCGTCGCCGATGTACTTGCCCGATGCCGGATCCCGCAGGCCGATGCGCACCCGGTAGTCCCCCATGCCCAGGGTGAGGAAAATTTTCCGCACCAGGGCGAGGCAGCCCTGGATTTCCCCGCCCAGCTGCTCCTCGGTGCAAAAAACGTGGGCGTCGTCCTGGGTAAAGCCCCGCACGCGGGTCATGCCGCCGAGCTCCCCGGACTGCTCCCAGCGGTAGACCGTGCCAAATTCGGCCAGCCGGCAGGGCAGGTCCCGGTAGGAGCGGGGAGAGCTGGAAAAGATTTGAATGTGGCCGGGGCAGTTCATGGGCTTGATCAGGAAGCCGCTGCGCTGGCCCGATTCCAGTTCCCCGGCCAGCTCGCCGTAGGTCAGCGACCGGTCCAGGTTTTCCCGGTCCACGATGGGCTCAAATTGCGCATCCCGATAGTAGGGAAAGTGGCCCGACCGGCGAAATAGCTCCAGCTGGGCAATGTGCGGCGTCACCACCTGCTCGTAGCCCTGCCGGTCCAGCTCCGCGGCGATGAATTTTTGCAGCTCCTGGCGGATCACCGTGCCCCGGGGCAGCCAGAGGACGAGGCCGAGGCCGACGGCCGGGTCGATGGTGAAGAGCCGCAGCTCCCGGCCCAGCCGGCGGTGGTCGCGGAGCTTTGCCTCCTCGAGCCGCTCCAGATGCCGGCGCAGCTCCTCCTCCGTGGGAAATGCGGTCCCGTAGATGCGCTGCAGCTGGCGGTTGGCCTCGCTGCCCCGGAAGTAGGCACCGCCAATGGACAAAAGTTTCACGGCGCCGATGCGTCCCGTCGAAGCGACGTGGGGCCCGCGGCAGAGGTCGTCGAACCCGCCCAGGGAATAGACAAAGATGCTTTCCCCGCCGGGGATGTCGGCGAGCCGCTCCAGCTTGTAGGGCTGCCGGGAAAATAGCTCGCGGGCCTCCTCCCGGTCCACCTCCCGCCGGACGATGGGAAGGTCCGCGGCGATGATTTTTTTCATTTCCTCCTCGATCGCCGGCAGGTCGGCGGCGGTAAAGGTGTGGTCAAAGTCATAGTAAAATCCGGTGGCGGTGGCGGGACCGATGTCCAATTTCACCCCGGGGAAAAGCCGGAGTACTGCCGCCGCAAGGACATGGGCCGCCGAGTGCCGCGCCGCTGTCCAATCCATTTCATTCCGTTCCATTTTGATCCTATCCTATCCTATCCTATCCTATCCTATCCTATCCTATCCTATCCTATCCTATCCTATCCTATCCTATCCTATCCTATCCTATCCTATCCCGAACCGGGAGCTATTCCAGGGCCCTCCAGCCCGATCGGGTCCAATGGGATCGATGGCCGGGTGCCTGTCAATGGAAATCGGCGGATGTCTCCCGTCCCGCGGCGCTGCCAGACCCGCGGCGCGGCGATCGCACGCTCCCATCGGGGGAAAAATTTGCGGGGTCCATGGGGAGAGCGGCAGGCAACTGGAACGGAGCAAGCTTTTAGGGTGGAGCAGTTTAACAATTTGGCTTGCATTTTCCCCCATGCCAGGATTTTTCTGTTCCGGCATGTCGGTCAGCAAGATTCTCATCTCCTCCTCGATTGCACCGAAGGTGGTGATGGCTTTCTCTGCCCTTGCCACGGCCCTGGCCCTGGCCGGTGCGGTAACGACCGCCGTGCTGATTTTCTCGGCAGGGCTACTTGTCCTGTGGCCGGCGCTGATTGGCTGCGCCGGTGTCACCGCCATCGGCCTGGTCGCCTTCATCATTTGCTTCTGTGTCAGCGCTAAAAATGGAGCCAGCACCGGGGATAGTTCCACAGCCGGACAGAAGAAGGAGGATTTGTCTCCATTGAATAGATCGTCCTCTTCCCAAATTCCCGTAGACGAGTTGGAAAACACGCCCAGTTCTCTGGAAACAGAAACTGTTTTAAACTCCGATGGAAAAACTCAAAATCCCAGGTTGAGGGCCACAATCCCGACCGCCACTACTGCCTTGGCTGTTGACCAGAGGCGGAATCGCGAAAAATCTTCGCCGACTTTTTCTTTCAG
>JAITSI010000036.1 GCA_031287845.1 Puniceicoccales bacterium
GCAGGGTGGCCACCGATTTGAGGGCTTTTGTGCCGGTGGAGGAAATTCTTTGCGTGGGGCTAGCGTGATAATTCCGTTCCGGCACAGGGGAATTTCTGGTTGAATATTCCCTAAAATCCTCATGGTTAGCGGAGTGCATGTGCAAGCTGCTAGGAAAAATGGGGCGGGTGGCAATGAAAATGGTTGGAACGCCGCGGCGCCGATGGCCGGGGGAAGCGGAGCATGGCGAAGCTGGGGGGTACAGCCCCAGCGTCAACCGGCGGACCGGTTTTACGGGTCCTGACCATGCGGCCATTGACAGTGTCTATTTTTTGGAAAGCGTCGTTCGGCGATGGCGGTGGAGGAACTTTTTTCCCGGTCCACCGCGGAGGACGAGCATTTCATGGAGCTGGCCTACGGCGAAGCCCTGCGCGCCCGGGAGGAGGACGAGGTTCCCGTCGGGGCGCTGGTGGTGTGCGGGGGAAAGGTGCTGGCCCGGGAGCACAACCGGGTGCGGCAGAGCGGGGATCCCACCGGCCACGGGGAGATGCTTGCCCTGCGCGCCGCTGCCCGGGCCTTTGGGGATTGGCGCCTGGTGGGCTGTACGCTCTACACCACCAAGGAACCCTGTCCCATGTGCAGCGGCGCCTGTGCCATCGCCCGCGTGGACCGGGTCGTTTTCGGCGTCGGGGACCCGCGCATGGGCTGTCTCGGCGGCTGCGGCTGCGATTTATCCCGCATGCCCACCTTTCTCCACCGCTTTTCGGCGCGGGGTGGCGTCCTGGCCGATGCCATGCACCGCCTTCTGCGGGAATTTTTTGAGGAAAAGCGCCGCCGCGGCGCCGGTGGCCGCTGCGGTTTTTCAAAATTTCCCATTGACAATTTTTGACCCAGTTCCGAACTGGACGCCTTCGCAGTTCATGGATGAGGAGTATGTGGAAGTGGACGGCCGGGTTGTGGCCGTGCTGCCCGGGACAATGTTTCGGGTTGAGTTGGCAAACGGGCACCAGGTTCTGGCCCACATTTCCGGGAAATTGCGCAAGAATTTTATCAAGCTCACCAACGGGGACATGGTGCGCATGGAAATGAGTCCCCGGGACGTGGGCAAGGCGCGCATCACCTATCGGTTGAAAAATGCCGCCGTCACCCGCGGCGCCCCCATGCGCAGCTTCGGACCCCGGAGGAGGTAGGGGTGCCGGCGGAATTGGGGAAATTGGCTTGTCCCGGCGGCAAAAGTACGTCCCATGGGGCCGTGATGGGACGTTCGATGCGGAGGGAATGGGCGAAGGCGATGGGGAGGCCGTTTGCGCTGCTTGCCGTGGCCCTGGGCATTTTCCGTGGGCCCTGCTGCCGGGCGGAGGAGGGGCCAGGACGGGATTTTTCCGGCGGTGGAGCCGTGGCGGCGCTGGAAATGGCCGTGTCCGCGGCGGGGGAGATTGCGTCGGCGGTGGAGCCGGCCGTGGCTGCGACGCCGGTGGGAGAATCCCAGATACCGGTGGAAATTGCCCCGGCACCGGTGGAAAGGGCCGTGTCCGCGGCGGATGGGACCGCAGTGGCGGCGGATGGGACCGCAGTGGCGCCGGATGGGATCGCCACGCCGGAAGGGCACTTCTGGGATCCTGCCTACGTCAATGGCGTGGTGGCCGTGGTCAATGGACGCATCATCACGGCCGGGGAACTGCGCCAGGAGCTGGCACCCTTCCTGGCCCGGATCGAGGGGGAATGCCGCACGGCGGAGGAATTTCGGGAAAAGCTGCGCCGGCTGGCCCGGGAAATTTTGGAAAAGCTGGTGGACAACGTCCTCATCGTGGAAGATTTCGAGCGGTCGGGCCGGCAGTTGAGCGCCATGCAGAAGGATTTTCAGCTGGATGAGTTCATTCGCAGCCGCTTCGGCGGGGATCGTCTCCAGTTTTTGGATCAATTGCACGGCCATGGGAAGTCCCTCCAGCAGTTTCGCAGGGAGATGGAGGAGGGTCTCATCGTTGCCTGGATGAGCAGCCGCGTGCAGCAGTCCCGGGCGGAGATTAGCCCCCGGCAGATCCAAAACTACTACGACGGCCACCGGGACCAGTTTTTTCAGCCGCCGTCCGTGCGCCTGGGTCAAATTTTGCTCCCGACGGCCGGCGAAGGGGAAGATTCGGCGGCTCTCTTCGCGAAGCTGGCGGCCGGTGAAGACTTCGAAGCCCTGGAAAAAAATGGCGGCGGCAGCTGGCTGGCCATGACCGACCTGCTTTCGGAGCTGGTTCCCCTGGTGGAGGCCATGGCGGTCGGAGAGACTGTTGGGCCCGTTCCGCTTGGCGACCTGCTGGTCCTGCTGCACCTCTACGAGCGGCGGGAAGGACGCCAGGCGTCCCTGGAGGAGGTGCAGGAGGAAATTGAAAAACTTCTTCTGCGGGACCGGCTCGAGGAAGCCCAGCGCCGCTGGCTGGCCGGCCTGAGGGAAAAGGCCCACGTGCAGATCTACCTCTAAGGGTCAGGACCCGTAAAACCGGTTCGCCGGTTGACGGTGGGGCTGCGCCCCCAACCGGGCCTGGAGGTCTCAAAGGGGGCTGCCGCGCCCCTTTGCCAATCCCACGCCCACGGAGTGCCGTAGCATCGATAATCGGGGGAAGTGAAGCCGGGGGCAGCGCCCCCCAATGGGCCCGGCCAGCCCTCGAGGCCTCCATCAGGGCCGGCCCGCGGCACTGCCCGCTTCGCCGGGCAGCGCCCGTGAGCGGCCTTTCCCTTAAGAAGTTAAGTTCCTGCACCAAAGGTCCGTATCGGTCACTTTTCCAGGTGGAGGTGGAGTGTGGTTTCACGGGTCCTGAGCCTAGATGCTTATAAATTTCAGATTTCGAATTTGCAAGCGGGCGCTCCGTTCCGGGGCCGGCAATGCGATAAAAATCGCTTGCGTTTTTTTGCGTTCTTTACATATTTTTTATCCATCGATGGCCGATGATATCTCCATAAAATGGAAAGCGCCGTTGGCGCTACGGACCGTGAGAAATATTTCCGCCGTTGCCACCGGCTTGGCCATGGTTGGCCTGGTGACGGTTGCCGTGGTACTTTTTACGGCCGGCTGTGCCGTCCTGTGGCCGGCTTTGATCGGCTGTGCCTGTCTCGCCGCCGTCGCCTTGATCACCCTGGTGCTTGCCCATTATTTTTGCAAAAAGCTATCCGCAGGGTGTAAGGAGAAAACTTCTCAAGAAGAAATACCTCAAACGCGTGAGTGGGAGCGGGACCCACTCAAAGGTGTGGACGTCAAAACCCACATCGAATTTTTGGCAAACATGAACACGAGTACTGGCATAGAAGATGCACTGAAGCAATTAGCAAAGGATAAAAACATTACTGTCTCAAAGAAAGATTTGATCGAATTACGCAATATCATTGATTCCATATTTCATAATAGATTCAAGGACGATTCCATAGGTAAAATTAAAGATCTACACAAGAAAGAATTGAAGAATTTTTTTACGATTGAATTTTTAAACTGTAAATGTTCGGACGATTCCATAGTATTATTAACGGCATTTCTATCATTGATTCCGGAAACCGCATTTGGCCTAAGCGCATTAGATGAGGGAGGCTGGCAGATATATTATTGTGAACCTACAATAGATACCTATTATATGGAAAAGCTTAATGGCTTTAGATATTTTATTTGCAATTGCGAAAATCAAGCGAGGGCGTCGTGTATAGAGTTCATGCAAGGAAAAATTGGCAAAGATCACGTTTTTCTAACCCACTACACCGGTGAAGGCGCCCTCGTGGTGGATGGCCCGCAGGGCCAATGAAGGCATGGGGATGCGCGGGAAAACAATTCCCCGGCCGATTGCCATCGCTTCCGCGGGCGCCGGCGCGGAAAAGTTTGCCATAGACTTTTGCGAACCGTGCCGGTCTTGACAGGGCGGGGACCGGGAGAAGCATCGGCCCGGTGGAAGCTGGTCGGGAAGGGGGATGTGCCGTGATTTCCGTCGGCGTGGATCTGGTGGAGATTGGCCGGATCGCCGCCGCGCACCGGCGCCGGGGGGATGGGTTCCTGCGGCGCCTGTTCACGGAGGAGGAGCTGGCCCACTGTCTGGGGAAAAAGGATCCCTATCCATCGCTGGCGGCGCGCTTTGCCGCAAAGGAGGCGGTGGCCAAGGCCCTGGGCACCGGGCTGGGCGGACGGCTCACCTTCCGCTCCATCGGCGTGCGCAGCGGGGCCGGCGGTGTTCCCCGCATTGTCCTCGACGCCGCCGGGGAAAGGGCGCTGGAGGAGTTGGGTGGCCGTCGCGTGCTCATTTCCCTGGCCCACTGCCGCGACCATGCCCTGGCCCAGGCCCTAATTTGCTAAATTGAGATGGCCCCGGCGGAAATTTTTCCTAGCACCGGTCCCATGGCCAGCGGGACCACCTTTGCCGCCCAGTCCACCCCTCCGGGAATTTCCGGGATCGCCGTCCTGCGCCTCAGCGGTCCCGCCTCTAGGAGCGTGCTCGCCGGCGCCCTCGGCCTCGAAAACCCACGGCCCCGCTTGGCAACGCTGGCAACGTACCGCTCCCTTGCGGGCGATGCGCTGGACGATGTGCTGGTGACCTACTTCCAGGGGCCGCACTCCTACACGGGCGATGACCTCGCGGAACTTTCCTGCCACGGCAATCCCCTCGTCGTGGAAACCATTTTGAAGGATCTGTTCCAGCGCGGCTGCCGGCCGGCGGAGGCGGGGGAATTTACCCGCCGCGCCTTTGCCAATGGAAAGCTGGATCTCTGCCAGGCGGAGGCGGTGGCGGAACTGATCCATGCCCGCGGTGGGGCGGCCCTGCGCCTCGCCCGGCGCCGTTTGGCCGGTGAGCTGGGAAAGAGGCTGGAATCCCTGGAGATGGCCCTGCGGGACGTGCTGACGTCCCTGGAGGCACAGCTGGAATTTTCCGAGGATGGGGAAAATTTTCTTCCGCCGGTGGAAAATTTGCGGGACGCGGGGGATGCGCTGGCCCGCCTTGCCATGGCGGAGCGGCACCGGCCCGCCGTCGACGGATCCCTGCGCCTGGTGCTGCTGGGAGCGCCCAATGCGGGCAAGAGCAGTATTTTCAACGCGCTGCTGGGCAGGGATCGGGCCATTGTGAGTCCCATCGCCGGGACGACCCGGGACTTTTTGGAGGGGGAAATTTCCCTCGGCCCCTGGCGGGCAATTCTGGTGGACACGGCCGGGCTGGCCGGCGGCGGCGGGGACCTGGAAAGGCTGGCCATGGAGCGCAGCCGGGACCAGGCGGCGGGGGCGGATCTGCTGCTCTGGGTCCTGGACGCTTCCCGGCCCGATGCGCCTGGCCCGCCGGAGGAACTGTATCGAAGGCAGGGAGTTATCATCTGGAACAAGCTGGACCTGCCGCTGCGGGCGGCCGATGGCGGGGTTCCGGTGAACTGGCCGGCGCTGCGACTGTCGGCGGCGGCGGCGGACGGCGGTGCCCTGGCCCGGGAATTTTTGTCCGGTGCCCTGCGCCACTGGGGTTTATTGCCCGAAGACGAGGAGCTGACCGGAACCCTGCGCCAGGGGGAATTGCTCCGGGAGGCGGCCGGTGCCGTGGCCGCGGCGCTGGATCTGTGGGAAGAGCGTACGCTTGAACTGGCGGCGGCGGAGCTGCACCGCGCCCTGCGGGCCATTGGCCGGGTGACGGGCCGGGACGTGGATGGAACCGTGCTGGACCATCTATTTTCCCGCTTTTGCATTGGAAAGTAGTGCCATGGAGAAACGCTGGGCCGTGATCGTCGTGGGGGCGGGCCACGCGGGCTGCGAGGCTGCCGCCGCCTGTGCGGGAAAGGGCCTGGAAACCCTGCTCATTTCGGACAGCTGGGACCGGGTGGCCCACATGGCCTGCAATCCGTCCATCGGCGGCCTGGGCAAGGGCCACATGGTGAGGGAACTCGATGTCCTGGGCGGGCTGATGGCGGAAAATGCGGACCACAGCGCCATTCAATATCGCCTGCTCAACCGCTCGCGGGGTTCGGCGGTGCGGGGTCTGCGGGCCCAGTGCGACCGGTACCACTATTCCCGCCGCATGGGAAAAATCCTGATGGGCCGGCCCCACCTCTTCCCCTACCAGGCGCGGGTGACGGAACTGTGCACCGCGGGGGGGCGGGTGCGGGGCGTCCGGACCTCCCTGGGCGAGGAACTGCTGGCCCGGGTGGTGATCCTCACCGCGGGAACCTTCCTGCGCGGGCAGCTGCACTGCGGCAAGGAGCGCTGGCCGGGGGGACGGCTGGGGGATGATGCCGGCGATGGCCTGTCCCTGTCCCTGCTGCGGAACGGATTGGAGCTGGGCAGGATGAAAACGGGCACGTCGGCCCGGCTCCTGGGACGGGGCATTGATTTTTCTTCCCTGGAGCGGCAGGAGGGCGACGGGGAGCGGCTGCGCTTTTCCTTCTGGGAAAGCGACCGGGCCGATTCTCCCCTGCTGCCATCGCCGGCGGACCAGGTCCCGTGCCATGTCACCCGCACCACGGAGGCGAGCCGGGAGCTGGTGGAGCTCAACCGGAACCGCTCATCCCTCTACTCCGGGCAGATCACCGGCCGTGGCCCCCGCTACTGTCCCAGCATTGAAGACAAGTACGTGCGCTTTCCGGACCGGGTGGAGCACCGAATTTTTTTGGAGCCGGAAACGCTCTCCGGCGAGGAATGGTACGTGAACGGGCTTTCCACCTCCCTTCCCCTGGACGTGCAGCGTGCCCTGCTGGCAACGATTCCCGGCCTGGAGCGGGCGCGGATTCTGCGGCCGGCCTACGCCGTGGAATACGACTATTCGCCGCCCACCCAGCTACTTCCGACCCTGGAGTCGCGGATCGTGGAAAATTTATTCTGCGCGGGGCAGATCAACGGCACCTCCGGCTACGAGGAGGCGGCGGTCCAGGGCCTGCTGGCGGGAATCAATGCGGCGGAGAAGCTTCTCGGCGGCGAACCCCTCGTGCTGCAGCGCCACGAAGCCTACGCCGGCGTTCTCGTCGACGATCTTGTGACCCGGGGCATCGATGAGCCCTACCGCATGCTCACGGGGCGGGCGGAGCACCGGCTGCTCCTCAACGCGGACGGGGCGGACCTGCGCCTGGGCGAAATTGCCCGCCGCCACGGGCTGCTTTCCCCGGAACGGCTGGAGCGGCTGGAGCGGAAGCGGGAACGGGTCGATTGGGGCGTTGCCTGGCTGGAGTCCACCGCGGCGGAGGGCGGAGGAACGCTGGGGGATAGTCTCCGCTGCCACGGCGACGCCATGGAAATCGCGGGCCATGGGGAATGGGATGAGCTGGGGGAGGAGGAGCGGCGCGAGGCGGCCCACCGCGTCGCCTATGCCGGCTACCGGGAGCTGGAACGGCGCCAGGTGGAAAAATTGCGGGCCCTGGAGGCGGTCCCCATTCCCCAAGATCTGGACTACGGGCAAATTCCCAACCTGAGCCGGGAGGCCTGCCAGCGCTGGAGCGTGGTTCGGCCGCTTAGCCTGGGCCAGGCGGGAAGGGTCGGCGGCGTGGGATCCGTGGACCTGCACCTGTTGGAAATTTTTCTCCGCCGGAGGGATAAAACGCTTGCGCCCGCCCCGCTTGCCCCGCACTTCTTTACCGTGAATCCGTCCTTTTCCATTGCCATTCCCGCCCGTCTCGCCTCTTCCCGCCTCCCCGGCAAGCTGCTCGCCGACCTGGGCGGCAAGCCGGTTCTCCGCCACGTGTGGGAGCGGGCCGTCGCCGTTTCCGCCGTTGGCCGGGTCTACGTCCTGACCGACTCGGAGGAGATTCGCACGGCTGTGGAGAGCTGGGGCGGCACCTGTTCCATGACGCCCAGCACCTGCGCCAGCGGCTCCGAGCGCATCGCGGCGGCGCTGCCCCGGCTGGAGGGGGATTTTATCATCAACATTCAGGGGGATGAGCCATTTTTCAGCAAGGATCTCATTGATTGCCTGGTGCGGCGGACGCGGGAGAAGGTCGACTTTTCCCTGCTCACCCCCGTCTTTCCCCTTTCCAACGGGGAGTCCCTCTTCGACCCCAGCGTGGTGAAGGTGGTTCGCTGCCACGACGGCCGGGCGCTCTACTTTTCCCGCCAGCCCATTCCCTACCTGCGCGGCGTGGAGCCGGCGCAGTGGCACCGGCACCACAGCTACCTGGGGCACATGGGAATCTACTGCTACCCGCGGGCGGTGCTGGAAAGTCTTTCCTCCCTGCCGGCCAGCCCGCTTTCCGACGGGGAATGCCTGGAACAGCTGCGGCTATTGGAGGCGGGGGCAACGATCCAAACCATTCTCGCCGAGGAACAGACCATTTCCATCGACACGGCCGAGGACCTGGAACGGGCCCGGGAATTCTACGCACGGCTGCGGAATGGGAACGCTGCGGAGGGTTGATGCAAAAATTTTGGGAGACCCATTGGATCGCCAAAGGGACGCCGGCGCGGAGCTTTGATGGGAAATGGCGAGGGGGCATATTAGCTGCGAAGGGAATGGCGCAGAGACACTTTTGCAAGCGTTGATGGGATATGGGGAGTGGAGCGCGGGGATGCGGAGGGGAATACGCGGGGACACCGCGGGGAACGGTGAGGGAGGATGGCGCATCGGGCGCTGGAGGAGAATGTGGGGATAGGACGCGAAAGGACTAAAAGTGAAGGGGAATGGGGTTGATCTGCTGCTCATCGATGGCCACAACCTGGCATTCCGCTCCTTCTACGGCATCGGACCACTTTCCCGGGGCGACGGCTTCCCCACCAACGCCATCTACGGTTGGATCCACTCCTACTGGCGCCTGGAGGACGCAATCCGGCCGGGCAGGGTAGCGGTCGCATTCGACTGGGGGGGCAGTGCCTTCCGCCGGGAGATCTATCCGGAGTACAAGGGCACGCGGCGGCCCATGCCGGAGGACCTGGGCAAGCAGCTTCCCCTGCTCCGCGAGGTGAGTGTGCTGCTGGGGGCCGGCGTGCTGGCGCGGGAGGGGGTGGAGGCCGATGACCTGCTGGCGTCGCTGGCCGTTCGGGAGTCGGCGGCGGGCCATTCCGTTGCCATTGCCAGCTCGGACAAGGACTTTGCCCAGCTCGTTTCCGAGCGCATCGCCCTCTGGTGCCCGACCTACACGGCGGTCCAGGGCTGGCAGCCCATGGACGTGAGGAAAAAATTTGGCGTGGAGCCCGGGCAGATGGTGGCCTATCTGAGCCTGGTGGGCGACGCGGCGGACAATATCGCCGGAGTGGCCGGCGTGGGGGCGAAGACGGCGGCGAGCTGGCTCCAGCGCTACGGGACCCTGGAGGAAATTTTCCTGCACCGGGATGAGCTCCCCCGGCGCCTCGCCGACAACCTGGACCGCGCGGAGGAGATCCTGCAGCGGAACCAGCGACTTATCCGCTTCGACCTTTCCCAGGGCGGCGACTGGCCGACCTTTCCCGACCAGCCCCGGGTCGAGGAGCTGCGCCGGTTTTTTCGGGACTACGAGCTGCGGAGCCTGGCCAGGACCGCCGCCACCCGCTATGCCCATTGGCGTTTGCCGAAGCCCAGCGCCCTACTCCGCGGGCGGCAGAGTGGCTCGTTGGAAGGGGAAGTAGAGCTATTCTAGGGTCAGGACCCGTAAACCAGGTCCGCCGGTTGACGATGGGGCTGCGCCCCCTCTGGCACCCCCCGCGGCGTGCTGCCGCCACGGCACCGATGGCCTGGGGGAAGCGGAGCATGGCGGAGCTGGGGGCGGCGCCCCCAATTGGGCCCGGCCGGCCCTCGAGGCCGCGATGCTTCTGCTATCGCAGCGCGCAGCGCAGGTCGCCCCGCGTGGCCTTTTTACCATCAGGGCCGGCCCGCGGCGCTGCCCGCTCCGCCGGGCAATGCCCGTGGGCGGCCATTCCCTCAAGAAGTCAAGTCCCTGCACCACAAGGCCCGTATCGGTCATCTTTCCAGATGGAGGTGGAGTGTGGCTTTACGAGTCCTAGCACCTAGGGAAGTTTGTAGAGGAACTCCAGGAGCACGCCAACGGCGATGACGACCAGGCCGATGACGACGCTGGCTATGATGACGATGATCCCGGACAGGACAAACACGCCGCTTGCGCAACTGATTGCAAACCCGATCAGCGTCGTTACGACGAGCGATCCCCCCATGCTTTGGAAAGTGCCGGCCAGTATCTTTAGGAATAGGTGTATGCCGCTTGGAGAGTGGCTGTTATCTTTGACGTTGGCTATTGTGCCCGTTTTGAAATCCATTATTTGAATTTCAACGGACTCGTGTTCCGAGCCTAAAAGTTTGGCGACGAGTTTTCCGGCGAGTTTTCCGGAGTTTTCTTCGTTGATGAAGCCGTAGATCGTTCCCTTCGATCCACCATTGTTTAGTGAAATAACTCTAATTTTGTCAATTAATTTCAGAGTTTTTTCTGGCAAGGTGAACTGTTGTTGGGTCTGATCAAGACTTATATTATTATCATCTATACTATAATTTTTATCGTTTTGTATGGTTTCTTGAGATGACGCTTCTTCTTGCGTGAATTCTTGAAATGGCCCCGCAAAAGCCAATAATAAATCAATTGGCTGCATTTCTGCGTTATAAAATCTGAGATCAGGAAATTTAATGCTGTCATGTAAAAGCAATCCCTCCAATTGCATTGGAGTTATTTTTTCATGTTTGATAAGTAGGTAGGCAAATATCACCTTATTTACCTCGCCAACACATCTATGGAAAAGATCTTTCGGTGAGGAAGGAGGATTTTTCTGTTGAAGTAAATGAAAAACCTCCCCCTCTAAATGCTTAAGATTTTTTTGTATTTTTTTGATTTTTTTGCTATGCGTACTTAGGGCCGTGTTAGATCGTTTTTCATTCTCTTCATTATCCTCTTCTTTATCCTTTTTAATTGTGTCGTCGCTTGAAATGTCTATGTCATTTTCATTATTTTGCAATTTGTTGGAAGGCATAGAAACGTTGTTGAAAATGGGAAGATAAGGTGAATGAAAAGAATTAAAAGCGGAAGGAAAAAAGGGATAATGACAGGCAGGAAAGTTTGAAGAACTATTGTGAGGGTTGGTAGGTGTAGTGCTTCTGCAAGCAAGGAATCTTTTCAAATCTGACACGGGAGTGGCTAGCGCAGTGTTCAGGCCGTTCGTGTTCAGGCCGTTCGTGCTCAGGCTGTTCGTATTGGTTTCATTGAGCTTACTGAAAAGTTGAAATGCTTCAAACATACGGCGTGGCCTGGCAGCTCGGATGGCGCTTGGCAAGAAAAATCGTCAAAATATTTCGCGCCAGCCATTAGATTCTTTCCAGGCCAGATTGGCGCAGGGAGTTTCGCCGTGGCTTTTCCGGATTTCGGCTCCATTCTCGGGATGCGGGATCTAATTTTTCCGGCTTCGTTTCCATTTTTCAGGCCTTGGTTCCGCCCAAGTTGCCTTGCCGTTTTTTCGTCGACCGACGCGGGGCATTGCGCGCGACGGGGCATCTACGGAGAAAATGCGTCGCCACCGGACTTTTCGCACGGAAGCAGGGGCGAGGGAAATGGGGCCACGAGGAAGGAGCGGGACCGCTGGCCAATGAACAGATCACAGCGCAGGAGTCCGTCGTCCATCCGCTCCCATTCCACGCGGGGCAGGGAGGGTGCGCCGGCGTTGCAGATCCGCGGAAGTCCATCGTTTTCCCGGCGCAGCCAAAAAATTTGCGGCGCATGGGGGTTGTTGCGCAGGAAGGACACGATGGCCCGCCGGTACTCGGAAAACTCCGCCCAGTGTCGGCAGGCGGCGAGGCGGCGCCGTTGAAAGCCAAGTGATTCGGCGGTGAACAGGAAGAGGGCCAGAAGCAGGGTGAGGGCCAGCGCCATCTCCATGAGAAAGAAGCCGGCCCGGCCGCCCGGAAACCGTTTCCCACCGCGGGGTTGGCCCACCGGCAATCTAGTGAATTTTGTAAAGAACCGTGCCATTTTCGGAGAGAAAGAAGTGGCAGCCGGTGCCATCGGGCAGGCGCAGCGTGAAGGGCAGGGGACCGCGGGACAGCTCCAGCGCAATCCAGCGGCCGGGGAGGGATGGGATATGCACCGGCGCCGCATTCACCAGCGCCATGTCCGTCGCCCTATGCACCGTTGTCGGGATGCGATCCATCCGCAGGTAGTTGCCGTCCGCCGGGTTCGCCTTTGTCGGGTCCGCCTTTGCCGAGCCTGCCTTTGTCCTGTCCATCACCGATGCATTCGCCGTTGCCGCGTTTGCCACCAGCGTATTTGCCGCTGCCGTGTCCGCCTTTGTCTTGTTCGCTGTCACCGCCCTATGCGCCGTTGCCAGGTTCGCCGTTGCCAGGTTCGCCGTTGCCGGGTTTGCCGCCTCTGTTTCCGCCGGGACCAGGGCAAAATCCCGGGGAAGGCGTAGGTGGGAGTCCGGGTCCGGCACCAGTTGACCGCCGCGCCGCTCTGCCAGCAGCAATTCCTGCAGCTCTTCCTCTCCGAAGCGGTTGCCCAGCAGGAGAATGACCGGTCCGGCCGCCTCCCGTTCCGCCGCCGCCTGGAGAAATGCCTGGACCGCCAGCGCCATTTCCCGCCGTTGGCCGCGGGCGCCAATGCGCAGCCCCCAAAAGGTGAGCAGGAGCATAAGTGCCATCAAGAGTAGCAGTTCCAGCAGAGAGGACCCCCTGACCCGGCATTGTTTGCACCGCCCGGCCCAGTTCACAGCCAACTCACTCCTCTCCGCGCCGGCCGGTCACCCACACTCCACAGCGCATGGGCCTCCGCGACCCCGCCGGCCGGGACGGCATCGCGGATGGATTCGGGAAAGGATTTTTGGGGAATGGCAAAAAGGCCCTCCCGGCGCAGGATTAGATAAAGCTCTCCATTGCCGAAGGCGTCGGTTGGGTGGCCGGCGAGCCAGCTCGGATCCAGGGAGCCGAAGCGCAGGTTGTCCGGATTGGACGGGGCGGGCGTGGCGCCATTTCTACCCTGCAGCGCGTCGATCAGGTCCTGGCAGAGCGGCGCCAGGGCGATGGGGGTCTCCTCTTCCCTCAGGAACGGCGGCCGGTGGCCGTAGTGGAGCTCATAGGCATCCAGGGCGGAGAGAATTTCCCGAAATTGCCACTGGGAGCGCTGGCGCAGGAGGGCATTGCGGGCGGCGCCGGCGGCCGGCACGAGCAGGGAGGCGAGCAGGCCAACGATGCACAGCACCGCCAGCATTTCGAGCAGGGAAAAACCACCCCGCCGGGCACCCTCCATGGGGCAAGTGTTCTCCGCCTCTAACCAATGTCAAGAAATCGCAAAATTTCAGCCGTTTCGGAAAAAATTTTCCCCATTCCGGCGGACCGCCTTGGCGTTTTCTGCGGCGGAGATGGCCAGGGAATGCGGCCGTTTCATTCTAATTCCATTCATTTTCCCCCGGGAATTTGTCGATTTGAATATGGTTGCAGTCATCATAGTGGATGCATAGAACGTTGCTATCGGGAATTTTTCGATCCCCTGCCGCTTGATAGAGGTTTCTCGAAGTAGCTTGGGATCTGCTGCAATTGCCGATTAAATATATTGGTGCTTCAGGGCAAATAGCACTATCCAGACAAAAGGGTATTATTCTGTAGTTTAGGCCGCCGCCGCCTTTGGCGCATATGGCAATTGCATGATTTTGAAACAGGGCTCCTATTGCGATGAAGAACGATAGTAATTTAATTGGATTATACGAATCGCTTCCCGTTTCTATGAATCCGCCATTATCCAAATGCTGTTTTATTCTTTTCAGTGAACGTGATATTCCCCGATGGTACGGAAGTACGCCCCTAATCGCTAGTACGGCATTGCATGAGGGAGAAATGTCATATTTCCTTGCTAGAAATCTTACGGCATTTACTATCGTTACGGTATCATTCATTTGCGACAGAATGCGGATGCAATTTCTAACCATGACCGGGAAGTATTTACTGGATGGATTTGAAATTGCATCCTGGACACTTTCGGCCGGGATTTTTTCAAGTGGATCCCCTATGTTTGGGTTAGATTTGAATTCGTTTTCATCGAATGGCGGACCTGAATCTTCGTTTTTATTTTCAATGACTATGGGGAAATCGTTCTTTAGAAAGTTTTCCTCCATTGGGACTTCGCATTCAGAACTGGCGTAGCGGACTGACAGGAAAACGATTAACCCAATGACGGTGATGCAGGCACAGCCGATGAGCACGGGCCACAGGACGGGTGGAGGAATGGCAAAAATGAGTGTGACGGTTACTATCACTCCAACCAGGGACAGGGCAGTCAGGACGGCGGAGATGCCCGTCGTCACATTCAGCACGGATATGAGATGGGTGGAATTGTTTACATTCGCCGCCATCTGCGCCATGCCAACGGAATAAATGAAAACCGCAAGCCAATTTTTCAAATAACAGTCGGCTTGGCAATCCGGAATGCGGCCGTTTCATGCTAATTCCATCCACTTTTCCCCAGGAATTTGTCGATTTGAATATGGTCATCATCATCATCATAGTGGGCGCATAGAACGTTGTTGGCGGAAACTCCATTCTCCATTGCTTCATTATAAAAGTCTTTCGGAGTAAATTTGGAATTAGTGCAATTTGCAATTACGTATGAGGGTTTGGGTTTGAAAGAAAATTTGTCCAGGCAAAGAGATTTTATTACATAGCTATCGGTTTCAATGCATAGGCAAATCCCGTGATTTGGGATCAGTGCCCCAATTGCGATATAAACCGCCATTAATTTAAAATAATTACCACAAATTTGCTTTAATTTAGGGTCGATATTATCGGAAAATAGACTCAAGCTTCCCAGTGAACTTGACGTATCCGTGCCCGTTGGAAGTACGTTTTCGACAAAACGCATATCCGTGTCTGGGTCTACGGTCGGGGCCCGTAAAACCGGTCCGCCGGTTGATGATGGGGCTGCGCCCCCTCTAGCACCCCATGCACGGAGTGTCGCTGCATCGATGCCGGGGGGAAGCTTTACGGGTCCTGACCTTGGGTCTGGAGGGGGAATGTTGTATTGCTTTATCAGTAATTTTATGGCATCGGTTATTGGTATATCACTTATTTGCGCTAGAATGCGGACGCAATTCCTGACCATGGCCGGGAAGTATGGATTGGATGGGTCCGCCATTGCAGCCTCGACATTTCCGGCCGGAATTTCTTCAAGTGGATCCCCTATGTTTGGGTTATATTTGAATTCGTTTTCATTGAATGGCGGAACTAAATTTTCTTCAAAAACTGTTTTAGTGAGATCATTCCTTGTATTTGATTCAGGGAAAACACTTTCTTCCTTCGTTGGGACTTTGCATCTAGAACCGGCGTAGCGGACTGACAGGAAAACGATTAACCCAATGACGGTGGCGCAGGCGCAGCCGATGAGCACGGGCCACAGGACGGGCAGGGAAGCGGCGAAGATGAGCGTGACGGTTACTATCACTCCAACCAGGGCCAGGGCCGTCAGGACGGCGGAGATGCCCGTCGTCACATTCAGCACGGATATGAGATGGGTGGAATTGTTTACATTCGCCGCCATCTGCACCATGCCAACGGAATAAACGAAAACCGCAAGCCAATTTTTCAAAAGATGGCTGATTTGACAAAGGGGCATGGTCACTTCACGTTAATCTCATTCGTTTCTTTCCGGTGGTTTGTCAATTTGAATGTGGCCA
>JAITSI010000062.1 GCA_031287845.1 Puniceicoccales bacterium
CGTACCGTCCGGCGCGCAATGCGCTATCATCCCTCGCTTCGCTCGGGACGCCGGACGGACGGGCGTCACGGACGGTTCCATCCAAAGCTGGCGGGCCGGCCCAACCCCAGGAGATTATAAAATAAGGTGCTGGGCGATGCTTCTGCTACCGCAGCGCGCAGGTCGCCCCACGTAACTTTTTCTCCATCAGGGCCGGCCCGCGGCACTGCCCGCTCCGCCGGGCAGCGCCCGTGAGAGACCTTTCCCTCAAGAAGTCAAGCTCTTGCACAACAGGGCCCATAGCGGTCACTTTGCGTGGTGGGAGGTGCGGGACTTGAACCCACGACCCCCAGCGTGTCATGCTGATGCTCTAGCCAACTGAGCTAACCCCCCGCCGCATCCAGAGAGCAAATCCGGAATCGGCGGGCAAGGTTTTTTTGCAAATCCGGCGGCGGAGAATGGACCCAAAACCCGGCCATGGCCCGTAAATTTTTCCGCACCGCCGGTCCGCGAAGAATGGACACCGGCTTTTCCCCAAAGTTTTTCAGCGTAGCAGATCGGAAAAGCAGCGCAGTGCCCGGTCGGGAGGGGTGCCATCGCCCAGGCTGCCGGAGGCAAAGGATTCCTTTCCTCCTCCGCGGCCTCCAACGGCCACCAGCCACCGCTCCACCAGTGGGCCAGCGGGCCAGCCGGCGGCGATGGCACCGGGACCGGCGGCCAGGGCAAAGGCACCGGCCTTCTCCGCCAGCAAGAGCACCAGGCCGTCGCCCAGCCGTGCCAGCAGCTGGGACGCCATGCGCCGCAGCAGGCCTGCCTCTTCCACGGCCACGGCAGCGATCACCTTTTTCAACCCATTGGGCAGGGATTCGGCCCGGGAGAGGAGCTCTTCGCCCTGCTTCTGGGACTGGATCTGGATGGACCGGTCCCGCTCCTTTTCCCAGCGCCGCCGTTCGCTCTGCAGCTCGGCCAGGGTCCCGGGTAGCTCCTCCCAGGTGCAGTGCAGGGAGCGGGCCATGGAGCGCGTCTGCCGGTAAAGTCGGGCGAACAGTTCCTGGGCTGCTTCTCCGGCAACGGCTTCGATGCGGCGCACGCCGGCGGCGATCCCGGACTCGGACAAAATTTTGATGGCGCCGATTTCCCCCGTTGCGGCGACGTGGGTTCCCCCGCAGAGCTCCGCCGTGGCGCCGATCTCCACCACCCGCACCAGCGAGCCATAGCTTTCGGAAAAATGGGCCAGGCAGTGGGCGGGCTTCCGCTCGTAGGCGGTTTCATAGCAGTTCAGGGTATAATTTTCCCGGACCGTGCGGTTGGCCAGCGCCTCCACCTCCTCAAGCTGGGCCTCGTCCAGGGCCAAATGGTGGGAAAAGTCGAAGCGCAGGCCCGATTCCGTCACCAGCGAGCCGGCCTGGGTCACGTGCGATCCCAGAACCTTCCGCAGGGCCGCCTGCAGGATGTGGGTTGCGCTGTGGTGGATGGAAATGCGCCGGCGCCGGTCCCAGTCCACGCGCAGCTGTGCCGGCGAACCGATCCAGCGCTCCTCCACCTCCTCTTCCACCGCGTGGAGAACGGTTCCTCCGCCGTGGCCGATGGCATTGGCGATGGCAATTTCCCGGCCGCCGACGGTGACCGTTCCCCGGTCGCCCACCTGGCCCCCCATCTCCCCGTAGAACGGGGTGGCGGCAAAGGCGAGGTAGCAGCCCCCCTCCTCCCTCGGCAAAATCCGCAGCAGCGTGGTTTCCAGGACCGGAACCGGCGACCGGCCAACGAACTCGCCGGGAATTTCCTCGGCGAGCTGGATGCGCTGCGTCTTTTGGAGCGCCCGCCCCCGGGCCCGCTGTCCCTCCATGGCCCGCTGAAACCCCTCAAGGTCCACGGTCCGGCCCCGCTCCGCCGCGATGAGCTGGGCCAGGTCCACGGGAAAGCCGTAGGTGTCGTAGAGTTCAAAGAGCACGGAGCCGGGAATGCGGTCTCCGTGGCGCGCGATGGCCGATTCCAAAAGCTGCAGCCCCCGGTCGATTGTCCATTCGAAGGCCTCCTGTTCCCGGTTCAGCACGGTCCGCACCACCTCCGCAGACCGCTCCAGCTCGGGGTAGGTGGGGGAAAGGAGCTCGATGCAGACCTTCGCCAGCGCGGCCAGGTAGTCATCGCGCAGTCCCAGCCGGCGGGCAAAGAGGACGGCACGGCGGAGAATGCGGCGCAGCACGTAGTTCCTGCCCTCGTTGCCCGGCAAAATTCCATCGCCGATGGCCAGGGTCAGGGCGCGGCAGTGGTCCGCCACGACGCGGAAGGCGCAGTCCAGAGCCTCCCGGGGGCTCGGGGAGCGGCGGTCGGCGGGAACGGTTCCTCCGTAGGCCACCTTTCCATCGCCCAACTCCCCGATGGCGCGGATCAGCGGGGCAAATAGGTCGCTGGCGTAGTTGGAGACGGACTGGCCAAATTGGGAAAATTGCTCCGTCACGGCGCAGATGCCGGCCAGGCGCTCCAGGCCCATGCCGGTGTCCACGAAGTTGCGCTCCAGCCGCTCGTAGTTGCCATCTCCCAGCGCATTGTACTGGATGAAGACCAGGTTCCACAGCTCCATGCAGCGGATGTTGCCGCGGTTGACCAGCCCCCTCCCGCTGCGCCCGTCGGCGCTGAGATCCACGTGGATTTCCGTACAGGGTCCGCAGGGTCCCGTTTCCCCCATGGCCCAGAAGTTTTCCTTCGCTCCCCACGGGGACAGGTGCTCTTCCGGGTCCAGGCCCTCGCGCAGGAACAAATTTCTCCAGATTTCCAGGGACTCGCCGTCCCGCTCCGCCGGGTCTCCGGCATCCGGCGCATAGACCGTGGCGTGGAGCCGCTCCTTGGGCAGGCCCCAGCGGTGGACAAGCAGCTCCCAGGCCCAGTGGATGGTCTCCTCCTTGAAAAAATCCCCGAAGGACCAGTTGCCCAGCATTTCGAAAAAGGTGTGGTGGTAGGCGTCGAAGCCAACGTCCTCCAGGTCATTGTGCTTGCCGCCGGCACGGATGCACTTCTGCGCGTCCGCGATCCGGGCATGGGGGCTGGTCCGCTGGCCGAGGAAGTAGGGGACGAAGGCATTCATGCCGGAGTTGGTGAAGAGCAGATTCGGACTTGCCGGCAGCAGCGGCGCCGACGGGACAATCGCATGCCCCTTTTGCCGAAAAAATTCCAAAAAATCCCGTCGCAGCTCCTCGCCCGCCATGGCCATGGCCCAGGAATAGCAGCCCCGGGACAAAGAACAACGTTGAAAGTAAAATTCGGGGCCTGGCTCTCCTTCCCCAAAATGGGCAATCGTTCGGCCAAGGGTTCGGCGGCGTTTTTTTTACGTTGCGCGGCCTGGAAAAAAATTTCCCACTGGGCAATGGGGTTTGGAGGGCAGCTAGTTCGATTGGTGGAGCGCTTGCCGCTGTCGAAGGATTGCACGGGCAGGGAAATTCATCTCCTGACCCTGCGCGCGGACGAACCCTGGCACTACGCCGCCGGGGACTGGCTGCTCATTCCGCCGTGCAATCCGCGCGGGGAGGTGGACCAGCTCCTGGAATTGCTGGGCTGCACCGGCGAAGAATCGGTTTCCCAGCTTTCCCTGCGGGAGGTTTTAAGCTGTCAGCGCACCATCACCCGCGTGGCACCGGCGCTGGTGGAGTGGCTGGAACAGCGGGATGGGACCCTGGGCCAGGGACGGAAAGGACCTGTCAGTGAAAAACTTGCCCTGCTCAGCGACGGCCATGGGGTGGCAAGTTTTCTGCGAAGCCGCGCCACGGTCCCGCCGACCTGGCAGGAATTGCTTCCCCTGCTGCGCCCGCTGGCTCCCCGGGCCTATTCCATCGCATCCGGGCCGACCGGTGGAAGCTGTGACCTGCGCCTGCTGGTTGCCACGGCGCTCTACAACGGCTGGGATAGCGGGCTGCGCTGCGGGGTTTGCTCCACCTACCTGACCCGGACACTGCAGGTGGGCGACACACTGCCCTGCCGCGTGGGGACTTCGCGCTTCCACATGCCCGACGACGGCCAGACGGACCTCATCCTGGTGGGACCCGGGGTTGGGCTGGCACCGTTTCTGGGATTTTTGGAGCAGCGGGCCTGGCTGCAGGCCACGGGACACACGCTGGGCCGCTGCTGGCTTTTTTTTGGGGCACGCAACCGGGCAACGGATTTCATCGGCGAGGATATTTTGCGCAAACACCTGGAATCCGGGATATTGACCCGGCTGGACACGGCATTTTCCCGGGACCAGGGATCGAAAATCTATGTCCAGGACCGCATTCGGGAAAATGGCGCCGAGCTGGGGCGCTGGCTGGACCACGGCGCCTGCCTCTACGTGTGCGGCGATGCCAGGGCCATGGCCAGGGACGTGGAAGGGGCACTGGTGGAGCTGGTGGCCCGCCATGGGGAGCTGGACGGGGCCGCGGCAAGGGACCATGTGCTGGGACTGCGGGCCCAGGGCCGCTACCGGCAGGATGTCTATTAGACATCTTTCAAAATTTATTTTGTCCTGCAACTGGCTGCCCAAGCAATTTTCAGGGTTGCCCCACACCCTTCAGATACTTCCGGACAGCTTGTATTCGCCTACGTAAAAATGTCCAATGGCCATTGGACAGCTTCGGCGGCGAATTTCCCATCGCCAGGGCCCGCGGGACTATCTCCCACAGGGACAAGCTCCTGCGCCAGGAGCACTCCGCCGAAAGCGCCCTTACCCAAGACTTCCACCGCTACGCCCGCCAGGCCAGCACCTTCCACATGGTCAAGCGGCTCTCCATCAGCATCATCGGCATCCCGTTGGCCCTCGCCCTCCTTCGAAAATTTTTTTAAAATCCGCTTGACTTCCATGTGGATTTGCCATGAATCTACCCCATGAAGAGGGCAATTTCGACCTATGTGCGTCCGCGGGTCGCGGAGTTTGTCGACGGCCTTGCTCGGAACATGGAGGTAAGCGTTTCGTCCTGTGTGGCAATGCTGCTGGAGCAGGCGATGCGCTCCCACATGGCGATTGGCTTGGCTAGGAAAGCTTCTTCTGTCGGATCTGTTCCAGTGCAAGACGCTGACGATCAAACAGTTCCAACCTATGCAAGGGAGGATATAGAGTGCGATCTTAGGGAGTGCAGCGATCCGGCAAATTTGATTACTTTTTTTTCAAAAGAGGAATTTCTAAATGATTTTGATGGACTCATGGAACAAGTTCTCGCGGAGAAAGAGCTTTCGCAAAGATTTGGAAAAACTTGTGCGCGTAAATGAATTTTCGGCGAAAAGCTTCCGCGAACTTTTATTGGAATGTCTAGAGCATCCCCGCACAGGAACGGGCAGTCCCGAATCCCTGTCTGGCTTCGGAACCCGTAAAGTTTGGTCCCGGCGCACTGTTGTCAAGCACCGGCTTGTCTACGAAATTACGTCGGACTCCGTTATTTTTTTCCGTTGCCATGGACACTACGATGACCACTAAGTACCGCCCATTCCGCGCCGTCAAGTGGCTCTCCATCGGCACAATGGGCATCCTGGCCATCTTCGCCGTCCTGCGCAGGATTTTCTGAAGAATCTGGAAATTTTCACTTGACAAACACATTGAATCCCCATTGTTCTTCCCTGTGAAATCTCTATTATCTGTACGCGAATCGCAAAATTCCCAAGAGCCGATGGCTCCGATCCCATTTTGCGTTTCAGCGGAGGGAAATGGCGAGTTCCTTGAGCTGCCGGTCGCTCACCGGGGCCGGTGACTGCACCATCAGGTCGACCCCC
>JAITSI010000078.1 GCA_031287845.1 Puniceicoccales bacterium
ACGACCCGCAACGCCGGTGGCGCCGGCTGATTCAGCGAAACGACGGAACACATCTTTGACAATCACAATGGAGCAAAATGCGAAAGGCGCAAGCCAATTCGCCGGCCCGTCGGAAGGGCTCGCGCCGCACACCTACCCGGAAAAGATTTTTTTGGAAAAATTCATTGACAATCGCAGACGAGTTTGTCAAACTTAAACAATGGAAGCTAACAAAATGGAACTACGTGACGTTGACAAAAAAGGAGGAATTTCGCTACCGGCCGTCTTCGGCGCCGGCGTAACTCTGCTGAAGAAAATAGTGACAAGCTCAAAATTTTGGATCACCGCTGGGATTGTGCTCGCTGTGGTGGGCGTACCCAGCCTTTTTTGCCTTTTTTTCCCCATTATAGTGCTATCGTTGGGTGGTACAATTTGCTTTATAATAGGACTTATATTCCTCCTGACGGGTGGAGGTTTTATCGGGTTGGGGGCTGCAATCCGGGAGGAAGAGCAGGAAAAGAAGCGCCTGCCCCTTGCCTATTCCAGGGAATTCAATGGCGATGGGCCACCTCCTATTTCCGTGAAGAAAAAGCCTTCAGAGGAAACTGAATAAAAAAGTGTAATGCCGGTGCAATGCCCTTGCGAAGGGGGATAAAATTTTGCCCATGCACTTCCATGAGCGTGGCGATTTCAAGCGATGTGGAGAAGGGGTTAGGCGGCGTGCATATGGGAGGCCTGCGCGCAGACCCCGGACGCATAGAACCGGAAAAGGATTTACTTGCACAGGTGATTGTGGAAATGGGAGGCGCTGCCAGTGCGGTGGCAGCTGCTGTGTGGAATTTTATGGAGGCGGATGCTAGGGGTGGATGGCAGGATTCTAGCCAGGCTGTGCTTAGCATTATTTCCGCCATTACTGGCATCGGTATGGGAATTTATAATATTTATAAATTCTGTCGTTTACAGAACGAAAAAAGGAGAAAAGAGAAGTCGGATGAAATCCGTGAATTTCAACAAGCTTTAAGCGGTGAAATACAGAGCTTGCGAAATGCGTTAATTGGGGGAAAGTATACTCCGCTCCCGGATAATGGGCAAGCCCATCAGGGCGTGGACGGCGAACTCCAGGGCATGCCGACTGCGTTTCAGAGCGCAGAGGTGTAGACACGGCCGCGCTAGGGCAGGGAAGCGGGTGTTTTTTTCGCCTGCGCTCGCCGCGCCGGGCCGCTGATGCGATGGGGATTCTAGGGTCAGGACCCGTAAAATCGCACTCCACCTCAATCTGGAAAGGTGATCGATACGGACCTGTGGCGCAGGAACTTGACTTCTTGAGGGAAAGGCCGCTCACGGGCGCTGCCCGGCGGAGCGGGCAGTGCCGCGGGCCAGCCCTGATGGGGTCTCGAGGGCCGGCCGGGCCCTTTTGGGGGCTCTGCCCCCAGCTCCGCTTCCCCTGACTATCGATGCTACGGCACTCCGTGGGCGGGGGATTGGCAAAGGGGCAGCGGCAGCCCCCATTGGGACCTCCCGGGACCTCAGGGGTCCGCCATCGGCAGGCCAAGGGAGACCAGGTGCCGCCGCTCGGACGAGGGGATGCACTGGCCTAGAAATGGCCGGCGGACCCTTCCCCCGATGCCGATGCGCAGGGGCGTGCCGCGGGCTTCCCAGCCGGCCAGGTAGGACTGGGAAAAGGTAAAGTAGAGGTCGAAGGGGCCCGCATCCCTGGTCCCTGCCGCGATGGCGTCCGCGTCGGGAAAGGCCCAGCTGGCGCTATCCAAGAGCCGGGCCGGGCAGAGCAGGGTAATGTGGCCGTCGGGGCGGCCCTCGCGGATGGCGCGGAGAAATTCTCCGACGGGCTGCCAGGCCGATGGGGAATTTGCCAAACGGACGGCGATGGGGAAGCGCCGGGGCAGGCTGTCCAGGGAACGAAGAGCCAGTGCCCGGTCCAGTGCGCTGCGCTTGCTTTGCAGGGAAAGAATTCTATTGGCCGGCCACTTCCATCGGCCGTGGGCCCAGAGCCAGTCGGAGCGGAAGTTGCCGTCCCGCTCCAGGTGGGATTCCAGCCAGAGGTCCGAGGCGGCGGCCACCGTTCCCTCCGTCGCCGGGAGCGGCTCCACGGCGACCGTGCCGCGGAAAAATCCCGTCCGCTCCACCCGGGCCAGCCAGATGTTTTCCGTGCCGTGGCCGTGGAACAGCTCTGCCAGCGGGGAGGAAGAGACGATGCGGCCGCAGAGCAGGGACAGGGTCCCGGCCGCCCCCGCGTTCTGGTCGAAGAGAAGCCCCACGCAGCCACCGGACCGGAGCAGGGATGCCGCCTCGGCCAAGCTCCGCTTCCGGGACAGGAGCCGCAGGCCAAAGCGTTCCCGCGTGCGGCGCACGGAGGATTCCAGGACCGGGTTGGCGAAGGGCCGGTAGAGGATGGCGACGGGCAGGGATTCCTTCTCCACGGCCAGCAGGAGCGGAAGGAAGGTGAGCGCCTCGGTGAGGGTCTGATGGGGAATGAGCAAGAGCTGGGGGCGATCGCCGGCGCGCAGGTTTTCCAGCACGGACTGCCAAGGCCCGCGGAGGGAAAATTGCCGGCGGATGCGGCCGGGGGAGAGGAAGGGGGCGGCCAGGGAAAATAGGCCCAGCTCCACCAGCCGGGAGGCGCTTCTCCGGGCGATGGCCCGCCTTTCCCTTTTTTTCAAAAATGGCAGGGCCAGGTCCAGGTTGCGGCAGAGCAGTGCCCTGCGTGGCCGGTGGACGAGGAAGAGCAGTCTTCCCAGCGCCCAGCAGAGCGGGCGCAGCACCATCGCCGGCAGGTGGGCAACGGCGCCGCCCAGGATGGCTAGCAATGCCCGCAGGACCATGGGCAGTTTTTGCTAATTTTGTCCGGACCTGGCAAGGGAAAGCCCTTGGGGGAAAATTGCACGCCGGCGCCGCGGTAAATTTCTTGCCAATGGCCTCGGCCCGTCCAGCATGGGGACCATGTCCCGCCATGGGGTTTTGGAAACGGAGCGGCTGTGGCTGCGGCCCCTGGAGGAATCGGATCTGGCGCGGCTGATTGAGTTCATGGGGGAGCGCGGGGTAACGGATTTTTTGCTTTTCTTTTCCTATCCCATCGACGGGGAACAGGTGCGCAGCTGGCTGGAGAACGTGCTGGCGGCGGACCCGCAGGGCTGCGCCTACTGGGCACTGGCGGAACGGACGGACCCGGGCCGGCTCGTCGGCGTCATCAGCCTCACCCTGGAAAATTACCACAGGAAGGGCGAGATCGGCTTCTGGCTGGACCGATCCCGCTGGAACCGGGGCTACATGACCGAGGCCGCATGGCGGGTGGTCCGCTACGCCTTCGACGACCTCAAGCTCCACCGGGTCGAAATTACCCACATGGTGAAAAATCGGGCATCGCGGCGGGTCGTGGAGAAGCTGGGATTCCAACAAGAGGGCTGCTGGCGGGAGGGGCACTACAAAGAGGGCCAGTTCCTGGACGTTTGCCTCTACGGCATGCTGGAGGTGGACTACCTACGGGCTCAAAAACGGTTTGCGGCGGCCGGAAAAGGCTAATTTTTTTGGCCCATGCTCTACCGGCGCCATATTTTTTGGCGGACCCTGCGGGCGACGCTTGCCTGCGTTGCCCTGTTCGTGGGGGCGCTGCTGGCCGGCAATGGCCTGCGCGACGCGGTTCCCCTGCTGGCGGCGGGCCAGCTGGCGCCGCGGCTTTTTTTCCAAACCCTTTCCGCGCTGGTCCCTTCGGTTGCCGCCTACGCCCTGCCCCTGGGGCTGCTCACCGCCGTGCTTTTGACCGTTGGCCGCATGGCGGCGGACCGGGAACTGCTCATTTTGCGCTCGACCGGCCTTGGCCCGGGCCGGGTGGCGGTCCCCATCCTCTGGCTGGCACTGCTGGCCGCTGCCGGATCCCTTGCCATCGATCTCTTCCACGCGCCCCGGGCGCTCTACTCCTATCGCCAGGGCCTGCGCCGCCTTGTCCAGCGGGACCCCCTGCGCTTTCTATGTCCAGGCCAGTTTGTCCGGCACTTTCCCGGGCTCATCCTCCACGCCGCCGGCCAGGATGGGACATCCCTGCGCGGCCTGCACATCTGGGAATTGCGCGGCGGCGGTGCCGTGGCCGGCTGCCTGCGGGCGGACCTGGGACGGCTGTCACTGGCGGAGGACGGCGACTCCCTGGTCCTGACCCTGGAAAATGGCTCCCTGGAGCGCATGGACGGCGGTGCAATGGTCTTTTTCCGCGAATTTTCCCTGCCCCTGGCGCTGGCCCACGGCCTTCCCGCCGTGGAGGGACAGAAGCGGCTCAAGCACCGGGATCTGTTTGAGCTGTGCGATGCCTTCGTCCACTGGACCGGCGGCCAGGAACCGCTGGAAAGCCGCTGCCGGGAGCGGCGCCGGCTGGACTTCATCGCCGTCAATCTGGTCCTGCAGAGGAGCCTGGCCATGGCCTGCTCGCTCATTGCCTTTGCCCTGCTGGCCATTCCCCTGGCCGAGCGGCTGGCAAGGTCGGAGACGTCGCTTGCCTTGGCCCTTGCCCTGCTCCTTGCCCTGGCCTACTACTTTGCCCTCACGGCAATTTCCTGGCTGGAAGCTTCCCCCACGCTGCGCGCCGACTGGCTAATCTGGCTCCCCAACGGAATCCTCTTCGCCGCCGCCGGCTGGCTGTGGTGGAGGGGACGCTGGTGCCAAATTTCATAATCCCGGGCTTTGGTGGCCCAAAGGTATCCGCACCCCCTCTGCCACCTCTTTCCGCGGAGCGCCGTGGCCAGGGTGTCGATGCCCGGAGGAAGCGGAGCTTGGAAACAGAGCCCCCATTGGGCGCGGCCGATCTTCGAGGCCGCGGTGCTCCTGCTATCACAGACGGGGATTGGCCGTTGCCCAATCCCATTTTCCGCTTCGCCAGCCGCTGGGCTGCGCCTATTGTTTTTGGTTCTGCTGTAAATTTGATTTGAGAAATGAACAATCAGGCTTGAATTTTTTTTTCGTTGGCGTGGATGAATTTGGCCCATCTTCCAACACCTCACATGACATTTCACGGTCATATTTTTTCGAAAAACCACTTACTTCCAAAAATTTAGCAAGCGTAGAAAGACTTTTTTTCAGCACACTTCCAGGGAACGCTAGCGAGGTTCCTTTTCCGAGCCTCCACATTTCTCCTAGCATGTACGCAAGACACCCCCTAATAAGGACAATTCTTTTTGGCTTACCAGGAACCGTAATTTGACCCCGCCCCTGACCCAGATCAATCATGTCGCATTGCAAGCTCTCAATTTCTTCCACACGCAGCCCACAGTGAAAAACAAGGAAAAAGATGATGAAAGCGGAGGGGTCTTGATATCGAAGGGTGCAATGAAGGGTGTAGTAAGGTCTAGTATCACGTTGCGTAGACAAGTTCGTATTTTGAGGAATATTTATTAGTGAAAAACTAACGGTTTCCCTGGTCCAGTAAAACTCTCCCCTGCCTTCCCTAATATGATTAATAGCAATTGGAGTATCGGAGTGATAGCGCTGCATCCATCCAATGAAAGCATAGTAGCTTTTTTCGAAGAATTCTTTGTCGAAAACGAGATTTTTTTTATTTTTCATACCCAGGAACATTTTCGCCGATTCCAGTGGGATTTGCAGATCGCAGTCTATCTGCATTTTCTTGCCATCTTTGGTTTCAAGCGTGATTGTTTTTCCACCATCGTTAATTTGATTCCGGCGTAGATTTTGGATCATTTCCGGATCCAATCCCTTTGCCAGGGTCAAATAGGCAATGGCATAGGCATCCGAATCCTGCCACAGCAGATCGGATTTCATTTTATTGAGCAGCTCCTGGATCTGCCGATCAATATGCACATCCTGCTGCTTTTCAATTACTTTCGGAAGATTTTTAAAACGCCCACAGGCAAAATAAAGGGGCCAAATTCCGCAGATGGCCGGAAAGACAGCTCCGATGATGACAAAAATCGCACAAATTGCACAGTCCGTCATTACTGGCCAACATTCGACACAGCTAACGCCGGTGGATATGCTACCGATAAGGCTGATCAGCGGGGCCGTAACCATCAGAATAACGGTAACAGCCGTTGGAAGGACCATCACCCCACCCAGGGTAAGGCATAGGAACACAACGGAAGCAATCATTGCCAATGATAGGATCACGCTCAGGACAGCAAGTGCGATACCCGCAACCAGATAAATACGGGCGCGCGTGGTCTCCGTTTTGCTTACATTGTCCAGGATGGGGTCCGTTTTTATGTTATTAACGAGCGTTTCCGAGGAAACGCTGTCCCCATCATTTATGGAGACCGCAT
>JAITSI010000013.1 GCA_031287845.1 Puniceicoccales bacterium
TACCGTCGATGGCTGGTCTTTTTCCAATCATTTGACAAAGCTAGCCATCCGAAAAAAATTTGCACGCTTTTTTTTTGCGAGGTCCAAATTTTAGGGCGCGAGTTTTGCAAGTGACATTCCTATGTGTATTGAAGATGCGAATAATAGGATGATTTTTCATCCAGTAGAAGACGTTTTTGAAAGATGGGCACAATCTTGGAAATAAAACATAGAAAAAAGAAAATGGTGGCGGGATGTCCGGCCCGCCGGTGAGTTGCATTGTCCGGTGGGCGCCTTCGGGTCACGCCGGCCTGGGAACTGTGAAGAAAAATGTGATTTTTTTTTTGACATTTTTTGAAAATTCGTTTCAATGCCTGTCCTGCCGTGGGAAATGAAGTTGGTGTCGGCTGGGCCTTCGCGCGCGGTCTCGTTTTTGCATTCATCACCCCCGAAGAGTCGGATCCTACTCCGACGGAGAATGGTGCGCTGCAAAATAGCCAAACGGCCACCGTAACCCAGGGGCACTGGGATGATCCATCAAAGAGATTTGTCCACTTCCGTATGAGCAAGTTGGCCTTTGCTATGAATATTACCGGTACAATTTTGGCCGTGGCATTGGAAATCCTAACCGGAGGGTTGTACGCCATCATTGCCCTGGTGATCCGATGGATCTGGCATTGCCTGTCGAAGGATAATGCAGATATTAAAATGTACCACCTATGAGCCAAAATAGCATCAACGCCGGCCAAGCCTTCCTGCGCGGCTTTACCTTCGCCAATTTCCCCGGGGTGGGCCATGCTCCGCCGCCGCCGCAGGTGTTGGCCGAGGTCACCACACCCACCATTGGGCTAAAGGACTTGAGTACAACACCCACGCAAGCCCGGCCGCCGGAAGGCGCATCGGCCGAGGAAGCGAGCCCGTTCAATTGGGCGGTGCTTGCCTGGGGCGTGGGTAGGTTTTTGGCCGGGCTGCTGACCATCGCGACCATCGGCCTCTATCCCCTCATCTACGGCCTGGTCGCTGATCCCTTGGACAAAAATGACCCGGAGCAGGGCGAGGTAAGGCAGAACACGGAAAAGTAGGCGGGGCCGGTCGCATGGGAAACGGCAGGGGAATGCGGAAGAACGGAAATGCAATTGGTCCCACGCGGGGGATTGGAGCCTCCGCAGGGGCCTCGGAGGGAAAGGTTTGCCGGCGGTGAAACGGCCAGTGGAAAAAGGGAGGGGGCCGATCCTGCCCCGGAAGCTGGGTGGCTGGCCGTGGCTGGCGCCGCGCCTGCCAACGCTGTGGATTGCTGCCTTTCTGCTGGATGGCTGCCTGCCCGGCTGTGCCTTTTTCCTCGGCACCGCTGCCTTCTTTCCCCTGCTGCTGGGACTGGCACTGCCCTTTTCCGCCGCCGCCGGCTGCGCCTTCACCCTCGGTCTCCTCCTGGACAGTACCCATCCCTCCGTCCCCTTCGGCTTCCATGGATTTTTTGCCCTGGGCGAATTTTTTTTGTTCCGCATCGCCCTCCGCCACCTGCACCTGGAAACCCTGCCGCGGCTGACCGCCGCGGCGGCACTGGCGACCGGCCTACACCACCTAACCCTTTCCATCGCAGTCCCTAATGGCTCCACGGGCCCCATTCTGCTCAGCGCCGCCGCGGCCTTTGCCTTCAACGCCTGCGCCCAGCTGCTGGCCCACGCCCTGCCGCGGAAAAGAATTGAAAAAACCATTCCCCTGGCCTAGTCACCGCTGGCAATGGCCAAGGTGGACGTGGATGTGGTGCGGCGGGTGCTCCAGCGAAACGAGGTGGACGGGGAAATCATCGCACAGATTTTGGAGGATTTGGAGCTGGAGGTCTCCGGCGACGGCGAAGGCAAGGAGGATCCGGCCCCGCCGGTCAAAAAGCAGTTCGTCATCCTCGTTTCCGACCCCGACGGCAAATTCCAGGAGGACCTCTTCACCGGCTGGGTGCTGCAGATTCCCGAGGACGAGAGCCCGCTCGAGGTAAACGCGCGGCTCATCCGGGCCGCCTACGAGTTCAACCGCTCGAAGAAGGGATCCCGGGACCCGGCCCGCTCCATCACGGACGTGTGCGAGGTGGTGCCGGCGAAGGTGCTGCGCATGCAGTCGGTTTGGGTGAGGACGAAGGAGCCGGTGCTGCTCGTGCGCACGGACAATCGCATTCCCACCATGCCGGCCGCCGACCGGGAGTAGGCACTTTTTCGGAGGACAGATCCCGGACCTCCTTTTTTTTGCGGGGACAGATCCCGGGCCCGGTGGCGGCGCCCTTCCCGTCGGTCTGAAATCTTTCCCCGCGGGGCGATTTCGGCGGGAAAGGCTTGGACAGCGGCCGCCGCTCTGCCAAGCTGGGCCCGTGCGGCTGCGCTGGATTTTTTTGATTTTTTCGGCATTGCTCCTGGCCGGACCCCTCCGGGCGACGGAAATCATGGGCCAGGACGACATTTCGCCGGAACGGCTGGCCGACTACCTGCTCTCCCGCAATCCCCGGGCAGGAGATCACCGGACGCGGCGCCTCGCAGCCATCTATTTCCAGGAATGCCGCCGGGAGGGGGTGCGGCCGCTGGTTGCCTTTGCCCAGATGTGCCAGGAAACGGGCCATCTTCGCTTTTCCGGAGCCGTGTCCCGGCGCCAGAACAACTTTTGCGGCCTTGGCTGCTGCAGGCCGGGCGTCGCCGGTGAGCGTTTTCCCAGCGTCCGCATCGGCGTGCGGGCCCACGTGCAGCACCTGAAGGCCTACGCGTCGCCGCTGCCCCTGCGCAGCCGCTGCGTGGATAGGAATCGCCGCTGGGTGGCGCTCGGCTCCGTCCCCACCGTGGAGGGCCTGACCGGCCGCTGGGCCATGGATCCCCACTATGGAGATTCCATCGTGAAGCTTATGAAAGGAATTGCCACGCGCAAGCCATAGGGCCAGAGAGCGGCCATTGCCATGGAAGATTCCCCGCCGGCGGTCCCGCGGGCACCGCTGCTCCCGGCCCTGTGGGCCCTCATCCTGGGCCTGTGGGCCGCGCTGGGCCATGGGACCGTCGCCGTTGCTTTGCTTGCTATCTCCCTTCTGTGCCACCTCTTGGCGCGGCGCTGGAAGGCGGCCCTGCTATTTTTAGCCATAGCTTTGCTGGGCTGGGGGCGCATGCGGCTCGCCGGGGAACCTCCCCTGCCCCGGGGCAGCACCGGCCGATTTTTGCAATTTTCCCTGCAATTGGACCGCTGCTCGCTGCGCACCTACGCCTCGGGCCGGCGCATCTACGGCTTCGGCCGCCTGGTGTCCATCGGGAAAAGCTCGCCACGGCTGGGCCAGCAGGTCTACTACAGCCTGGCCCTGCCGAAGGATCTGCCCATGCCCATCCGCGGCCAGCGGATCCTGGTCCGGGCAAAGCTCCGCAAAACGCTGCCCAAGAGCCAGGCATTTGAGCTCTACCTCCACGAAACCGGTGTCCATTACCGGGTGGTGCAGGGCCAGGTCCTGTCCCTGGGGCCGATTTCTCCCCTGGACCGCCGGCTGGCTGCGGCGCACGCACGGAGCGTGCGCTCCCTGCGCCTGGGGCTGGCGGAAAATTCTCCGGCGCGGCACATCTACGGCGCCATGCTGCTCGGCGACCGCTCCGCCATGACCCCAGAGGAGAAGAGTACCTATTCCCGGGTCGGCATTGCCCATCTCTTTGCCGTTAGCGGGCTGCACATCGGCGAGGTGGCCGTCCTGATTGGGCTGCTGACCCGCGGACTGCCGCTGCCCCAGCCCCTGCTGGTTCTCCTGCGCCTGCTTCCCCTGCTGGGCTTTGTGCTGATGACCGGGGGAAGCCCGTCCGCCTTCCGCGCCTTCACCATGGTGGCATCCCTTTGGCTGGCCCCGCTCTTCTTCCGCCACGGCAGCGGCCTGGCCTCGCTTACCCTCGCGGCGCTGGTCACCCTGCTCCTATCTCCGGCCAGCCTGATCTCCACCAGCTTCCAGTTCTCCTACGGCGTTGTGCTGTCCCTGCTCCTCTTCGGCGCTCCCCTGGGCAGCTGGTTCCGCCAAAGGCTCACGGCCCGGCGAAGGTCCTCCCTCCTCCGCCGCGGTGCCGTGCGGCTGGGCCAGCTCATCGCCCTTTCCATTGCCGCCACGCTGCCGCTCATCCCACTCTCCCTCTTCCACTTCCAGACCTTTTCCATCGGCGGCATCTTTTTGAATCCCTGCGTGATTCCCCTGTCCACGGTCGCCATTTTTTTCGGCTTCTGCTCCCTCTGCCTGGGATTTTTGGGCATTTTTCCCGGCTGCTGGCTCTGCAACGTCGCCGCCCTCCCCTTCCTGCGGCTGATCCACGCCCTGGCCGACGGTACGGGCCAGCTGCGCTGGGTGACGTCGCCGCCCCTTTCCATCGGCGCGGACGGCACATTTCTCTGGTTCACAGCCATCGCCGCGGCCCTCTTCCTCGGCCGGCGCTGGAAAAATCCGCTCCTCCGCTTTGGCCTTCCGTCCAGCGTCGCCGCCCTGCCATTCTGCTGGCTTTCCCTCTTCCGCTAGGGTCAGGACCCGTAAAGCCGATCCGCCGGTTGACGGTGGGGCTGCGCTCCCTCCAACCCCCTGCCACGGAGTGCCGCCGCATCGATGGCCGGGGGGAAGCGCAGCAAAGCGGAGCTGGGGGCGCAGCCCCCAATTGGCCCGGCCGGCCTGGAGGCCTGGGGGAAGCGGAGCTGGGGGCGCAGCCCCCAATTGGCCCGGCCGGCCCTGGAGGCCCCTTAGAATTCGTAGCTGAGCTGGGCGCTGGCGTGGCCGTCGCGCCGGCCGTGGGCGAAGTCGCTGGACCAGCTAAGGTTGCCGCTCCAGTGGCGGTCGAAGTGTCGACGGGCGCTAATGGAAACTGCGGCGGAGCTGCGGGCGCCGTAGTCGATGGTTGGGACCAGCTCGGCGGAGCTGCCCTGCTCGTAGGCCGTTGGATTGCTGTGGTTTCGCATGGCCTGGCAGCGCCAGGTAATGGTGGTGGAGATATGGCCGCATTTGCTGCCGTCCCCATTGGCGGGGAATGCCCGCGCCAGACCCACGCCCAGGGCCGTTGTGAAAAACCGGTGGTCCACGTTGCCGATGCGAAGTGCTCCGGCGCCGCCGTCCTCCGCATGGCCGTTCTGTCGCTGCCAGCCGTATTCCGCCCCCATCTTTGGGCCGATGTGCCAGCCGAGGCAGCGAAATAGTTCCCGTGAAACCTCCAGCGCCGCAAAGACCTGTTCTCCGCCGAAGCGGGCGGCAAAGTGGTTGCCCTGGACATCGTCGCGGCCACTTCTGCCGTGGGCGTAGCCGCCGCCAACCGTGGCGTGCAACGTGCTAAGCATTTGCCGCGCACTGCGATGCTGTAACTGGCCAAAGAGCGAGCCGCCCATGCGAATCTGGTGAATTTTTGTCCCGTTGGCAAAGGAGCGCATGCGCACGTTGGCGTAGGAAGCCCGCATTCCGCTGCAAAGCAAAACATTAGGGTAAATTGCGCGAACTCTGTCTCCGCCGACAACTCCTCCGGAGATGTCCCCGTGGTAGCCGTTATTGTCTGCTCCATTGCGGTGCAGGTGCGAATGAAAGCCACGGAAAAACCAGGCCTTCGGCCGGGGGTACAGTTCGTCGCAGTGGCCAAGTCCCCAGCAGATCCGGTCAACCTCCAGACCCAGCTCTGCCAACGCCCCGTGAAAGAAAGAGGGAGCAGGCTTTGGTGTTCCAAATTTCAAAAGATTCGCCATTCCGTCCGGTGTCACCGTTCCCTGCGTCTCCACATCCCAGGACTGAATTATCACATCGCCCGTTGCGTAGAACAGCATTGGGAAATGAAGGCCACCACTATTCGAGAAAGCGGAGATCGTTGAAATAAGCAAAAGGTAGCCCTGGCCAGCTATTCCATTAAATTGAATTTGCGGCCAAAATACCTCAACATCATGACCATCAGGTGGTACATTGAGGGCGATCTGGTGCTTGCCTATGTGTGTGAGTGCATCGTACGCGATGACATGCGATTCCGGTTGTTCCGGATCAAAGAAACCGTCGTAGAGAATCATGTTGGGTGAATTGCGAATTAAATTCGCATCTATGATGCCAGCATGGTACACACCGGTTTGTTTTGGTACTACCACTACTAGAGCGTATTCAAACGCATATCCTCCATCTTTCTCATCAAGATGGAACATAAGGCCGTTGTCTAGACTCTCTACCATGCCCTCACCCAAAAACTCTGTATTAATACTAAAATAGTTGGGAACCGTATTTTCCTCAGTTATCCAATAAAAAGTGGCCCCGTGCTCATCATTATAGCCATCGACGTAAACAGTTTCAAGGCCCTGGGCCGGGGCGGTGCCCGGGCTAAAAAGCGCAAGAGCTAGCAGCGCAGCCGTGAGCCGTGAGCCGTGAGCCGTGAGCCGTGAGCCGTGAGCCGTGAGCCGTGAGCCGTGAGCCGTGAGCCGTGAGCCGTGAGCCGTGAGCCGTGAGCCGTGAGCCGTGAGCCGT
>JAITSI010000095.1 GCA_031287845.1 Puniceicoccales bacterium
TGGGGGCTTTGCCCCCAGCTTCGCTTCCCCCGATTATCGATGCTACGGCACTCCGTGGGCGGGGGATTGGCAAAGGGGCGCGGCAGCCCCCTTTGCGACCTCCAGCCCCACCGTCAACCGCCGGCCCGGATCTGCGGGGTCCTACCCTAGCGGGCCACCTCCACCCGGCCCCGGTGCCGGTGGAAGGCCTCCAAATGGGCCGCAAACTCACCGTAGACCTTGTCGGCCAGAAAATTTTCGCGGAAAACCCGCAGGCCGTTTTCCCGCATGGATTCCCGCAGGTTCGGCGACTGGAGCAGGCGGCAGAGAAGGGCGTGGAGGGCGTCCAGGTCCTTGGGAGGGAAGCAAATGCCAAAGCTATTCTGGCGCATGAGAAAAAATAATTCGCCGTGGAGCGAGGACAGCATGGGAACGCCCATGGAGAGAAAATCCAGCGGCTTGTTGCGGATGGTGGGGCGGTGCATGTCCTTATAGGGGAGGAGGCCAACCGTGGTAACGGCCAGCAGCTGGTACAGTTCCCGCTGGTCCAGCCAGCCGGTGACGGTGAGGTTCGGCAGCGAGGAAAATTTTTTCTGCAGGATCCGGCGCACCGGCTCCTCGCCGGCCAGCACGAAGCGCACATCCCGGCGACCCTCCCGCCAGAAGTGCCGGGCCAGCCGCACCACAAGGTCGAAGTCGAAGGAGGAGCCAACCCTGCCGATGCAGGTCACGATGTGGGAGGCGTCGGCAGCCTTGAGCGTGCTCAGGTAGCGGCGCCGCTGCTCCTCGCAGGAGAAAATTTCCCGGGGCGGCTCCTCGTAGGCCAGGGAAAAGATGCGGTCCCAGCCGTGGGAGCGGCGGTCCACCTGGCCCAGGGACCAGCGCAGGCATTCCGTGGAAATGGCGGTGATGGCGTCCGCCCGGTGGAGAATTTTTTGAATCTGCCGCCGCTCGTCGCGGAAAAACCAGCCGGCGATTGGCCGCCAGGGAAATTTTAAATTTTTGACCAGCGAGTCGGGCCAGGTGTCGCGCACGTCGAGGAGCAGGGGAACGCCGTGGCGGTGGGCATGGTCCGCGACGCGCAGGGCAAGCGGTGTCGGGTGCAGGGAACAGAGAATCAGGTCCGGCAGCGCCTCCTCCGATGCCTGCAGGCCAAACTGGGCGGCAAGTTCCCGGCCGTGGCGGGAGTAGCGCGGGGAAATGCTACGGGCATAGGCGGTGGGGCCGTGCAAAAAACGATAGCGGAGCGAGGAGCCGAGGGAAATTTCCCGGGCCTCCTGGAAGCGGAAGACGCGGCGCAGGGGATCGAAGGTGGAAGCCCAGCGCAGGACGCTGTGGCCCCGCTCCACGAGCCGGTTGGCCAGCATCTCGCTGCGAAAGGGCCGGCTGCCGCCGTCGACGAAGGACACCGGTTCCCCCACCTGTACCACCCAGACGTTCACGGCCGGGGCATTTCTAGGTTTTCCCGCGCCCGTGTCCAGGTTCATTTTCGAGGCCCAGCGGCGGCTGGCCAGGCACTTTTCCCGGGATTTTCCGGAAAAAGCCTTGTGGCTAGCCGATTTTTTACCTCACTCCCACGGCCATGGCCCCGGAAGCTCCACAGGTAAATCGCTCCGCCGCGGGCACAATTTCCATCGTCATCCCAGCCTGGAACGCGGCCCGCTACCTCGAAGAGACAATCCGCAGCGTGCATGGCCAGGACACGGCGCCCATGGAAATTTTGCTGGCGGACGACGGCTCGGAGGACGGCGGCGGCGACCTGGCCGAGGCGCTGGGCTGCACCGTCCTGCGCCAGGAATGGAAGGGGCCGGCGGCGGCGCGTAACCTGGCACTGGCAAGGGCACGCGGCGACCTTGTCCTATTTTTAGACGCCGATGACCTGCTGGAGCCGCACGCGCTCTCCACCCTGCTGGCGCCGCTGGCGGCCGACGAAGGCCTGCAGGTGGCAAAGGCCATGGCCCTGGACTTTCCATCGCCGGATCTCTCTCCGGACGAAGTGCTGCGGCTACGGCCGCGCCGGGAGCCCTACGCCGGCCTGCTCTCCGGCTGCGTCCTCCTGCGCCGCTCCGCCCTGGAAATTCTAGGAAATTTCGACGAAACTCTCACAACGGGTGAAGGCGTCGACTGGCTGCTGCGGATGGGGGACAGGGCCGTCCGGTCCATGCAACTGCCCACGGTCACCGTGCGCAGGAGGCTGCACAGGAACAATAGCGGACGCCGGCTCCGCCGGGATGAGTACGTGTCCTATGCGGCAATTCTGCGCCGGAGGAGGGATGGCGGCAGCGGGCCGGGAAATTTGCAAAATTTTTAAAAGCGCCGGGGCAGGGCACGGGACGCCGCAGGATTGGCCCAGGAAGCCCATTTCCGCCGGCGGATGGGATTGGCCCGATAAATTTTGCCATTGACGAAGGCGTGCGGGCCAATCAAGCTGCCGCCATGGTGCGGTTGGAGGATTACCTAGCCCGTTCTCCCTACTACGGCATATTTGAGTCAAGCCCGGAACACTACAAGGCGGCCGGGAAGAAAAATTCCATCGCGGAGCTGCTGACGCTGGCGGGGGATGCCGGCGACTACGAAACGGACAGGCTCTACACCCCGCGCACGGGGGGAGGCTACGCGGAGTCGCCGCGGGGGGAATTCCTGCGGCGGAAGGACGGCAGCCACGTGCACGTCTCCCAGCTCTACGTGCCGATCGGGGAGGTCGATTCGGCGATCCAGCTCTCCACGAGGCTTTTGGCGATCTCATTCCACGCCTACAACTCCCTGATGGCCCAGATGGCAGCATTCCTGGAGGAAATGGAGGCGGACGGGACAAAACTGCGCAGGCTGCAGGATGTCTATAAAAAATGCACGCTGCTGCAGAGCGAGCTGGACCTGACAAATTTGTCATCGGCGGTCCCGGTGGACGCGAACTTTCTGGATACACTGGCCGCCGTCGGCCTGCTGGAGGACGGCGCAACGTTCGTCACCGGCCCGGAGGACGTGCGCATCGACGCCGTGGCAACGGAATGGTGGTTCGGCTGGGACGGCGGAAAAATCAAAAAACTCTACGCCGATTCGGTCCGCAGCTACCACCCCTACCTCGGAACCGATGGCAGGGTGGAGATGGGAACGGAGGGGGAAACCAGGATCGGCAGGGAAACGTTCGACACGGCAACGGAGGAGGGGGTCAAACGGATGCAGGACTACCTGGCCAGGGGAATGGTGCGGGGAACGGTCCGCATGGAAAGGAGCAGCGTGCTGCGCTCCCTGACCGGCGCATGGCAGATCCGCTCGGCGGTGGAGGGCGAAGACGGCGGAGGCGATGGCCAGGCCACGGCGCTGGCACGCGGCACCGACGCGGGAAAGGACATGGGCAAAAATCCGCGGGACAGCTTCAACCGGAGCGCCACCCGCGAGTTCGACTACGACGTCTACGACCACGCGCACAGGGAAAGCCGGGAACGCATCCGGGAAAGGGGCATCCCCGCATTCCTGTCCCTGCGGGAACTGCGCACGCAAATGGACGTGCTCCGCTCGGAAATCTGCCGCGGCAACGGCCACCTGGAGGTGGTGCAGCAGTACCTGGCCCGGACGCAGCACGAGATAGCCGGAGTCTTTTCGCTGGGATCCAACCTGCTCCGCAGCTGGGGGGAGTACGCGCAAAATATCACCCGCAGAACGCACTAGCATTTTCAAAGGAGAAATAACCATGGACGAACACGAGGAAAAAAGCATCGCCGCTCAGATCGAAAAAAATAACAAGCTCATCGCCGAGGCCAAGGAGACCATCGAGCGCATGCGGACGCTGTTCCGCTCCCTGGGGGCGGACCTGGATTCGGGAGATAATATCTTTCTCAACTCCAAGGAGCTTTCCCCGGAGGGAAGGAAACAGGCCGAGGGCATAATCGCCAAGCTGGAGCAGGAGTACGAGGAGCGCTACCAGCAGTACCGGGAAACCGTCCGGGCCCTGCCGGGGGCGCACCCCATTCCGGAAACGCTGAGAGAGGCGATGGCGGAGAGCCAGCGGCGCTACAACGAGGCAAAGGCCAAGGAACGGCCCGCCAAAAAGGGCGTAAAGCGCCTGCGGCTCTAATTGTAAAAAAAGGGAAACGCCATGCCCATTTCACTGGTAAGCCTGCGCACCGCCTTCGTGGATGCGCTCACGGGCCGCACCATCGTCGATGCGGAGGCCCTGAAGAAGATGATCGAGTTCCGGGACGACTATAACGACCCGGAAATGTATATCTATGATAAAACCCTGACCGATGATACCTATGCCGATTACTACGAAAAGTCCGGGGGGGGATACACGCTCTACATCCCGGACATGGACGAGAACGGCAACCCAATCTACACCGCCATCCAAAACCTGGACAGCGCCATCGCCGGCAGCTCATCCCTGTTCCTAAAGGTGGCCGGCACGAATCCGGCCCAGTACGTGGACATCTACACCCTGTACCACCTCGACACCACCGCCATTTTTGCCAAGACGAGCAGCCACGGACTCTTCGACTACGCCGACACCGCAACCCGGGTGACATCGGTGCTCTACTCCCTGGGCTGCCGGCAGAAAAAACTCCTGGAGCAGTACACGCGGGACATTGCCGCCATCGGCGATGAGCAGCGGCTGATGGGCGCCATCGCCGACATGCTCTCCGACCTGGAAACCGAGCTCACGGCCAAGGACGCGTCGGTGCTGGACGCGACCGAACTCAACAAAACCGTCCTGCCGGCGGAGGTGGTCGCGTTCTTCATACGGCGGGGGATCCTGAGCCAGGTGGACAACGGGAAACTGCCACCGTCAACCATCAAAGAAATGCTCCTACACCTGGACGGCGTGGACGGAACCATCACGAAGACACAACTTTCCCACACGGAATCTTTCATCGCCTGGACCCAGCTGCTCACACTGGTCAAACATCCCGAGCTGCTCGATGGAGCCCTCGGCGTCAAACTGCCAACCAGCGTAACCAACGAAACGCTGACGGCGGCAGACGCGGTAACGGACATGTACAATGCGATGTACTGGCAGACCGCGTCCGACATGGATGGAAACTCCAACCGAGCCCTCATCAGCGGGGAACACTGGGTCTTCGATCCCCGGCTCCGCGACAAGGATGGGAACATTCTAGCCCACGACGGCTCGGGCAATGTGACCCTCTGGGACGGCGCAGACGAAAGCACGTGCATCTACTTCGACGGGTTTTCCACGACAAGCGGCGCCCCCGACTACTCCTTTGTCTGGTACTCCGCCTCCCCGCCGTCCAACAGCGCCGAGCTGGAATGCGGCATGGCGGAATGGATGAACCTGAACTACGGCACCGGCCAGTCGTTCCTTGCCAGCCCAGGCACCTACATAGAAAAGGGATCCGATGGCGAACTGAAGTTTACGGATGCGTTCAAAAGTTGGGTGAAAGGCAGCGGTTCGGGGATAACCATTCCAAGCTTCAACCCCACGGACGGCACAAGCCCAACGTACAAGATTGTCGGCATCACACTTGCGAGCTCCGGCGGAACAACCCTGGCGAATATCAAGGCCGACACGAACCCCTGGCCCGTTCCAACGAGCAGCACCGCAACCACCACCTTTACCAATGCCTACGCAACGATGCTCCAGGGGCCAATCGACAAGAAAATTGCCGACTACAAGCTGACCAGTGCCCAGGTGGCCGCCCTGGCCGAGGGACTGCGCATCTACTCGGAGCAGGTGAACAGCGACGGGACCATCCGCACCAATCAACTGCAGCAGGCCCAGAACAGCGCCCAGGAATCCATCACCGTCGCAACCAACCTGCTCAAGTCCATCAAAGAGATCCAGCAGGAACCAACCCGCAACATACACTAGGAGAAAATTGCCATGCCCGACATCGCCCACGTCACCCTCGCCGAGACATTTCCGAGCATTTTCACATCCAGCGTGACCCTATTCACAAATGAAACAATCCGAAAAATGATCGACCTGGCCCCCTATGACAGCATGAGCGGGGACTGCTACAAGTTCGACGCCGCCATCGCCGGAGATACCCTATCCTCGAAATACGAAAAAAATTCGGGCAACACCGGCTATGTCCTCTACTACCGGGCCGGCAGCATGGTGAACGGCACCGAGTGCTGGGCCCCCGTCTCCACGGCCAACGACGCCATCGTCAACGCCCGGGAGGTTTACCTGCGCATTCCCTCAAGCGACCGCTACGTGCGCATCTACGACCTGGTCCACTTCGACGTGGCCAAGGTGGTGGGCCAAACCACCGCATTCTACGCGGCGGCCGCCCTTGCCTACGCCATGAGCTGCATGCAGATGAAACAGTTGGAGTTGAACGTGACCAACCTGGAACAGCTCAACGACGAACTATTGCGCCTCAACAAGGTTCTGACGCGGCTATCCTCCATCAAAGACGAGCTCTCCACCAAGGATAAGCTCGTGGAGGATGTAAACAATTTAAACACCAAGGATATGACGAATGTGAAGGTGGATCTCGACGGGGATACCATCGAGGAAACGAAAATTATCGACTTCCTAAAGGAACGGCTCCTCCTCGACTCTGGCCTGATGAAGGATGGCAATGTGCTAAACGCCAATCAGATAAGCTTTTGGAGCGATTCCCTGCGCATCTACTATGAACAGTGCAACGGGGTGGTGAACAGACTTTCCTCGGAAATGCAGAGGAATTCCAGCGAATCGTCCCAGTGCAACACATTCGTTTCCAACACACTCCAATCCAGGGGAAAGGTCCTTTCCTCCGTGACGGGAAATCTGCGCTAGGGAGGAAAAAAGGAGGGGGCTATGATACTGGAAATCATCACACTCAGGCAGGTGTTCTCGAACATCTTTCTATCCCGCAACAGCATCGACTACAATTCCTTGCTGTCCATGATCGCGGTGAACGATACCCTCTCCGGCGACATCTACTCCTACGACGACTCCATCGCCAGCGAGAACACGGCAAAGGACAAGTACGTAAACTCCAGCGGAAATTTCACCCTCTACAACCGCGTGGTCTGCATGGCGGGCGAAGTGGCGGATGGGAACGCGGAAATGTTTGGAAATGTCAAATACGTACCCATCGACAATCCGGACCAGCTGTTCAATTCCTCGTCGGAGCTGTACCTAAAATCAACGTCGGGAACGGGGGAGACGGCCTACGTTTCCCTCTACAACCTCGTCCATCTGGACCTGTCCAAGATAGGCCAGTCGACGGCAAATGTGGCAAACGTATTCCAGGACACCGGAATACGCATTGCGGCCATGGTCTACTCCATGGCATGCCTGGAGCGGCGCACGCTCATGCTCCACATCGGTGACATGGAGGCCAGCGTCGCCGAGCAGAAGCTCATGAACCGGGTAATGGCACAGCTGCAGCAGATGAGCAACGACCTGATCGCCATGGACGGACAGGAGTCCAGCAAGAGCACGGTCACGATCCTGCCGGAGATTCTCGCATTCTTCGCCCAGCGCAAGCTCGTGGACGACAGCGCAGCCTTCGGCTCAATCTCAAAGAGTACGATAGATTCGCTGACCACGATCCTGCAGGGACGCCTGGACGCGAACCAAACCCAGCGGCAGATCAGCGCCATCGACTCCTTCCAGTCCTGGACCCAGCTCCACGCCCTCATGACCCACGGGGATTTTTTCCTGGAAGGAACAACCGTGACGGCGAACGAGGAAACGCGAACCGATCTCTACGAAAAACTGCTGGAGCTTTTGGGAGGGGAAAACGTGGCCTGGAAGGACACGGCCTTCTACACGAATAGCGTGGCCACGGCCATTGCAAGCCTGCTCGAATCCGAGGTCACCGCGGCGGTCGACGAGGACGGAAGTCCCATTAAAAAAATGCTCAGCGAGGCAATGGAAGCCTTCGTGGGGGAACAGGTCCGGTCGGCGATTGCCAAGGCAACGGACCTGAGCTGGTTCAGCGAAGAAAAGTCGGACACGGCCGACCCAAACGCCACTCCAAATCCCATAAAAACATTCACGGCCACGATCAGCGCCGCCATCCCAGCGAATGGGGAGTGGGATTCCTTCGAATCGACGCTGGAAGCTGCGCTGGACACGCTGAAAACGGACATCGTGTCCTTCATGCAAGCCCTAAAAAAGACGGACACGGAGGAAAAGCTTTTCCCCGATTTTTCCCTGCCCAGCGACTTTACGGAAACGGTTCTGCAAAACTTTCGCGAAATTCTCATTACGGACTTTGCCAGAAGTTTTACCGACTGGCGAAAAATACCCGAAGATGCGGAAGAATTGAATCAATTGAAGGAGATGATAAAAACATCAGAATCCCCGCCCCTGGGCGACGCAGCGGTCCAGGCTATCCTGGACGATATGGACGTGGATAAAAATCTTCCATCGACCCTTTCCCTGGCCGATTCCATCGAAAAGATAGAAGCACGCTACATCGAGATACTCGGAACGATCGTGGAAAATTCATTCAATGAAACGATGGCATTCACCACATGGTCGAGCTTTGGTTCCTTCTGGAGCTCCCTTGAAAAAGATCTCAACGAGGACGAGCCGGGCCAAAAATCGGAATTGGAAAGCAAGGCGCTGGGAACCCATGTCATGGAAGTTCTCATGGAGAGCATGCAGGCCAAGCTTCCCGCGGATACGGACGGAAGAGTCAAAAACGCCATCACTGACACGATAAATTCCTGTCTTGCAACGGTCAAAAACTCCAAAGACTACAACAGCTGGCTGGAATCCGATGCGAAAGCCTATCTATATCCTCCCGTGATAGAGGCACTGAAAAAGCACAATTTCACCATTCCGGCGGGCAAGTCAATCAACGATACTTTTTGGGCAACGGCGGAGGGAATGGCGATAAGGTCCGGTCTGACCACGGCCGTGTCCGGCGCATTGGCCGAAAATGGCATCCCAGATTCAGATGATGCGCTGACGGGAAAAATCGTAGATAAAATAACCGAGGCGCTGAAGGGCGCCAATAATCCGGTGGCGACGGAGGAGCAAATAACCACCGTCGATGGAGAAGAGGTAACGAAATCCGTAGCTATCCCCGTCAACGTTAACCTATTTAATGCCTGGCCCAGCGGTACGGAGAGCTCATGGAGCAAACTGGAATCTGAGCTAGAAGGTATTTTTAAAATCGAGTCCGCCCTCATTTCCGAAACAAATCTTGAATTGAAAAAGTGGTACAATTATCGCCTGGGATACTACGTGACGAATACCATAGGCGCCGACTGGTGGTTGGGCAAGTACGCGAGTAATGCGATCGCAGAGGATCTGAGTGAATTTTTCGGCTCCGTTCCCGCGGACAAGGCGGATTCTTCCAGTAGCCAAAAAATTACCGATGGCGCCGAAGATGCCCTGTTCACCGCCATCAAAACGATGATTGCAAAAAGTGACAGCGCCGTCCAAAATGCGGTCCGAGAGGAGTTTAAACCCTACGAGATATTTTCCATCGTCAGTGGACAGTCGGAAAAATCCGCCGAAAGCTTTGCCTGGCAGGAGGTTGGGATCACAACGAAAAAATCCGTTAAAAACATCGCCGGGGACAGCGTCCGCGACGCCCTCGTCGATGCGCGCTATGCCATGGCAATGGGAACGAATAACGCGCTGGCCAAGACCATGGCGGAAAACCTGGCAGGGGAAATGCTGGGGAAAATTTTGGAGGAGTGCACGACGAACTGGATGGAGACCACCATGGGCACAACGCTCACGCCGCCCTTCGGCGATGCCAGCCTGGCAAGCCTCAAAACTTCCTGGGAAACGGCCATGAAGAACGCAATCAACTCCACCGCACTCGCCGCACTCGACGTGGAAACCGCCTATGACACCCTCCAGTCCAAGCTGGAGAATTGCATACGGAGCACCGCACCGCAGGGCACAGCCACCCCGGCCTGCGAGGGACTGGTCACCGCCCTGGAGGAACTGCACATCTACCCCGTGCCCTCGCAGACGCCGAATGTGCAAATGGCCGACGCGCTCAGCGGCTACCTGGCACGGCTGGAGGCGGCGAACGAGGGGAAAAAGACGATCACCGGAGTGGCGGGCGCCGTCACCGACATATACGATGCCATGTACTGGGTCCCCGCCTCCGAAATTAAGGACATTGCCTTTGCCGGCATCATGGGAATCGAAGACCACTGGGTCTTCGATCCGCGGCAGCGCAACTCCGCAGGGCAGATCCTGAATAAGAGCGGCGCCGTGTGGGACGGCAGCAGCCTGACGGACTGCGCCTACTTTCCCGGCTTTGCAACCGTGACACTCAAAGCGGACAACCTGCCGGAGAATTCCGTCATCTACGTGGATCCGCTCGACACCCAAAAAACGAGCGAAACGCCCAGCTCCCTAACTTTTCCCGACTACGGCGTCCGCTGGTTCGGATCCACGCCGCCGACGAGCAAGGACGACTACGCCGCCGGTGTGGCCGCCATGCTGCGCAAAACCTATGTCGGCGGCCGGCGCTTCCTGCCGGCGAACTGCTTCAATGCCGATGGCAGCCTGTCGGAGAAATTTCTCGCCGCCGTGGGCACCGGCGCTTCCTCGAGCCTAAGCGTCACCCTCCGCTGGATCGGCAACGGAGCATTCTACGTGAGTAGCTTTGGAGGAGAGAGCAACGGCACGCTGGGCAGCGCGGTGACGGGGGAAACGGACTCGGCGTCGATGACCGCCTACAACCTGGGGCCGGGTGCCACCTCAAAGACGGATTTCTGGCCCATCCCCAAGAGCGGATCCGGGACCGGCGGAGGAGAGGTGGAAACGCTCATCACGCCCATCAACACCCTGGCGAAAAAAATTCCGCTGAATCAGACCCAGCTTTCGGCATGGAAGGACACGCTGCGCATCTACGTGGAACAGATCACCAGCGACACCTCCTGGCGCTCCGCCGCAATCAGCCAGTCCATGCAGAAGACCCAGGAGGCCGTTTCCGTGGCAAGCAATCTGCTGGGGGCCGTGGAAAAACTGAAATCGGATGCCGTGGCCAACATACGATAGGGAGGAACGCGCCATGCTAGAGAAATGTTTTGCAGCTTGGAAGACCAGGATGGTGGCCATGATGGAACACATGTCCGGGCTAAGGGAGGAGATCAAGGAAATGGGCGGATTAGGGGATAACGTGGGGATTACGGACCAGGAAAAGCAGCAGGCCTACGCGCTGGGCTACCAGTTCTTCCAACAGAAAAAGTACGACAAGGCCATGACGGTCTTCGAGGCGCTCAACGTCCTGGATCCGCTCAACGTCGATTTTTCCAAGGCCATCGCCGTCACCCTCCAGGCGCAGGACAAGCCGTCCGATGCGGCCATCCAATTCATGATAACCTACTTCTTCCACCAGGATGACCTGTCCCTGGCCCTCCACGCCGGCCGCTGCATGGTGGAGGCGAAGGGACCGCTGCAGGCCTACCTGGTCCTGCGCAGCATCGTTGAGGCAAAGCGCTACCCGGAAACCCCCGCCAATATCCGCTTCCGGGAGATGATCATGGCCATGCTGGAGGGACTTGGCCCCCAGGTGGAAAGCATGGCCCGGGCAGAGGAAAAAAACATTGGGACGGCCGGGGAAGGGCAAGCCGCCGGAGAGACCGGCGCATAGGCCGGCCCCACCCGGTTCCCGGAAAGGAAAAGCACAATGGCAACCACGGTCAAGATGGAGGCAGGCGAAAAATACGTGGTCTACGTCCCCGACGAGGGGTGGATCCTGTGCAAGTACGAAAATAGCTATCTAAAGTCAATCGACAGCGCTGGCAATGATCTAAAAGTTTACCGCAATTTCAAATCCGAAACCGACACGGTAGCGGCGCAATTGGTCCTCAACCCGTCGACCGCCGGACTGGTGATCTGCCGCCTCTACAACGAAAGTGCCGTAACCAACCCGGCGGAAGCGGCGAAGCGGGCCTCCACGAAGCTGGTCATCCCCAGGGGCAGCGCGGAGATGCAGGCGATCCTCACCGATCCCATGGCCATGGTCCTCTACAACACCATCGCCTCCATGTTTCCATTTCTGGACTGCATGGGGACCCTGGTCGAGGCCACCCAGGGCGCCCAGCTTTCCTCCCAGCGGGCCATGCTCAACAAGTCCCAGAAGGCGGCCCAGACGGCGGCCCAGGTCCAGGAAATGGTGGACAAGGTCCGTGATTCCTTCTTCTTCAAAATGCTGAAGTCGCCGGCATTCGCCATCTTCCTCATTGTCTTTGCCGTCATACTCACCGTACTCGCCGCCATCGCCACCGTCCTCACCGGCGGGGCGGCCACCGCCCTTTGGGTCGCCATCGTCGTCATCATCGTCGTCGTCGTCGCCGTCGTAACCACCATGGTCGCCGTCTCAGCCTCCAACCTGAACTCGGAGCTGACCGCCATGGAAAATAAGTTCGGCGATGCGGCGGACCCGGCCGTAAAAAAAGCCTTTCAGGACCTCCGCAACATGGTCGGCACAACGGCCGCTGTGGTCGTCGTCGTCGTGATCCTCATCGCACTCGTGAGCGTGCTCGCCGGGTACCTGGCAATTAAAGGGCCAAGTGGCTCCAATGCGCAGATCGACCAAAAAAATCAGCAAAATGCGGAGCAGGGAAAGGGAAACGTAAGCGAAGCCGAAGCAGGTTCCCTGCACGTGGGCAGCATCTGCAACGCGGCCGGCGGCAGCGCAACCGGGGCCGCCGGTGCCATGCAGGGGGTTCTTTCCATATCCGAGGGCATGTACCAGAAGGCAATGGCGCCACTCGTGGAGCTCTACAGCGTCATGCAGGCACAGATCAAGGAGTGGGATAGCCATTCCAAATATTTTGGTTCCATTCTCAAGCACCTGCAGGATGGCCTGAAGAGTGTCTGGGACTACATAGAAAAAATGCTTTCCACGCAGTCGTCTCTGATCCAGTCCATAGGGGACACGTCCATGACAATCGTGCGCAACATGTCCATCTAGGGAGAAAAAATACCATGGGAGAGGAAATTCGAAGGGCAGAGACAGAGATGAAGGCCCTGCTGGCGCAGGCCATTGCCCGACCGGAGGAGCTGCAGCCGGCAGCTCCGAAGGATTGGGACGGTCGGGAGCGGAATAGGATCGCCGGGGACGAAACCCCACCCGACGTCGGAGTGGGGGAAGAGTTCTTTGATGACGGAATCCTCCTGCTGCCCGAGCCAGAGCCGCTGGCAAGGGAGGGGGACCTGCGGGAATCCCTCGCCGAAAAGTTGGAAGACATTCTCACCGCCGAGGGGGGAGATCGGGGATCCGCCACCCGCCGGCCCGCCGGCCGACCGGATGTCCTGGCCAAGCTCACGGCCGTGCTTTTCCAGGTCTTCCAAAGCGGGCTGGAAATGCGGGGCGTGCTGGCGCTGGCAGGGTCGCACAGCAGCCAAATGGCCGAGGATGAGGCGCTGCAGGGCGCGGACTTCGAACGAAAGGCGGCCCATGCCCAGTACCGCTCATCGAAGGTTCAGGCGGAAACTGGCATTGCCAGCGGCGGGATCGACATCGGCGGAGCACTTGGCAGCGCGGTGCTGGCGGCGACGCCGCTGAGAAACTTTAGCCAGCCGGTCCAGCAGATGGCGGGCGGCGTGTCCCGCATCGTGAAGGAGGGAGGAAACCTGGTAGCGGCCGGCTCCACGCTGGAGGCGTCCCTGTTCCAGGCGGATGCCCACGTGTGCCAGGCCAAATCCAATAGCGCATCCGTCGCCGCCCAGCGCAACGATGCCGCGGTCCAGAACATCGACGGCGTCCTCGCCCAGTGCCACTCGCTGCTGGGAAAAATCGCAGAAATTGAGTACAGTACGGTGAAGGGCATCAGCGACCACATCTAGGCTCCAATGGCATGGGGCCAGGGCCGTCGGTTGACGGTGGGGCGGCGCCCCCTCTGAAACTCCCCCCGCGAAATGCCGTCGCCACGGCACCGATGGCTTGGGAGAAACGAAGCTGGGGGCGGCGCCCCCAACCGGGCCGGGAGGTTCCAAAGGGGGCTGCCGCACCCCTTTGCCAATCCCCCGCCCACGGCGTGCCGTAGCATCGATAATCGGGGGAAACGAAGCTGGGGGCAAAGCCCCCAATTGGGCCTGGCCGGCCCTCGAGGCCCCCTCGCTTCGCTCGGGACGCCGGCCGGCCGGACGCTACGGACGGTTCCATCCAAGGCTGGCGAGCCGGCCTTTGAATAACCGACATCCGGGGGAGGCGCAGCGTAGCGGAGCTGGGGGCAGGGCCCCCAAATGGGCCCGGCCGGCCCTCGAGGCCGCGATGCTTCTGCTATCGCAGCGCGCAGGTCGCCCCGCGTAGCTTTTTGCCATCCGGGCCGGCCCGCGGCACTGCCCGCTCCGCCGGGCAGCGCCCGCGAAAGGCCTTTCCCTCAAGAAGTCAAGCTCTTGCGCCACAGGTCCGTATCGGTCATTTTTTACCAGGGCACCGGGCAGACGCTGCCAAGACCTCGCCCCGGATTGCCAAACCAGCCGTTATTTGAAAAATTGGCTTGCGATTTTCGTTTATTCCGTTGGCATGGCGCAAATAATGTCAAAGGTAAACAATTCCACCCATCTCATATCCGTGCTGAATGTGACGACGGGCATCTCCGCCGTCCTAACGGCTCTATCCCTGGTTGGAGCGATAGTAACCGTCACGCTCATCTTCGCCGCCTCCCTGCCCGTCCTGTGGCCCGTGCTCATCGGCTGCGCCTGCGCCACCGTCATTGGGTTAATCGTTTTCCTATCAGTCCGCTACGCCAGCTCTAGATGCAAAGTCCCAACGGAGGAAAACTTTCCAAAGAACGATCTCCCTATAGTCATTAAAAATGAAAACGAAAATTCAGGCCCGCCATTCGATGAAAACGAATTCAAATATAACCCAAACATAGGGGATCCACTTGAAGAAATTCCGTCCGGAAATGTCGAGGCTGCAATTTCGGATCCATCCAATCCACACTTCCCGGCCATGGTTAGAAATTGCGTCCGCATTCTGTCGCAAATGAACAATGATATAACGGTAGAAAATGCCCTAAAATTCCTGGCAAAGGAATACAATATTCTTCTTTCATACAATGACATGCTAGCAGCTAGCTGGATACTTTCGGCAAAGTTGACAACATCAAACTCAATAAAAGATTTAAATCAGCATTTTGATAATAACGAATTCAACGAATTGAGCATGCATTACAGTTATGAAATTAAATTACTATCGTTTTTAGTCGCAATAAGGACACTGTTTCAAAATCACGGAATTTATATACGTACGTACGTCAACGACTACACGATAACACCTTTTTGTCCGGACGATCCTATTTCTCTTGAATCTAATCCCGTATATTTCGCGGTGAATTGCAGCGGATCCCAAGTTACTCCGGAAAACTTCTATCAAATGACAAGGCGCAACGCAATTTCCGATAGCAACGTTCTATGTGTCCACTATGATAGCAATGGCCACATTCAAATTGACAAACCACCGGAAAGAAACGAATGAGATTAACGTGAAGTGACCATGCCCCTTTGTCAAATCAGCCATCTTTTGAAAAATTGGCTTGCGGTTTTCGTTT
>JAITSI010000003.1 GCA_031287845.1 Puniceicoccales bacterium
CGACCACCGCCACCACTGCCTTGGCCGTTGACCAGAGGCGGAACCGCGAAAAATCTTCGCCGACTTTTTCTTTCAGCCGTCGATAAATTCCAAAACCGGGAGTTTTTCCATCGGAGTAAGCTAATTTAGTCGCGCACGGTCTAGTAGGGCGGACCACAACTCCATAAGTTGCGGATTTGCGCGAACGTAGTTCGCGATCGTATCTTTTAAAAAAATATTTTCCGTGAAGATTTTGCGGAGCATTTCGGGAGAAAATCGATCATAGAACAATTGCAGCGCTACGTTTCGGCAGTCCGCATATTGCGCATATTCCGGGAAGCAATTCTTGAAAAAAATTGTGAAAACAGGATCTCTATAAATGGAATAGGATTCTTTATAGCCGAAAATGGCTTTCATGAGCAGATCGTCGGGGAACAATTTAAAGGTGTTAGCCGCTAGGCAGCTATGCTTGGAATCCCACGCCAGCTTGCATAGTATGCTTCCATAGTCGCTGGAAAATAGGAGCCGTGCGAAGATGGACGGATCGGGAGATTTTTTGGAGAAAAATGTATTGATTTTTTTGCGAGACATGCCAAATGACCCCTCGTAGAGTTCGGCTATTTCCTTAATTCTAGCCCACAGTATGCCCCTTGCGTATTTTGACATGGCGGCGACATTTTTCACGTTGAATTCCGCATAGGAAACTTCCTTGTATATCGGTACCTTGGCATTCCTTTCTCTGCCTCCCAAGCGGACAATCGCAAAGGCGATCAGGCCAATGAGAATTGTGCAGCCGCAGGCAAGCGCAACCGGCCACAGAACAGTGAGACCGGCCACGAAAACAAGAACCACCGTCGTCACCGCAAACAGCGCCGCCGAAGCCGTAATGATAAGCGAAATGACCTGTCCCAGCGTCCGCGCCGTTCCACCGTTCCTGGCAGCGGGATTGACCACACCCCGTCACGGTAAAAACTGCATAGGAAAAGTGCAAATTCTTTCCGAATTTCTTCGCGAATTTCCGGTCAAGGAAAATTCTCGTCCGCCGTTTGGCTTTTTCCAGATGGGTAGATGGCATTACCTGCCCGCCCGGTCCATTGGGGGGCTCCATTCCCGCTTCCGCCACGTTCCACCCTTCCGGCTAGGCTTAGGACCCATAAAACCATATTCCACCTCCATCTGGAGAGATGACCGATATGGACCCTGTTGTGCAGGAGCTTGACTTCTTGAGGGAAAGGCCTTTCACGGGCGCTGCCCGGCGGAGCGGGCGGTGCCGCGGGTCGGCCCTGATGGCAAAAAAGGCCACGCGGGGCGACCTGCGCGCTGCGATAGCAGAAGCATCGCGGCCTCGAGGGCCGGCCAGGCCCATTTGGGGGCTTTGCCCCCCAGCTTCGCCATGCGCCGCTTCCCCCAGGCCATCGGTGCCATGGCGGCAGCACTCCGTGGAGGGGGGTGCCAGAGGGGGCGCAGCCCCACCGTCAACCGGCAGACCGGTTTTACGGGTCCTGACCCTAGCCCTGGGCACGCAGGGCCACTCCCCGCACGGTGGCCAGCTGGGCCAGGATCCGGTCAAATGCCCCACGCACTTCCTGCTCCGCCGGCGTGCCGTCCTCCCGGCCGATGGTAAAGCGCAGGGCGAGGCCCTTTTTGTCCGCGGCGACGGACCCGCCCGCGTAGCGGTCAAAGATCCACAGGTCGGCGAGGAACAGGGGCGCTGCCAGGGCCCGGCGGATGCACTTTTCCACGGTCCGGCGCACCTCCTCGGCGGACAGGGCGTGGTCCGCCACGACGGCCAGATCCCGCACCACCAGGGGAAAATGGGAAAATGGCGCGAAGGAAATCTTCCGCTCCCGCCGCTGGAAAAATCTTGGCAAAAAGTGCCATTCGCCGGCGAAAACCGGCCCAGGGATTGCCAGGGACGCCGTCCACTCCAGGTCCAGCAGCCCCAGCTCCAGGCGGCAGCCCCAGCGGACCAGGTCGCCCAGCCCTGCCCCCTGGGCCACCTGCCAGGGCCCGGACTCGGCGATGGGGACAAAGTTCTCCTCCCTCCACGGCGCCTCCGCCCGGTCCCCCACCCTTCGCGCCACGGTCTTCATGGCGTAGAAGTCCGGTTCCGGCTGGGGCAGCCAGTCGGCCCTGCGGCACTCCCCACCCGGGCAAAGCCAGCCGATGGAGATGGCCTCGTGGAGCTCGTTCCCTTCGCCATGCCAGGTCCTGCCGCCCTCGAATAGTCCCGGCACCGCATTGCCGCTGCGCAAATTTTCATCCAGCGACGCCAAAAGCCCCGGCAGCAGGCTGGGCCGCAGGTGGGTCTGGTCGCCGTTGAGGGGATTTTTCAGGGCCAGCGGCGGAGTCCTTTCCTCTCCCACGCAGCGGCACACCTCGCCTTCGCCGCGGGTGGAATAGGTCTGGCACTCGCCGTAGCCCAGGGAGATGAGCAGTTCCGCGGCGCTGCACTGGAAGAGGTATCCCCGGTCGTTGGCCCTGGCGCTGGCCCGGGAAATTACGTCCAGTCGCCCCAGCCGCTCCAGGCCGTGGAAGCGGACAACCTCCTCCACCAGGTCGATGGGGGCGGTGACATCGCCGCGGCGGAAGGATGGAACCGTGACCAGCCACTCCCCGCTGCCCCGTCCCTCCACGGCAAAGTGCAGGCGCCGCAGCGTTTCTTCGATTTCCCTGTCCTCGACGGCTGTCCCAAACTTTTCCCGCACGAAGCTCCCGCAAAGGGAAATTTCCCGGGCCGGCTCCTTCTTCCCCGTGCCCACCTCGCGGGGAGCGCCCGCCGGCTTGCCTCCGCAAATTTCCTCCACCAGCGCCACGGCCCGGGCCAGGGAGCTCTCCATGGCATCCCGGTCCACCCCGCGGGCAAAGCGCTGGGATGCCTCGCCGCCCAGCGACAACTTCCTCGCCGTCAGCTGAATGGCGGCACCGTCGAAGGCGGCACACTCCAGGACGACGTTCTCCGTGGCGTCGTCCACCTCCGCGTCCACCGATCCCATGATCCCCGCCAGCACCAGCGGCTTTTCCCTGTCCGCGATCACCGCCATTCCCGGTTCCAGCCGGTAGCGGCGGTGGTTCAGGGCGAAGAGCTCCTCCCCCTCCCGTGCCGGCCGGATGCAGAGTTCGGCGCCGGCAATTTTCCGCACGTCGAAGGCGTGGAGGGGTTGCCCCCGGTCCAGCATTGCCCAGTTGGTGATGTCCACCAGGTTGTTGACGGAGCGCATGCCGGCCAGTTCCAGGTCCCGGCGCAGCCAGTCCGGACTTGGTCCCACCCGGACGCCGCGAATTTCCCAGCCCAGAAAGCGCTCGCAGCAGCAGGGCTCCAGGCGCAGGTCCGCGAGCAGGGGCGGCGTTTCCATTTCTTCCACCCGGCGAAAGGGAAAATCCCACTCCCCCCGCAGCGGCAGGTCCAGGCGGGCTGCCAGTTCCCGGGCCACGCCGCGGTGGCTGAGGCAGTCGCCGCGGTTGGCCGTGAGTTCCAGGGCGAAGACCACGTCCCCGCCGGGAAAAATTTCATGGAGCGGCGTTCCCGGCTCCACGGACCTGTCCAGGAGCAGCAGTCCGCGCCGGTCATCGGAAATTCCCAGCTCCCGCCCGCTGCACAGCATGCCCTGGGATTCCTCCCCCCGCAGCACGGCGGGGGCAATGGCGGTCCCGTCCGGCAGGATGCAGCCGGCCAGGGCGACGGGAACCCGGTCGCCGGGGGAAAAATTATCGGCCCCGCAGACGATGGACAGCGGCTCTCCGGCTCCCACGGCCACCCGGCACAGGCGCAGGCGCTCCGCCCGGGGATGGGCCACGGCGGACAGGACCTCCCCCGCCACCAGCCGCTCCCGCGGGACGCCAACGCTGCGCCAGGACTCCACCTCCAGGCCCTGGCTGGAAAGGGCAGCGGCGATCTCGTCCGCAGCGGAAGCCAGGCCGGGCAGCCAGCGGCGCAGCCAGTTCAAGCTCACATTCACGGGCCCATTAGGAAACTTTCCACCGGCCGGGCAATACGGAACTGGCGGCTCCGGAGGAAAATTGCTGACCGCCGGCGCCCGCTTTGCAGAGTCCTCCCATGGACTGGAAAAATTTTCTGCGACAGCTCGTCGCCCTGCGCACCGTGTGCGCCGACCCGGCCATGGCCGGCGAATTTGCCCGCGCCGAGGCCCTGCTTTCCTCCACACTTGCATCCCTCGGCTTTGCGACCCGGACATTTTCCGCCGCCGGCCGCCCTCCCATCGTCCTCGGCTCCCGGGGTCCCGGCGACGCTCCCCTGGCCCTGCTCCTCTACGGCCACTACGACGTGCAGCCCGCCGGGCCGGGCGAATGCTGGTCCTCGGACCCGTTCACGCTGGTGGAGAGGGATGGGAGCTGCTTCGGCCGGGGCGTGGCCGACGACAAGGGTCCCATCTGCGCCATGCTGGCCGCGCTGGATGAGGCCGGCGACCTGTCCCGGCTGCGGATCCGGGTAGTATTCGAGGGCGGCGAGGAGGTGGGGAGCCCGGGATTGGAAAGCTTTCTCCGCGAGAACCGCTCCCTTCTCCGCTCCGATGCGGTCCTTGTCCTGGACACCGGCTGCCCCGGCGAGCTGCGGCCTGCCCTAACCACGGCCCTGCGCGGCGTCATCCCCTTCGAAATTCACCTGCGGACGGGGGAGCGGGACCTGCATTCCGGCTACGGCGGCTGCGTGGCCAACGCCATCCAAGAGCTGGTGCGCCTCTGCGCGACGCTGCACGGTGAGGACGGGAGTGTGCCGGTTCCCGGCTTCTACGACGGCATCCGGCCGGCCAGCGGCGAGGAGATGGCCGCGGTGGAGGGGGAGGATTTTCCCGGGGAGCTGGGGGTGGGAGCGCTGCAGAGCCTATTTCCCGCATTGCCGCGCCGGGCCGTGCACACACTTTTGCCCTCGCTGGAATTCAACGGCATCGCGGGCGGCTACGCCGGACCCGGCTCGAAGACCGTCATTCCCGCCGAGGCCGTGGCAAAATGCACCGTCCGAACCGTTGCCGGCCAGGATCCCCGGGCCATTTGCCGGTCCGTGGAGCGCTTTCTCCTCGGCCAGGGCCAGGTCCTGGGCCGGGTATCCGTGCACTTTTCCGATCCCGCACCGGCCTACGGCCTGGATCTGGCAGCGACGGATCCCAAATTTTCCCATCTCTTCCGCGTCCTGGAGCGGTCCGTGGAAAAAGCTTTCGGCCAAAAGCCGCTCCACCGGCGCGAGGGGGGCAGCATCGGGGTCGTTGGCCTGTTCCGCGAGGTGCTTGGGGTGGATTCCCTGCTCCTGGGGACGGTTCCACCCGGTGCCCGGATCCACGCCCCCGATGAAAATTGGAGCTGGGAAAGCTTTTCCCGCACGCGGCAGGCCCTGGTTCAATTCCTGCGCTCGGCCGATTCGCTCTCCTGAAGCCAGCGGAAGAGCACGTCCTCGCCGGCGGTGGCAATGCCCAGCCTTTCTGCCTCGGCCCGCTTGGATCCCGGCCTTTCCCCCACCAGCAGCACGTCCACGCGCCGGGACAGCGCCTCCCGCACCGAGCCGCCCCGCTCCTCGATGCGGCGGCGGAGCTCCTCCCGGCCCAGGGAGGAAAAGCTGCCGGTGATGGCAAAATTCTTTCCCCGGAAAGGGGATGGGCCGGCGCTCTCCGGGAAAGGGGATGGGCCGGCCAGCTCCCGGGCAGGGGATTGGGCGGCGACGAGCCCGATGGCCGGCGTGGGGGAGAAAACGGCAAAGCCAAGGGAGGAAAGAGTTTCCAGCAGCTTGCGGTTGGCCGGGCTACGGAAAAAGCGAAAAATGCCGGCGGCGACGACCTCTCCCACGCCGTCGCAGCGGCACAGCTCGTCCCGTTCCGCCGCGGCCAGGTCCTGCAATGATGGCCAGCGGCGCAGGAGCAGCTTGGCCGTTTCGGCGCCCACGTGGGGAATGCCCAGGCCGTGCAGCAGCCGCCAGGTGGGTTGGCGCCGGCTGGCGTCGACGGCTGCCAGCAAATTTTTCGCCGAACGGGGGCCCATGCCGGGAAGCGCTGCCAGCGAATCCGCGTCGAGGGAGTAGATGTCGACGAAGTGGCGGACCAGTCCCCGCTCCAGCAGCTGGGCGATGCGGGCCGGTCCCAGGGTGGCGATGTCCAGGGCGGCCCGGGAGGCAAAGTGCTCCAGCCGGCGGGCCAGCTGGGGGGGACAGTCGGGATTGAGGCAGCGGTGGGCCACCTCCCCGTCGATGCGCACCAGCGGCTCCCCGCAGGCCGGGCACTGGGACGGGAACGCAAAGGGCAGGGCGCTGGCCGGCCGCTTCTCCGGGACCGGGGCCACGACGGCGGGAATCACCTCCCCCGCCTTTTCCAAAAAAACCGTGTCGCCGATGCGCAGGTCCTTCCGGGCAATGTCGTCGCCGTTGTGCAGGGTGGCGCTGCGGATGGTGGAACCGGCCAGGTGCACGGGGGACAGCACCGCCACCGGCGTCACCACCCCCGTCCTTCCCACGCGCAGGCGAATGTCCTCGAGCAGGGTTTCCACCCGCTCCGGTGCAAATTTATAGGCAATGGCCCAGCGGGGGGCGGAGCTCTGCGCGCCCAGCACGGCCCGCAGCGACCGGTCGTTGGCCTTGACCACGGCACCGTCCGTTGCGAAGGCATGGCCGGAGCGGCTTTTTCCCAGTTCCTCCACGCGCTGCCAGACCTGCGCAAAGCCGCGGGCCAGGGCCCCGCCGTTGCTGGGAAATTGCCAGCGGCGCAGGGTTTCCAGCACCTCCCACTGGGTCCCAATGGCGTAGCCCAGGATCTCGTAGGCGAGGAAGTGGAGCCGGCGCCGGGCCGATTCCTTCGGATCCAGCAGCTTCAAGCTCCCGGCCGCCAGGTTCCTGGCATTGGCATAGGGTTCCTCTCCCATTTCCTCCCGTTCCGCGTTCATGGCTTGAAAGTCTTTCTCCTCCACGTGGATTTCCCCGCGCACCTCCACCACCGACTCCTCTCCCTCCTTTCCCTCCGCGGGAATGGTCCTGGGGATATCGGCCACGGCCCGCAAATTTTCCGTCACCACGTCCCCCTCGAGCCCATTTCCCCGGGTCAGGGCATGGGCCAGCCGGCCGGAGCGGTAGGTGATGGCCAGGGCCACGCCGTCGATCTTTGGCTCCACGACAAAGTCCACGGGCCCGGCGGCGGCCCGCTCCACCCGCTCCACGAAACGGCGCAGCTCGTCCTCCCCGTAGGTGTTGTTGAGGCTGAGCATGGGCTCGCGGTGGTTTTTTTTGGGAAACCGGTCCAGGCGATCATCCCCCACGCCGCCCGGGCGCAGGGTCTGCAGCGACGGGTGGGCGGCAAGCAGTTCCCCCTGGCGCCGGCGCAGCTGGTCGTAGGCAAAGTCCGAAACGGTGGGCCGCGCCTCCCCGTGGTAGCGGCGGTCGTGGCCGGCAATTTCCTCCTCCAGGCGGCGAAATTCCTCCTCCACGGCCGGATCCAAATTCATGGGGCCCATTCTCCCGGGACCACTCTCCCTGGCAAATGCTTTTTCCGGGTGCCCCGGGGTCCGGCTGGGGTCGTGTCCCCATTGGCCTCGCGCGGGTTGGCCCGGCCCTGCCAAGGGGCTTTTCCCAAACTCCGCCTCCTCTTGGGTCAGGGTCGCAAAGGGGGCTGCCGCGCCCCCCTGCCCCCCTCCACGGAGGGCTGCCGCCATGGCACCGATGACTGGGGACAGCGGAGCTGGGGACAGCGGAGCTGGGGACAGCGCCCCCAAAAGGGCCGGGAGGTCGCAAAGGGGGCTGCCGCGCCCCTTTGCCAATCCCCCGCCCACGGAGTGCCGTGCCGTCCGGCGCGCAATGCGCTATCATCCCTCGCTTCGCTCGGGACGCCGGACGGACGGGCGCTACGGACGGTTCCATCCAAAGCTGGCGAGCCGGCCCAACACCCAGGAGATGATAGAATGAGGTACTGGGCGATGCTTCTGCCATGGCGGATGCCATGGGCAGCGCGCAGGTCGCCCCGCGTAGCCTTTTTGTCATCAGGGCCGGCCCGCGGCACCGCCCGCTCCGCCGGGCAGCGCCCGTAAGCGGCCTTTCCCTCAAGAAATCAAGCTCCTGCACAACAGGTCCGTATCGGTCATTTTTCCAGGTGGAGGTGGAATGTGGGTTTACGGGTCCTGACCCTAGGTGTTTGGTCTCTTTGTCTTGCGGAGGGCTAGAAAAGACTATAGAGGAGATCGACCTATGGAAATTATTTTACATGCAGGCGCCAAGACGACG
>JAITSI010000038.1 GCA_031287845.1 Puniceicoccales bacterium
CAAGTTTTTTCTTTCGAGCTAGGGGAGACTGTTCCGCCTCGGCCAATCCCCCGGCCACGGGATGCCGCAGCGGCGAAATTCGGGGGAAGCGAAGCCGGGGGCAAAGCCCCCAGCTTCGCTTCCCCCAGACCATCGGTGCCATGGCGGCGGCACGCTGCGGCGGGGATGCCAGAGGGGGCGCCGCCCCACCGCCAACCGGCGGCCCGGTTTTACGGGACCTAACACCTAGGCCACGGTGATGTTGCCGTCCAGATAGACGTCCTGGATCGTGTGGAGCAGCTCCACGCCTTCCCCCATGGGCCGCTGGAATGCCTTGCGGCCGGAGATGAGCCCGGCTCCGCCGCCGCGCTTGTTGATGATGGCCGTGCGGATGGCCTCGGTGAAATCGTCACCCCCGCCCGTGGAGGCGCCGCCCGAATTGATGAGGGGGCAGCGGCCCATGTAGCAGTTGGCCACCTGGTAGCGGGCCAGGTCAATTGGGTGGTTGGAGCAGAGATCTTTGTACATGCGGCCATCCCATTTGGCAAACTGGATCTCCGCGAAGCCACCGTTATTTTCCGGCAACTTTTGCTTGATGATGTCCGCCTCGATGGTGCAGCCGAGGTGGTTGCCCTGGCCGGTCAGGTCCGCGGCGACGTGGTAGTCGGTGCTGCCCTTCTTGAACGCCGGATTGCGCAGGTAGCACCAGAGAATTGTGGCCATGCCCAGCTCGTGGGCCCGCTGGAACGCGTCCGCCGTCTCGCGCAGCTGGCGCATGGATTCGTCGGACCCGAAGTAGATGGTGGCGCCGACGGCCACGGCCCCCATGTCCCAGGCCTGTTCCACCTGGGCAAAGTACACCTGGTCGTGTTTGTTGGGGTAGGTGAGCAGCTCGTTGTGGTTCAGCTTTACGATGAATGGAATTTTATGGCAGTATTTGCGGGCAACGGATCCCAGCACGCCGAGGGTCGACGCAACGCCGTTGCAGCCGCCCTCGATGGCCAGTTTTACGATGTTCTCGGGGTCAAAGTAGAGGGGATTGGCCGCGAAGCTGGCCCCGGCCGTGTGCTCGATGCCCTGGTCCACCGGCAGGATGGACAGGTAGCCCGTTCCCCCCAGCCTTCCGGCGCAGAGCAGCCAGGCCAGCGAATTCAACGCCGGCGCCGGCCGGTCCGAATTCTGCCAGACCCGCTCCACGAAGTCCGGCCCCGGCAGGTGGAGCAGGTCCTTGCCAATGGTGCCGCAGCCGTGCTGGAGCAGCCCCTCCCGATCCTTCGCCAAAAATTCCTCGATGCGCTTGTTGGCCATGGGGCCATTCCACCGGGAAAAAAATCCCTTGGCAATGGTTTTTTTCGGTCGCCAGGCCGGCGCCGGGCCACTAGCCCCTATGCCGTGGAAAACGATTGGAAGGCGGCACTCCTGGGAGCGCGCTGTCCCAGTCCCCATGATTTTTTGGGCTGGCACGGGGAGGGGACCGGGAGCGTCATCCGCGCCTTCCCCGGCGGAGCGGTCGCCTGCGCCGTGCTGCGGGGCGATGGCCAGCCCCCCATTGCCATGGATTGTCCGGCCGGGGATGGATTTTTCGAATGCCGGCTGCCGGGAGCGGAATTTTTTCCCTACCGTTTCCTGGTTACCTGCGCCGACGGCCACGCGGAGGAGCGGGAAGATCCCTATCGCTTTCTCCCCACCGTTCCCGCCTACGACCGCTACCTCTTCGGCGAGGGAAAGTCGGAGCGCATCCACCACTTCCTCGGCTCCCACCGGCGCAGCGTCGACGGCATTGCCGGGCTGAGCTTTGCCGTCTGGGCCCCCAACGCCGGCCGGGTTTCGCTCGTGGGGGACTTCAACGGCTGGGATGGCCGCCACTTTCCCATGCGCTGCCTGGGGAATTCCGGAATCTGGGAGCTCTTCGTCCCCAACCTGCCGGCCGGTGGGCTCTACAAATATGAGCTCACCGATGGCGCCGGCCGGCGCCGGCTGCGCACGGATCCCTTTGCCCTCCGCTACGAGCGGGCACCGGAGGCGGCTGCCGTTGCCGGGGCGGAGGTCCAGCACCGCTGGCAGGACGGCGACTGGATGGAGGCACGGCGCAATTTCATCCCCTACCGCTCCCCCATTTCCATCTACGAGGTGCACCTCGCCTCCTGGCGCCGCGTCCCGGAGGAGGGCGACCGGCCCCTGACCTACCGGGAGGCTGCTCCCCTACTGGCCGCCTACTGCGTCGAGCTTGGCTTTAGCCACGTGGAACTCCTGCCCATCACGGAATTTCCCTACGACGGCTCCTGGGGCTACCAGGTGACCGGGTACTTTGCCCCCACCTCCCGCTTTGGCTCGCCGGATGACTTTGCCTACCTCGTGGACGCCCTGCACCGCCACGGCATCGGCGTTATCCTGGACTGGGTCCCGGGCCACTTTCCCAAGGACCGCTTTGCCCTGGCCCGCTTCGACGGCACCTGCCTCTACGAGCACGAGGATAGCCGCATCGGCGAACACCGGGGCTGGGGGACACTGGCATTCAACTTTGGCCGGCATGAGGTGCGGAACTTTCTCATCGCCAGCGCACTGAGCTGGTGCGAGCGCTTCCACGTCGACGGCTTTCGAGTGGATGCCGTTGCCGCCATGGTGCACCGGGACTACAGCCGGCCCGAGGGGGAATGGCTGCCCCACCCGCACGGCGGCTGCGAGGATAGCGACGCCATCGCCTTCCTCCGCGCGTTCAATGAAAAAATTCACGGGCTCTTTCCCGGAATTTTGACCGTCGCCGAGGAGTCCACCACCTATCCCGGCGTTTCCCATCCCACCTACCGGGGCGGCCTCGGCTTCGATTTCAAGTGGAACATGGGCTGGATGCACGACACGCTGCGCTACTTTTCCCTGGCACCGGAGCGGCGGCCCGCCGCCCACGGCCTTCTCACCTTCGCCATGCTCTACCAGTACGCGGAGCACTTTATTCTGGCCCTTTCCCACGACGAGGTGGTCCATGGAAAGGGTTCCCTGCTGGCCCGCATGCCGTCCTCCTCCCTGGACCGCAAGGCCGACATGCTCCGCTCGCTCTACGGCTACCTTTGGACCTGGCCGGGAAAGAAATCCCTGTTCATGGGCGGGGAATTTGGCCAGCACGACGAATGGTGCCACGCCCGCAGCCTGGACTGGCACCTGCTCGCCTACCGGAACCACCGGGGGCTGCAGCTCTGGGTCCGGGATCTGAACCGCTTCTACCGCTCCCGGCCATGGCTTGGCGCCTACGACGACGATTCCTCCGGCTTCCGCTGGGTCAATGCGGACGACCGCTGCAACTGCGTGCTCTCCTTCCTGCGCCGGGGCGACGGGGAATGGATCCTGGTGGCCTGCAACTTTTCCGAAAGGGACTTTGCCGCCTATGCCGTTGGAGTTCCCGAGGACGGCCGCTGGGGAGAAATTTTGAACAGCAATGCCCTGCTCTACGGCGGCGCCGGATCGGGCAACCTGGGCGGCGGCTGGAGCTGCCCCGAGCCCTGCCATGGCCTGGCGCACCGGCTCACCATCCACCTGCCGGCCCACTCCACCATCATCTTCCAGCGGGTGAAGGTCTAGGGCCAGGACCCGTAACGGTTGACGGTGGGGCTGCGCCCCTTGCCAATCCCCCCCGCGAAATGCCGTCGCCACGGCACCGATGGCTCGGGGAAGCGCAGCTGGGGATAGCGCCCCCAACCGGGCCTGGAGGTTGCAAAGGGGGCTGCCGCGCCCCTTTGCCAATCCCCCGCCCACGGAGTGCCGTACCGTCCGGCGCGCAATGCGCTATCATCCCTCGCTTCGCCCGGGACGCCGGCCGGACGGGCGCTACGGACGGTTCCATCCAAAGCTGGCGAGCCGGCCCAGCCCCAGGAGATGATAGAATGGGGTGCTGGGCGATGCTTCTGCCATGGCAGATGCCATGGGCAGCGCGCAGGTCGCCCCGCGTGGCCTTTTTTCCATCAGGGCCGGCCCGCGGCACTGCCCGCTCCGCCGGGCAGCGCCCGTGAAAGGCCTTTCCCTCAAGAAGTCAAGCTCCTGCACAACAGGACCGTATCGGTCATCTTTCCAGATGGAGGTGGAATGTGGTTTTACGGGTTCGCCGGTTAACGGTGGGGCTGCGCCCCCCTGGCCCCCC
>JAITSI010000031.1 GCA_031287845.1 Puniceicoccales bacterium
CATTCATCCACCCGCTGCGTTTACGGATTCAAACTTCATTTGGCAATTAATGAAAGCGGAAAAATCATTGCCTTTCGCCTAACCAACGGGCAAAGGCACGATATTTGCGAGGCGGAAAATTTGCTCAAAGGCCTCTCGGGGACGGCGATTGGAGACAAAGGCTACTGTTCCAGTAAAATACGCGAGCGACTTGCAAAATCTGGCATGAGGCTCATTACTACTGCGCGAAGAAATATGAAAAGCAAAAATACAGAGGAAGAAAAACGACTCCTCCGCCGACGAAATTTGGTGGAGAGAGTCATCGGAAAATTGAAGAGGCACATCGGTGATAGTTTCTCCCGTTTTCGAGCCTGGGGAGCTGTCCAGGCAACAATCGCCATCGGCATAATGACGGTAAATCTAATGCCGTGAGTTTTGCAAGTGACATTGAATTATTTCATTCTTTCGTTTCATGGTAGCTTCCGATGCCACATCTTGCGGCGGCACGGGACAGGGAGAATGGCCAAGCGTTTTTTCAGGCCGGGGCGGTGGTGGTTCCGGAATTTGGAGTGGAGATTGTTTCGCTGTGCGCACGGAAGGATTTTGTGTCCGTATCGGCGGTGGCTGAGGGGGAAATTTTTCCCGGGAAAAATTTGGTTCAAGGAAGAGTGCGCCGGCGGAAGCCTGGGAAAAAGCGGATGAGGCAAGGCTGCCGGGTAAAGATTCGGCCGCCCCGGCCTTGGTGCTCCGGTCGTGGGCATCCAGCGCTACTCTAGCGTTTACAGTACCGGAGGTCCAGTCGGATGGTTTGGGCGGTAGAGTGGGAGAGACGACCTTGGAAGATTGCGCAGGGCTGGCAGCGGCATTGGCATTGGGATCCGATGGTGCAAGCTCCGTGAAGCGTGTTTGCTGCGTCAGCGGAAGTTTTTCCGTAAACATGGTCTATGAATTTTAACCATTTTGCCTGGCTTGGTAAATGTTTTTTTCCGTGGAGCGTCCGTTTGCCCCTCTTTGGGCCGGCGCCGGAGCGGCCAAGCGAACCATCTGTTTCCCCGGCCCAGTTTTTCCAAGTGCCGATTTAGATGCCGCGCAAATTTCAGATGTGGAGAGGGATCCGGATAGCCGCTTCCGGAATCGCGGTGATGGCAAATTCCATGGCGCATGGTTCAAGGTAGTTCCGGCGAAGGTGTTTCCACGAAAGGTGTTTCCAAGGAAGGTATTTCCGGCGAAGATATTTCCGACGAAGGTGTTTCCGACGAAGGTGTTTCCGTCTCCGCATTCTGCGTGAGAGATTCATCGTGGAAATTTTCTCCGAGTAACTCATTCGTGTCCAAGGGATACGATGAAGTCTCCCGTCTCGGCACGGCGCGGGCAAGCTCGTCGACAAGGAACGCGGCATCTCCCTTGAGCCTTTCGATGCCTTCCCTGGACATGTCCCCAACGGCACAGGCGAGGGCCTTACTGAAACTGTTGGCGTCGTCAGAATTCAACAAAGCTTGAACTTCAGCATTTTTTTTCTGCGACAGACAGTTCGCCAGGGGTGCCCCCTTATCCAGCAGGGTTTTTTGCAAAAATTCTTTGCGCGTCTCGGCCGGCAAGCGATTCAGGCTAAAGATTAGCGCCTCGGCCGCTTTCCCGCGCTTGGACCGGTCCATAAACATTTCGACGGCGCGGCCGATGCAAAGGCTGACGAGCACGCCTCCCAGCGGCCCGATGGGAAAGAGAAAGCTGCAAAAGATCGCGATAGTCCCGGCAACGGCGAGGATCGATAGGCCGACCGCGAGGCATAGCACTATCTTGGCCACGGTTGCCTTCGTTTGCCTGGCGGCATCCAGGATTTTTTGGGAATCTGCCCGGGAGGTCTTGACTCCAGTGGCCGTGCCCGTTCCGGTCGTCCCGGCCGGGCGCACAAAAGTTGTGGTGAGCATGGCCCTATCCGCCAGCTTTTCGAGCTCGTCCGTGGGCATTCCCTCGACAAGGTATTCGAGGGCAGCCTCTTCGCAATTCACTGCAACTTTTCCCTCACCTTTCACATCACCCTGTCCTCCATTTTTCTCACTGTCTTTCTCCCCAATGTTTCCCTCAAGTATGCTTTGAAATTTCTCGACCTTTTCCAGGGACAGATAGCTCGGCAGCTCGCCATTGGGTCCGCCCCCTACAATATTTTGTAGAAAATTTTTGCGGTCCTCCTTTGTCATTGAATTTAGGGATTGGACCAGCGTATTGGCCGCATTTTCACGCCTGGCCATATCCCTCTTCGAGGGCAGCGCATTTTTCGCGCAGAAGCCGGCACTCTGGCCCGCCGCAATCGAAAGGGGGACCGTAATGTAGGCAAAGGGAAGAAAAAATGCGGCGACCGCGGCGAGGACGATGGCACATGCGCCGCCAATTCCCCACAGGAGTGTTTTTATCGAAAACTGGCCCTTTTTTTGGGCAGCTTGCCGAATTTTTTCGGAGGAAATTTTGTCATTTTTGAGCAGCGTCGTAGCGCTAGTATCCGTCGACTTCGTAGCATTCGAGGACGAGCCTGTGTTAGGAGCAGGGATGCTACCTATGGCTGATGGTGTTTGATAGTGCATGGTAGAATTTGTTCTCTGCAGCATGACAACCGGCCCATCCATGTTAGCCCTCCCGGCGGGGAAGGCAAAGCAAATTGACCAATTGCCCGTCGGGCCCGATTAAAAGCCCTGCCTCCGGCTCCGCTGCCCCCCGCTTTCCCCGGGTGAACGTTTACGGTCAGGACCCGTAAAACCGGTCCGCCGGTTGACGATGGGGCGGCGCCCCCTCCACGGAGTGTCGCTGCATCGATGCCGGGGGAGGCGGAGCCGGGGACAAGGCCCCCAGTTGGCCCTGGACGGCCCTCGAGGCCCTCTCGCTTCCCCCGATTATCGATAGTGCGGTATTCCGTGGGCGGGGGATTGGAAGAGGGGCGCGGCAGCCCCCGTTGCGACCTTCCGGCTTCCCGGCCGGCCGGCCCGGTTGGGGGCGCTGCCCCCCGCTTCCCTCAGATGAATGCCTCAACTGCAAAACAAGGCAAAAAATTTTTAGACAGAATTTCTTGCCAAAAAGGCATCCTGCGATTTCAGTGCCCTATATCCACTGGTTTGTGTCGGTGACATATGCAGGGTTTTCATCGGGAATCTTTTGTTTGCCATGCTCATAGGCTTCATCGGGATTCTTCTTCTGTTCGCGTTTTATGCATGCAAATCTCCAGAGACAGGTCCCAAAGATAGCTAGTCCAAAGATGGCCGCGCAGCCACACACGGCGACCGCCGGCCACAGAACAACAAGTGGAATAAGAGCAATCGTGAAGAACAAAACCACTGTCACAACCGCAGCAATCGTTGCCAAAGCCGTGACAGCGAGCCCACTGACCAACAAAGCTTTTAGCTCTTTTTCGGCAGTCGCCATTTTTATTTTTAGCTCATCATTTGCTGTGTTGCCAATGTTAGTACTATTCCCAATCAACGTCCGTTGCAACACTTGCACCATGGTCGAAATTGGCAAGGTGCTAAGTGTTCCGATCCTTTCGTAAACAGGAAATTTACTGACATATTGTCTGTTAATACGACCCGCAAGAAACCACAGCCCAAACAGTGGTAGCCCGATTGGAGCCCACGCGATGGCAACCACCGCCAGGAGGGGGATGGCCATCAGCTCGAGAATTTTTGTGACAACGAAAAAGACCTTCTGTCCGGTGGTAACTGTATTTTCTTTGATCAGATTCGGAAAATCCGCGATCGGGCACGTCGCCAATTCGCCATAGGACACGCTCACGGGAGGTTTACTAGAGAGAATTGGTGCGGGAGGCAAGAAAAAGAATCGAGCCGCTGCGGTCCGGATGGAACGCCATTACCCTGGAAGCGAAGCCCGCAAATTTTCTTTCGCATCGGGTGCCGGGACCCGAGATTCGTTCCCAATTTCCGGTGATCCAGGGCCTCTATTTTACTCCGTTTTCTCCAATCGAACGGCGCTAGGGGTCAGGACTCGTAAATCCACACCCTTTCCATCCGGAGAAGTGGCCGATACGGACTCTGCGGAGGAGTGCCAGAGGGGGCGCAGCCCCATCGTCAACCGGCGGACCGGGTTTGCGGGTTCTGATCCTCCGGGGCGTGCCGTCCAATTCCTTCTCCTGCAAGGGGGTGCGGCAGGTTCCGCCCGAAGCCGCCCGTACTTGCCCTGGCTTCCCAGCGCTCCCGGGGGACGGCGCTGCAACGGCCCCTGCGGCGGCTTCAATTCCGGTCCGTTTCCCGTCTTGCGAAGAACGCCGCCAGGATTTTCCGCGCCACCGGGGCGGCGTCGCTGCCACCCGCGTAGGATCGGCCCGCCTCGGATTCGCGCAGCATCACCGTGACCGCCACGGCCGGTGCATCGGCCGGTGCAAAGGCGGTGAACCAGGCCAGGTGGCTTTGTCGCTGGCCGTCGCGGATCTGGGCCGTGCCGGTCTTGGCGGCGATGGGAAGGTCGGGCAGCTGGCAGCGGCGCCCCGAGCCATACTCCACGCACTCCACCATGGCGTCCCGCAGGGCGGCGTAGGCCTCGCCGTCCAGTCCCAGGGCTTGGCTGGAAGCAAGCGGCTGGCTGCGGAGCAGCAGGGTTAGCGGAGTCCTTTCCCGGTTGGCGGCGATGGATGCGGTGAGGGCGTTGATCTGGGCCGGCGTGACAAGCAGATAGCCCTGGCCGATGGCCAGGTTGGCCGTGTCGCCGTCCGTCCAGGTGCCGTGGCCCCGGGCCTTTTTCCACGCCGGGTCGGGGACCAGCGACCGGGTGGTTTCATTGGGCAGCTCGATGCCGGTCGGGGCGCCGAAGCCCAGGCGCCGGATTTCCGCCAAAAAGTCGGCCAGCGGCACGGAAAAGATGCGGTCAATGACCAGGGTGTTGCAGCTCTTGGCGAAGGCCCGGGTGAACGGGATGGGTCCGCGTTCGAAGTGATTATTACAGCGGATGATGCGATTCCCCACCCGGGTTTGGCCCAGGCAGGGATGTTCCGTGCCGCGGTCGACGGCGCCGTGGCGGAGCAGGGTTTCCACGGAGACCAGCTTGAAGATGGAGCCGGGCGGGTAGAGTCCCTGGGTGGCCTGGTTGAGCCACACCCCGAGCCCGGTCAGCTCGGCGTAGGTCCCGGCGGAGATGAAGGGGGTGAGCCGGTTGAGGTCATAGGATGGGGAATTGGCCATGGCCAGCACCTCCCCCGTGCGCACGTCGGTCAGGATGGCGCAGCCCACCTCATCGCCCAGCGCCGCCTCGGCCACCCGCTGCAGCTCCAGGTCCAGGGAAAGGAACACGTCCTCGCCCCGCCCCGGCTTTTGCGAAAAAAGCAGCTGGCGGCAACTGCCCGCCGGGTCCACGATCCAGATTTCCCGGCCGTTCCTTCCCCGCAGCTTTCCGTCCAGGGCCAGTTCCATGCCGGACCGCCCCGCCAGGATGCGTTCGCCAAAGGTGCGCAGGGGAAATTTCCTCGACGCTTCCCCATCCGCCACCGGCGCCGCATAGCCGATGGCGTGGGCGGCCAGTGAACCGTTGGGGTAGTGGCGGGAGATGTGGGTCTCCACCTGCAGGGGCCCGCCGTCCGGAAGGATTTCCACCAGGTGGGCCAGCTCCTCCTCGCCCAGGTCGCTGCGCAGGGAAAATGGCAGCAGGGGCGTCTGGGCGAAGTGCCGGTCCAGCGCCTGGCGCTGCAGGTCAATGGGTTTGGAAAGAAATGGGGCGATGGGCTGGAGCAGCCGGCGCAGGACGGCCAGGCGTGCCAGGGAGCGTTCCCGGGCCACGTCCACGGCCAATTCCCGGTCGCGCAGCCGGCGCATGCGGCGCCGGCATTCGCTGGAAAATTCCTCGCGCAGCTCCTGCAGGTAGACCACCAGGTCGAAGCGGGGCCGGTTGCCGGCCAGGAGCTGTCCCCGGCGGTCGTAGATGTTGCCCCGCGGCGCCGGCCGTAGGATGCGCCGGCAGCTCTGCCTCCGCTCCAGTTCGCAGAACTTTCGATGCTGCACCACCTGGCGCAGGATGAGTCCGCCGGCCAGATAGAAAAAGACGGCCCACACCAGCCCCTGGAGCACCGCCATGCGCCAGCGCCAAGGCTCTTCCCCGCGCCCCACCGGATTCCAAGCTAGGGGCCCATTTTCCGCTGTCAAGGATGGCGCTCGCCGCTTGACTTGGCGCCCGCTTGCCCCAATTTGCCCACGGGGAGAGGAAAAATGGCTTTAGAGTGGCTGACTTCGCGGGATTTGAAGGGTCTTCGGACCCAGGGGGCGCCCTTTGCGGGAGTTTTTTTGCTGCGCTCCGTTGCCCGGCGCACGGCCAAGAACGGCCGGCCCTTCCTCGGCGTCGAGCTGGGTGACCGCTACGGAAGCTTTTCCTGCAACGTGTTCGAGGACGGCGCCGGCTTTCTCCAGCTGGGAGGCCTGGCGGCGGGGACAATTTTGGAGATCGGCGGCCTGGTGGACTCCTACGGCGAGCGCTTCAGCCCCCGGATCCAGTCGCTGCGCGTGGTTTCCCCGGACGAGGCGCGGGAGAGGAGGGCGGAGGGAAATCTCTACGACGGGCCCAGGGAGCCGGCTGCGGCGCTGCGGAAGGAGCTCCTATCCCAGGTGGAGCGCATCGGCCACGGCAAGCTGCGCCAGACCGTCCTGCGCGCCCTGGAGGAGGTGGGTGAGGCATTCTGGACGGGTACGGCGGCCGTTTCCATGCACCACGCCTACCGCTGCGGCCTGCTGGAGCACACGGTTCACGTGACCCGCGCGGGACTGGCCCTGCTGCCCCACTATCCCTTCGTGGACGCGGACCTGGCCATCGCCGGCATGGTGCTGCACGACGTCGGAAAGTCCTGGGAGTACTGCGGCAGCGGCGTCTACGACCGGACGCGCCAGGGGCGGCTCGAGGGCCACGTGGTCCTGGGCTACCGCATCGCGCGCCAGGCGGCGCTGGCCGTGGGCCTGGAGGAGGACCTCACCCTGCAGCTGGAGCACGTCATTCTCTGCCACCAGGGGCTGCAGGAGTACGGCGCGGCGGTGCTTCCCTCCTCGCCGGAGGGGGTTTTCGTCGCCCTTGTGGACAACCTGGATGCCCGCATGGCCATGGTGGAGAGGGCGCTGGACAATACTCCCCCCGCCGACGAGTTCAGCGAAAAAATTCTCGGCCTGGAAAATGTGCGGGTCTTCACGGCCGGACGCTAGGTGCCATGCAACTGCTGGAGGGGAAATCCGTCGCGGAGGAGTACCTGCGCCGGCTGCGGCCGCGGCTGGCCGTCCCGGGCCGTCCTCCCTGCCTCGCCTTCCTGCGCGTGGGGGACAATCCCGCCTCGCTGCTCTACGTGAATCGAAAAAAATCGCTGGCGGAGTCGCTGGGCATGCGCGCCCTGGAGCGGCAGCTGCCATTGGACGCCCCGGAGGGGGAAATTTTTTCCCAGCTGGCCCGCTGGAACGGGGATCCGGCCGTCGACGGCATTCTGGTCCAGGCGCCGCTGCCCGGCGCGGAGCTCCAGGAGCGGGCATTTGCAGCCGTGGACCCGCTAAAGGACGTGGACGGCTTCCATCCCAGGAACCAGGGCCTGCTCGCCCTGGACCGGCCCGGAGGATTCGTTCCCTGCACTGCCCTGGCCATCCTCCACCTGCTGCGGGCCCACGGGATCGGGCTGGCGGGGCAGCACGCGGTGATCATCGGCCGCAGCACCATCGTCGGCCGACCCCTCGCCCTGCTTCTCCAAGGTCGTCGGGTCAACGCCACGGTCACCGTCTGCCACCGGCAGAGCCGGGACCTGGCCGCGCTGTGCCGCTCGGCGGACGTGCTCATCGCGGCGGCGGGGAGTGCCCACCTGGTGGGGCCGGACTGGGTGCGGGACGGGGCGGTGGTGGTGGACGTGGGCCAGAACGTGCTCTCCCTCCCCGGCGGTGGCCGGCGGCTGGTGGGGGACGTGGACTTCGCGGCCATTGCTCCCCGCTGCCGGGCCATCACGCCGGTGCCGGGTGGGGTTGGCCCCATGACCGTTGCCATGCTCATGGGCAATGTGCTGCGAGCCTGGGAGCTGGCCCGGGGAATGGCCGTTGACTCGATTCCGCAATCCTACTAGCCTGGAACCGTACCATGGGATTGGCCATTGCACCGCTGCCGGAGCCGCCTGGCCGGGTGGACCTGCTGGTCATGGCCGCCGAATGCTCCGGCGACGAGCTGGGTGCCCTGCTGATCCGGGAATACGCCGAATTGAACCCGGGGGCGGCAATCTGCGCAATCGGCGGCGGCGCCATGCGCAGGTGCGGTGCCCAGTTCCTATTTCCCCTGGCGGACCATGCGGCCATGGGGATTTGGGAGGTGCTGCGCCAGGGAATGTTCTTCTACCGATTTTTCCACGCCGCCGTGGACTGGATCTGCCGCCACCGGCCCAAAAAGGTGTGCTTCATCGATTCTCCGGCCCTGCACCTGCGCCTGGCCCAGCGCCTGGCCAAGCTTGGCATTTCCCACCGGGGGGGCGGCGACGTGTACCTGTACCACTACGTCGCCCCGCAGGTCTGGGCCTGGAAGCCCGAGCGCCGCTTCGCCGTTGCCCGCCATCTGGACGGTTTGGCCGTCCTCTTCCCCTTCGAGGTCGCCTCCTTCGCCGACACCGATCTGCCCACCACCTGCGTGGGCCATCCATTTTCCCGCCGGGACCGGCTCAGCCCCGTCTGCTACGAGGAAAATGGCCGAATTCTGCTCCTGCCCGGCAGCCGCCGCGCCACGGTCCGCCACAACTTTCCCCCCATGATGGCCACATTTTCCCGGCTGGCGGAGGAAAATTCTTCCTTTGAGGCCATCTGCCCCTATCCCACGGATGAGATCCAGGCCATCCTGGAGCAGCACATCGACCGCCATCCCCGGATTGCGGAGCGGATCCATCCGGTTCCCATCGCCGACGGGCTCCTGCGGCCCATCGGGGCCCAGCTGGCCCTGGTCTGTGCGGGAACCATGTCCCTGCAGTGCGCCCTGGAGGGAATTCCCGGGGTTGTCATCTGCCGCGTCAACCCCCTCACCTACGCCATCGGCCGCCGGCTGGTGCGGGTCCCATTCCTGGCCATGGCCAACCTGCTGCTGGGCTACGAATGCTATCCGGAGTACGTGCAGGGGGCGGTCCAGCCGGCCGTCCTCGCGGAACAGCTGGTGCGCTTCATCCACGGGCGGAGGGAATTTGCAGAGGTGTCCCGGGAGTTGCACCGGCACCTGCGGAGCGGGGACATGACCCCGGGGGAATGGCTCTCACGCGCCGCGCAGGCGGGGATTGAGGAGGGCGAGTAGGACGTCGGCCACCAGGTTGCAGATGGAAATGAGCAGGGCGTAGAAGAGGACGACGCCCACGATGACCGTATGGTCCCGGCCGGAGATGGCCTCCATCAGGAGCCGGCCCAGGCCGGGAATGTGAAAAACGTTCTCCACCACGAATGTGCCGCTCAGGACTCCCGAGCAGGTGGGGCCCAGATAGGCGATGGCCGGCTGGATGCCGTTGGCAAAGACGTGGCGGAAAAAAACCTGCCCCTCGCCCAGGCCCTTGGCCAGCGCCGTCCGCACGTAGGCCCGGCCATACTCCGTGCGCATGCCCTGCCAGGTAATTTGGGCCAGCGCCGCCAGGTAGCAGGGGGCCAGGGTGCAAACGGGGAGAATTTTGCTGCGCCAGCCGCTCCAGCCGATGCTGGGGAACCAGTGCAATTTGCAGGAAAGCAGATAGTTGAGCAGAGGACCCAGGACGATGGCGGGGACGCAGAGGAGGAGTGTGCAGCTGCGCAGGCACAGCCGGTGGGGCAAGCCGGGCCGGCCCAGCAGGAGGGCGCAGCCGAGGGCGATGCCGCCGCAGCAGGCAAGGGCCATGGTGTAGAGGCCGAGCTCAAAGCTGACGGGCCACTTGGCGGCGAGCAGTTCGCGCACGGACCAGCCGCTCTGCCGGTAGGAGGGACCCAGGTCACCGCGCAGGACTCCTCCCAAATAGCGGCCGTACTGGGAAAGGACGGGTCCCCGGCCGTAGGAAACCTGCAGCGCCCGGGCCACCTCGGTCGGCAGCTCCCGCTCCGCGTCGAATGGCCCGCCCGGGATGCAGCGCAGCATGGCAAAGGTCAAGGTCAGCACAAGCCATAGGACGGCCAGGGTCCCGAGCAGGCGGCGGAGCAGGTGCGAGCAAAGTCCCACGGCGCAGGCCTTTCCTCAGCGGAGTCGCACGTTCTGGTAGAGGTGGTAGTCGAGCAGGTTGGGCCGCCAGCCCCGCACCCGCTCTGCCACCCGCCGCTTGTGGGTCTCAAAGTAGAGGGGAATGATGGGCATCTCCCGGAGCAGCCGGTCCTCGGCGGACTCCAGGTGGCGAAGCCGCTCCCCCCGGTCCTCCTCCTCTTCCGCCGCCCGCATTTCCCCGTCGTAGGCTTCATCGCGCCAGCGGACGAAGTTATTGGGCGAGTCGCCGACGAAAAGTCCCAGAAAGGTGAGCGGGTCATTGAAGTCGCCCACCCAGCCGCCCCGGGCGATGGCAAAGTTTCCGACGCGGCGGGAGTGGAGGAAGGCCTTCCAGTCCTCGCAGCGCAGTTCCACGGCGATGCCCAGCTCCCGGCGCCACATTTCCTGTACCGCCTGGGCGACGAGCCGGTGCAGGGAGGAGTGGTTGAAGGTCAGGGTCATGGGAGGCAGTCCGGCCCCGCCGGGGAAGCCAGCCGCCGCCAGCTCCTCCCGGGCCATCCGTGGATCCCGGCCCAGCGTCTCCCGGCCTCCGTAGCGATAGCCTCCCGTGCCGGCGGGAACCAGATTGCCGGCCGCAAAGCGCACGTCCCGGTGGATCAGCCGGCACAGCTCCTCCCGGTCGATGGCCAGGGCCAGGGCCCGCCGCAGGTGGCCATTATCCAGGGGCGGCCGGGAGCAGTTGCAGAGGTAGTAGAAGCAGCCCAGGCTCTCCGTCTCCTGCAGTGTCCCGTCCGCCCGGCCGCGCAGCTCGTCCAGCAGCTCCGCCGGCACGGTGGCCGTGGCATCCAGCTCCCCGCAGTCGAAGGCATTCTGCTCGGTCTGCTGGTCAACGATGGGAAAGAAAATCACCCGCTCCGGGCCGCCATCCCCCGCGCTGCGGTGGAAGGGATTTTTCCCGATGGCGATGCGGTCCCCCACGCGCCACTCCTCCAGCCGGTAGGGTCCATTGGAGACCAGGTTGCCGGGCCTGGTCCAGTCGCTGTCCCAGCGCTCCCAGCCACCGTGGGCCTCGATGCAGGGCCGCGGGATGGGGGACCAGGCCGGGTGGGCCAGCAGGGCCAGAAAGTAGGGGGTGGGCCGCTCCAGGGAGATCTCCAGGGTCATCCTGTCCCGGGCGCGGATGCCGACCTCATCCCAGGGCACCCGGCCCTCGTAGTGGGCCTGGGCATTTTTTAGGGGAAAGTAGAGGTCCACCGTCGGCGAGGCCAGCCGCGGGGACAGAATGCGCCGGGCGGCCTGGACAAAGTCCTCCGCCACGACCGGTTCCCCATTGCTCCAGCGGCCATCGGGGCGCAGAAAAAAGCGGTAGACCAGGCCGTCCTCGGAAATTTCCCAGCGCTCCGCCGCGCCGGGCAGGGGGCAGAGGGTGGCATCGTCCAGCAGGACAAGGCATTCGAAGAGTCCGCGGGCGATGAAGATGGGGGAAAAGTCCATCATGCGCTGCGGATCCAGCGTGTTCGGCTCGGCGGCATTGCCCAGGCGCAGGGTCCCGGCGCCGTCCTCCCCACCGCTCCGTCCCCCACAGCCGGCCGCCAGCAGCGACAGGGCCAGCGCGCAGGGCCACAACCTAGCCTCCATTGTGGCGGAGTTGCCATCCTTCCACCAGCCTGTCAACGGCAAATGGCCGCATTTTCGCCATCCGGAATCGCATCGGCGCCGGACCTGGAACCGGCGCCGGACGAATTTGCAATTTTCGGCGAAAATTTTTTCAAAAATGGAGCCTCGGGGATGGCCATTCCCTTCCCATGCGCTAAAAGCCGGCCATGAAAAATTACCTGGCCCTCCTGGAGGACGTCCTGGAGCGGGGAGAGCCCTGCACGGACCGGACCGGCGTGGGAACCCGCTGCCTATTCGGGGCCCAGCTGCGCTTTGACCTCAGCGCCGGCTTTCCCCTGCTGACGACGAAGCGGGTCCACTGGAAGTCCGTCGTCCACGAGCTGCTCTGGTTTTTGCAGGGTTCCACCAACATAGGCTACCTGCAGGCCAACGGCGTGCGCATTTGGAACGAGTGGGCGGACGAATCCGGCGAGCTGGGTCCCGTCTACGGCAAGCAGTGGCGGCGCTGGGGCTGCGCCGACGGACGGGAGGTGGACCAGATTGCCCGGCTCATGGGAAACCTGAAGCGGGATCCCCACAGCCGAAGGCACATCGTCTCCGCCTGGAACGTGGGCGAGCTGGACCGCATGGCCCTGCCCCCCTGCCACACGCTCTTCCAGTTCCACGTTTCCCACTCCGGTGACCTGCGCTGCCAGCTCTACCAGCGCAGCGCGGACCTATTCCTGGGCGTGCCATTCAACATTGCCAGCTACTCCCTGCTGACCCACCTGGTGGCCCACGTGCTCGGCCTGCGCGCCAGGGAGTTCATCCACGACCTCGGCGACTACCACATCTACAATAGCCACCTGGAGCAGGTGCGGGAACAGCTCGGCCGGGAGCCGCGGGCCTTGCCCCGCCTTTCCATCGCCGGTCGCGGCCAGGGCATCGACGACTTCCGCTACGAGGACATCTCCCTCGAGGGCTATGACCCCCACGGCCCCATCGCCGCTCCGGTTGCGGTCTAGGGGTCAGGACCCGTAAACCAGGTCCGCCGGTTGACGGTGGGGCTGCGCCCCCCTGGCCCCCCCGCGGAGTGCCTCCGCCATGGCACCGATGGTCTGGGGGAAGCGCAGCTGGGGGCAGAGCCCCCAATTGGCCTGGCCGGCCTGGAGGCCCAAAGGGGGCTGCCGCGCCCCTTTGCCAATCCCCCGCCCGTGGGGCGCCGCGGTGGCAAGGGCTGGGGCACTGGGAAAATTATGAATTTTCTGTTTAGAATTCATCATTTATGGAATAAGAACCACCAGTGACCATTCCTTCCACAATCTCGAATGCCAGGAGTTGCTTTTTTAAAATTTCAGCGGGCGATTCACTTTTTTCGCCATCTTTTTCCCCATTTTTTCCCTCCACCTTCAGCGCATTGGCAATGCTTACAATGCCTGCATTTGCATTGGTGGAGGAAAGCTTTGCAAGTTCGCCGGCAATATGCCCTGCAATTTCTTCCTGACTTTTCTGGGATAGTTTGTGGTGCTCCATTGTCCGGTAGACTGCCTGAGCAACGAGTCTTTTCAGATTGGGTGCATTGGAATCCGCAATTTTCTTCGTAGTTTTGATTGTAGCCGAGTCCGTAGTCGAGTCCGTAGTCGAGTCCACAGCCGAGTCCGCAGTCGATGCCGCAGTTGTGTCCGTAGTTGTGGTCGCAGTCGAGTCCGCAGGTTCCGTTGCATCCGTGACTGTGGGATTCGTGGCCGGTGGGAGCAAGATCTCCATTATCTTCTTTTCTTCCATTGGCATACAAAATATGGGGAATCCCAGAGCGCCCCGGGCCACGCTTTTGATGCAATCGCTGAATTCGTGGGGAAAGGAATTTTCCCGCAGTAGTTTAAATGTCTCATCTCCAACCCCCCATTCCGCGCCTTCCTTGCCCGCCTTCTTCTGCAGCTGCAGGTTGTCGTAGGCAATCCAGATCTGGCGACCGGTGGTAATGGCAAAGGAAACGAAGAGCCAAATGACAACCAGGCCGCAGACGACGCCGAGAAGTGGAGCACCAACAATTGGCATACACAAAACGAAAGAGATGATGAAAACACTAATCCCTAGTGTGAGACCGCCAAGAATCAGAAAAGAGGCTAGAAATCCCGTAGAACCAAATATGGGACCTATAAAAGCACATCCCGCCTTGAATCCCAGCGGGGCCAGAAAGACCGACCCGATGGCTCCACCGACAAACAGGGCGGATATCCCAAGCGTCGTTACGCAGCCGACCAGCAATGACACGATGGTGCACGCGACATTTTTCCGGGCACTCGTGATGCCAATCTGGTTGGGATTCGGAGCTTCTTTAACTGACATGTTTTCCATGACATTAGTTTGGTAAAATTTTGGCAAGGGAGCAAGAAAAAATGTTTTTTTCCGCTAACTTTACTCCGATGGAAAAACTCCCGGTTTTGAAATTTATCGACGGCTGAAAGAAAAAGTTGACGAAGATTTTTCGCGGTTCCGCCTCTGGTCAACGGCCAAGGCAGTGGTGGCGGTGGTCGG
>JAITSI010000077.1 GCA_031287845.1 Puniceicoccales bacterium
AGGCCGTTGCGAATGACGTAGACGATGCCACTGAGAATTTTTTGGTCATCCGCACGGGGTTTCCCCCGCGATTTTGGAAAGTGAACCTTCCACCGCTCAATCACTTCCGCGTCTATCCACTCCATGGGAATGAAAAAAAGATAGCTGCGCCACCGGTCAACCCTTTTTTGGGGTCCCTATCCCGGAACTCCAACTGCAAAGCAAGGCGAAAAATTTTTAGACAAAAACTCTTGTCAGAAAAGGCACCCTGCGATTTCTGTGCCCCATGAATAAAGATGAGATCGCGTTGATCACTCTGTTTGTCCATGTCGATGACATTTGCAAGGAAAATTGCTGGGACTTTTGCCACGATCTGAGCCGGAAGTTTGAACCTCATCTTAGTGAGGTGTGGACCATTTACGCTATGTTTCGACTATCTGGCATGCAGAATTTTAGCAGATTTTACGAAGGATTGTACGGAAGATGGCTGCGGTCGTACTTTCCGGAAATACCATCCTGCAGTACGTTTTTGATACAGCTCCAATTATGGAAGGAAGTTGTGGGGGATTTTCCGTCGTTCATGAGGAAATTTTTGAACTTTTCCATCGTCAATCTCACCCCATTTGAGCTTTGTAAAAGAGTTCGCTGTTGCCGAAGCCGTCTTTTCGGGGAACATGCTGACTGGGCGCTTGCCGCAACAAAAAAAATTCACGGAAGCGCCTGTTCTTTTTTTTACTAGGCTCAGGACTCGTAAAGCCATATTCCACCCCCATCTGGAAAAGTGACCGATATGAACCTGTTGTGCAGGAACTTGATAGGGAAACAAAGCCCGTAGCTCGCCTCTCTTGAATGGTCAGTAGTCTACGCTTCTTGAGGGAAAGGCCGCTCACGGGCGCTGCCCGGCGGAGCGGGCAGTGCCGCGGGCCGGCCCTGATGGAGGCCTGGAGGGCCGGCCGGACCCATTTGGGGGCTCTGCCCCCAGCTTCGCTTCCCCCGATTATCGATGCTACGGCACTCCGTGGGCGGGGGATTGGCAAAGGGGCGCGGCAGCCCCCTTTGCGATCTTTACGAGTCCTGACCCTAGGCCACGGCGAGCGGGGACAGCTTCCAAATATCCCTCGCATATTCGCGGATGGCGCGGTCGCTGGAGAACTTTCCCATGCGGGCCACGGTGAGGATGGCCATGGCGTACCACAGCTCGCTGTTGAGATAGTAGTTGGACGCCAGATCCTGGGCCCTAACATAGCGCTGATAGTCGGCCAATGCGAAGAACCGATCCTCCGCCAGAAGGTTTTCCGCCACGCTGCGGACCGGGTCGGCCCCTCCAGATTTGCCGTCGAACGCGCCGGACAGCATCCAATCCAGCACCCTCGCCAGTTCCTCATCTTGCTCGTAGAATGAGCGCGGATTGTAGCCCTTTCGCCGCAATAGTTCCAGTTCCACGGCCGTGTGTCCGAATATGAATAGATTGTTTTCCCCCACCTCTTCCAGGATTTCCACGTTGGCGCCGTCGAGCGTGCCGATCGTCAGCGCGCCGTTGAGTGCCAGCTTCATATTTCCCGTCCCCGAGGCCTCGGTGCCGGCCGCCGAGATCTGCTCCGACAGGTCCGCCGCTGGGATTATGACCATGGCGGATGAGACATCGTAGTTTGGGACAAATACAAGCTTCATGCGATCTCCGATATCGCTGTCCCCGTTGATCCTATCGGCCACAAGATTGATGGCGTGGATGATGGTTTTTGCCCTGGCATAGCCCGGAGCCGCCTTGCCGCCAAATAGAAAAACCCGCGGCGGCGCATCTCCGGCCCTGCCGTTGAGCAGGCGGTGGTAGTGGGTCAAAATGTGGAGCAGGTTCAGGTGCTGGCGCTTATATTCGTGAATGCGCTTAATGTGAACGTCGAATAGGGCGCGGGGGTCCAGGGAAATGGAACAGCGCTCCTCCACGAAGCGGGCCAGATCCGTCTTGTTTTGCAATTTCACCCTGGCAAATTCATTGCGAAAGTTCAAATCATTGGCGTAGGGCTCGAGCCGGCGCAGCTCCTCCAGATTGCGAATCCAGTCCTCGCCTATGGTGTGGTTGATCAGCTGGCTCAGCCGTGGATTGGCCGTCCGGATCCAGCGGCGCGGGGTGACGCCGTTGGTTCTGTTGCTAAACTTTCCCGGGAACAGCTGGCTAAATCCCGGAAATAGCACGCTTCGAACCAGCTGCGAATGCATGGCGGCGACGCCGTTCACGGAAAAGCTGCCCACCACGGCCAGGTGGCCCATGCGCACGTGCCCGTCTTCGAAGAGCGACATTTCCCGCAGCCGGCCCACGTCGCCCGGCCAGCGCTCCTGGACGACGAGTAAAAAGCGGCGGTTGATTTCCTCAATAATTTGCAAGTGGCGGGGTAAGGCCTTGCCTAGCAACGCCACGTCCCAGCGTTCCAATGCCTCGGGCAGCAGCGTGTGGTTGGTATAGGCGAAGGTTTTTGCCGTGATTTCCCAGGCCCGGTCCCAGCCGAAGCCCACGTCGTCGAGCAGAATTCGCATTAATTCTGCAATGCCTATGGCCGGGTGCGTGTCGTTGAGCTGAATGCAGACCTTTTCACAAAAATTGTTCCAGCCGTTGCCGCCGTTGAAGTGGCGGCGGATGATGTCCTTGAGCGAGCAGCAGACGAAAAAGTACTGCTGGATGAGCCGCAGCGCCTTGCCCGCATCGCTGGAGTCGTTGGGGTAGAGCACCTTGGAAATCGTTTCGCTGCGCGCCTTTTCGTGGACCGCGTCGAGGAAGTTTCCCCGGTTGAAGTCCTGCAGGTTGAACTCGTTCGAGGCGCGGCACTCCCACAGGCGCAGAAAGTTCACCGTTTCCGCCCCGTGGCCGACGATGGGGATGTCCCAGGGGATGCCGCGGAGCACCTCGCCGCCGAGCCAGTGGAAGCGGGGGTTGCCGTGGCCGTCGAAGTGGCACTCCACGTGGCCGTAGATCCTCACCCGCTGCACGTTTTCCGGACGCAGGATGGGCCATGGGTTGCTGTAGGCCAGCCAGTTATCCGCTAGCTCCCGCTGCTGAAAGTCCTCGATCCGCTGCTGAAACATGCCGAATTCGTAGTGCATGCCGTAGCCCACGGCCGGGTAGTTGAGCGTCGCCAGGGAGTCCATGAAGCAGGCTGCCAGCCGGCCCAGGCCCCCATTTCCCAGGCCCATGTCCTCCTCCTGCCGCTCCAGCTCGTCGAAGCGCAGCCCCAGCTGCTGGAGCGCCGCCCGGTTCAGATCAAAGAGTTCGCAATTGTGCAAACTATCCCGCAGCAGCCTGCCCATCAGGTACTCCATGGACAGATAGTAGACGCGTCGGCAGTTGGCCTCGTGCTGCGTCCGCTGGGTCTTGATAAACCGCTCTAAAATGCGATCCCGCACCGCGTAGACATTTGCCTGCCACCAGTCCCGCAGCTCCGCGCTCACCGGTTCCCGGGCCAGCATGCGCTCCAGGTGCCGCAGGATCCGCTCCGCCATCTGGTTCACCTTCCAGCTCAGCCGGCCGCCGGCGGCGGGGTTGGCACAGGTTACCGTGCGAATGACTTGCAATTTTTTCGTCGCCATTGGTTGTGCCTCCCATTTACGGGGATAGAATTAGCAGGCCCTTTGCCCGCTCCGTTGCCAGGTCCTTGTTTTCCGCCAATTTCGGGTCCTTTGCCTGGGCGCTTATGTGCCGGGCGATGCTTCCATCCAGGTCGCTCTGGCCCACGCCGGCCGCGGCGATCGAACCCGGTGCCGTGGCACCGATTTCCCGGCTCAGGTGACCCACGCCCCGCTGCGGCTCCAGGGTGAGCCCACCGCCGATCTCGGCCTTTGCCCCGGTCCCAGGGCCACGCAGCGGGGAGGTTCCCCCGCTTCCCACGATGCCAACCGGACCATCCACGCCGGGTTCAGTATGTCCCCGGCCGGGGCCGGCGTCAAGGGAAAGTAAAAATTTAGGCAAAAACCCACGCCGCGCTCACCGGCCGCGGCAGAGGATGGCGATGCCGGCGACGGCGAGCGGGATGGAATAGAATTGTCCGGCGGTGAGGTGTAGGATCAGCGGCGCGTCGGGTTCGCGCAGGAATTCGGCCAGGCTGCGCAGCAGCGCGTAGGCGATGAAAAATTCCCCGGTCAGCTGGCCCGGCCTGCCCCGTCGTGTCCACAGGCGCCACTGGGTAAGGGCTAGGAGTACAATCCCTTCCAGCAGGGCCTCGTAGAGCTGGGACGGGTGCCGTGGCGGAAGCAGGGCCAGGGGAAATTGGGCGTGGGGAGCGGAGCGGGGAAAAATGATGCCCCAGGGCAGCGCCGTTGGCCGGCCGTAGACTTCGCCGTTGATGAAATTTCCCAGGCGGCCCAGGAAAAAGCCGATGGGGGCGGCGGCGGCGGAGAGGTCCGCCAGGGAAAGGAGGGAAATGCGGCGGCGGCGGGAGAGGAAAAATAGGGCCAGCGCCACCCCCACAAAGCCGCCGTGGCTTGCCATGCCGCCGTGCCAGATGCGGAACAGCTCCAGCGGGTCGTGGACCAGCGTGCTCCGCTCGTAGAGGACAAAGTAGCCAAGCCGGCCTCCCGCGAGGACTCCCAGGCACAGAGCACCGAGCCAGCGGTCCACGTCCCGGCGGGCGATGGGAAGGCGATCCTTTGCCGCGCAGAGGTGGGCAAGGGCAAGGGCAAGGGAAAAGGCGAGGGCGTAGGCGACTCCGTACCAGTGAATTCCCGCGAAGGGCCAGGAGGAGGGAAAGTGGATGAGGTAGGGATCCAGGTCGTGGACCCAGTGGCCGGCCATGCGCATGCACGACCATTGCAGCGGTCTTCGCCCATGGCCAGGGCAATCGCATGGGTCATGGTTCGCCGGTTGACGGTGGGGCTGCGCCCCCTGGCCCCCTACGCGAAATGCCGTCGCCATGGCACCGATGGCTGGGGGGAAGCGAAGCACGGCGAAGTTTGGGGCAAAGTCCCCAATTGGGCTCGGCCGGCCCTGGAGGCCGGGAGGTCGCAAAGGGGGCTGCCGCGCCCCTTTGCCAATCCCCTGCCCACGGAGTGCCGTGGCATCGATAATCGGGGGAAGCGGAGCTGGGGGCAGGGCCCCCAAATGGGCCCGGCCGGCCCCCGAGGCCCCCTCGCTTCGCTCGGGACGCCGGACGGACGGGCGTTAGGGACAGTTCCATCCAAGGATGGCGGGCCGGCCCAACCCCAGGAGATGATAGAATGGGGTGTTGGGCGATGCTTCTGCCATGGCAGATGCCATGGGCAGCGCGCAGGTCGCCCCGCGTAGCTCTTTTGCCATCAGGGCCGGCCCGCGGCACCGCCCGCTTCGCCGGGCAGCGCCCGTAAGAGGCCCTTCCCTCAAGAAGTCAAGCTCCTGCACCACAGGTCCATATCGGTCATTTTTCTAGGTGGGGGTGGAGTGTGGTTTTACGGGTCCGCCGGTTGACGGTGGGGCTGCGCCCCCTCTGGCACCCCCCTCCACGGAGTGTCGCTGCATCGATGGCCTGGGGGAAGCGCAGCATGGCGGAGCTGGGGGCAGGGCCCCCAAATGGGCCCGGCCGGCCCTCGAGGCCCCATCAGGGCCGGCCCGCGGCACTGCCCGCTCCGCCGGGCAGCGCCCGTGAGAGGCCCTTCCCTCAAGAAGTCAAGTTCTTGCACAACAGGACCCGTAAACCCGGGCTGCCGGTTGACGGTGGGGCTGCGCCCCCAATTGGGCTCGGCCGGCCCCGGAGGACGGGAGGTCGCAAAGGGGGCTGTCGCGCCCCTTTGCCAATCCCCCGCCCACGGAGTGCCGTGGCATCGATAATCGGGGCCTAGGGTTTCCGCTGCCAGCGGTGGATGGCGAAGTCCGCCGTTTCCATGAGCAGCTGGCCCCGGACGAAGCAGTCCGGCATGGGCAGGATCGTGTCGCCGCAGCAGTGCATAAACACTTCCGTGCAAATGACTTCCGAACACATGTCCAGGAGCTGGCCGTAGATTTCGCCGCCTCCAATGAGCCAGAACTGCCGCTCTGCGCCGGCGGCGTCCAGTTCCGCCAGCAGCTCCTCCCGGCTCCGCAGCACCCGGCAGTTTGCCGCCGCCGGCAGGGAACGGGACAGCACCCAATTTTCCCGCTCTGCCAGGGGTCGGCCCAGGGACTGCCAGGTTTTTCGGCCCATGATGACGGTGTGGCCCAGGGTTAGGCGGCGGAAATGGCGCAGGTCTTCGGGCAAGTGCCAGGGAATGCGGCCCCCGTGGCCGATCACGCCATTCCGATCCCGGGCAACGATGGCCCGCAGGTTGCCCCGGACCTCCTGTTTCACATCCTGTTCCATTTCCATCCCCACGGTCCTTTCCCAAAAACGGCGGCATCGGACGCCGTCAAAGGTTTTCCCGGCCGGCTACGGCAATGCGCGGCAGAGGGCTCCAGCGGGGAATTTTTTCCCCGGCCAGGCGCAGGCACACCTGCCATTCTCCGCCGTCGCAGCGCAGGGCAAATTCTTCCACGTGCTCCGCCATGGCGCTTTGCTCCGAAAAATTTCCTTCCCCCAGGCGCCGGTGCAACCGGCCGGCCGGCCGTTCGAAGAAATAGATGCGGATGCCGGACTCCGTTTCCCAGCGGTAGCCGTCGGGTTTCCAGCAGCGTAGGAGCCGGGGGTCCACGGCCGTCAGATCCTCCTCCAGGGCCCGCAGCAGGCGCGCCCGGGTGAGGGCATTTTCCAGCGTACAAACTTCCCGGCCAATGGTTCCCGCCAGGGCATGGCATAGGCGCTGGGCCAGGACCAGAAATGTGCCCAGCAGCGAAAGGGCCAGGAGAAATTCCAGCAGGGAAAAGCCGCGGGAGCGCATGAATTTTTTCTAGGCCTGGAAATTTCTTTTTGCAATCCAGCCCGGCGGCGAATGCGCCGATCGGCCAGCGCCGGGGGGAAAATTTTTTTTCATCGAGCGCCAAGGATCCTTGACAGGGCGGGAAAAAACTTCCTGGCTGGGGTCGAGGGGAAGGCGTTCGCCCCCGGGAGCGATCCCGGCGGGAGGAAAGTCCGGACACCGCAGAGCAGGATTCCCGGTGAAAGCCGGGGCGGGAGGGATCCCGACGGACAGTGTCACAGAAAATAAACCGCCCACCGCGGGGTGGGTAAGGGTGAAATGGTGGGGTAAGGGCCCACCGCGTCTCCGGGCGACCGGGGCGGCAGGACAAACCCAATCCGGTGCAAGGCGGAATAGGAGGTCGGGTTGCTCGCCCAATGGCCTCGGGTACGCCGCACCTCCCCAGGGAGGAGTGTCCTTCGGGGCGCTAGATAAATGAACGCCGCGGTCCGGATGATGGGCCGCACAGAATCCGGCTTACCCCTCACACCGCCGCGCCGGGGCGGATGTCCAATCGGATGGATCCCATTGGCTGGCCCCCTTCCTTCCGCGCAGGGTGCGGACCCACGCACGGCCATGGGCTCTGCCATCAGCTCCGCTGCGCCACGCTTCCCCCGGCCGTCGGTGCCATGGCCATGGCATTCCGCGGAGGGAATTGGCAATGGGGCGCGGCAGCCCCCTTTTATTTTGCGACGGCTTCCGCTGTCCATGGAAATCCTGCGAAAAATTTGCTCGGGATTCTGCGAATCGTGTTTTTTTCTCGCAGGTCATTGCAAAGTTTGCCACGGAGGGCGGCATGTCTTTCGACTCCATACCGGGCGGGTTCTTCGCTTGCCCAATCCGCAAGGTTTTGAGCCAGAACCGCTACACGTTGGAAACGAAGGGGTCGATTCCCACCGGATGGAAGGTTTTGTACGCCACCGTAAAGGCCCTGGAACTGCTTGCCATTCCGCTGCTGGCGGCTGTTTCCGTCGCCTGGCTGCCGCTGGGGCTGCTATTGCTGCTTGTGGCACTGGCCATGCGCATGTGCGGTTCTAAAGATGCCTATTCCACGGTCATAGGCTTGGCAATTTGGCCCCTATCCGGTATTTTGAAAATGTTTGCATGCACACTCGGAAAGGGAGATGCCTAATATTCCAAAAGTTGGATCCCGCGGACCCGGTTTGCCGGTCGATGGTCCAGCGGGGGCCGTGCCCGTTTGCAAATCTCCTCCCGTGGAGTAGCGTTCCCAATTGTGGCGGAGCCGGTGGTGAGGGCCCAGGCCGGGGCCGGCCGTTCCCCGGTGCCGCAGCGCCCCTGGGTCACCCATCTTTTGCGGGGCAAATTTGATGGCGTGTCCGTTCCTCCAATCCATCGGAAAGGACCCAAGGCCGGGCGGAGATCGCAAACGGCTTGCCTTTTCTCCTGTGCCGCATTTCTGGTAGGCTGTGCCTTCGGCGAGCAAAATCTCTGTTTTGGCAATCGGCGATGCCGCGATGCGGACGATCGGGAAGGCGTCCCTGCTCGGAGTCACGGCCCTGGCAACGGTTGGCGTGGTGGTGACCGTGGTGCTTTTTTGGGCAGCCGTCTCCGTGCCCTTCGCCGTCCTGTGGCCGGTGGGGATTGCCTGCGGCTGCGTAGCCATCCTCGCCTTGCTCATCTTCGCCACCGTCCCCTGCAGGGATAGGATTTGGGAAAATTTTGAATCCATGCTCAGGGAGAAGTCAAAGAATTGGAATTGGGAAAATATTGAATCCATGCCCAAGGAAAGGCAAAAAGAGCTGTGGCAAAAAATTCGATTCTGCTTTCCGAAATATATTCGGATTAGGAAAACTCTTTACACCAATCTACTTCCGGAGGAACCTCCGCTGGAAATTTTTGAAGACGTGGGAAAAGATTTCAAAAAAAACAAGGGTATTAAAAGAGTGTTATTTGACAACTTCTATTGTGGTTTCCTATTCTTTTTGGCTGAAACTGGAGACGATGACATGGCGCATGACCTTTTGGAAATACTGCACATGCTTCCCTGTGATTTGCTTTCCCATACCATTAGCGATGTGAGATGCTGTAAAGAACTTCCGGTTTACGGAAGACTGTTTCAGCACTGTTCCGATAAGCGCATTTTGGTGAGTGCGCTGCAATTGCTCTCAACGCGATTTTCTCCCGCACGCCTTCGGGAAATCTTTACCTGGAAGGAGGAGAAGAAGGAGGAGAAGAAGGAGGAGAAGGACTCGGTTTCCCAGCTTTGGGAAGCAATCAGTGCAGGTGCAAGAAAAAGCATGAGCGTTCAAAGGGAGTGGAATCGCCTATTGAAATATATGGATTTCAAGGGAAATTTTGCGGGTCCTGAGCCTAGCCGAAAGAGGCGCCAGGATCAAAAAATCTTTTGACTTGTCTAGGCTTTCAATCCGCATAGCGTTCGTCGGTGTATTCAGCGATCGACGGGAATCATCTGGTGCAGCTCATGCCGCACCTGGTTCGGCCGCTGACCGTTGTGGCCGTTAGCTCCACCGCCTTGCTCGCCACGGGGACGGTCGTGGTTGCGGTCCTCATTGCCCTGGCCATCCTTCCCCTGTTCTTTGCCATTCCCCTGGCCGCCGCGCTCTTTCTCGGCGCACTGGCCGGTGGAATTATCTCCATTTGCCTTGGAAGATGGAAGCCGGCGCAATCGCATATTCCCTTGCCGGAAAAGCAAGGCAATTCCCTGTCCAAACTCCAGATCTCCTCCTCGCAGGTCCCTCTGGACTTTTCCCCTCCACAGTTCCCGCTGGACTCTCTCTCCAATCAGGTTTCCCCGGATTCTTCCCCTAGGCAGGTTTCCCTGGGCGATGGGGTCGACCTTGTCCCGGAGACGAATGAACGGCCCGGGGCGGATGAGCTGATACGGGAGCAAACCCAGGAAGAAATTAGCTCGGCATCGCAAATAATCCAGGAATTGCTTCGTGGGGTAGAGGTTCTCAGTGAAAGAGTTAAGGATTTTCAAACCGGTGATCAATACAGTGACATAATTAATGGTCCCTGGATTGGTCAAATGGCACGGCCATGTAATGGCGAAATTAAAGATTTCCTAGAGAAGTTATGCGAGCAATTTACCAATTTAAAAGGACAATCGGTTGGACATTTGCAACAACTTTTATCCCATTTTAGGGAAATCGTAGATGGCGCTGATCCATTTTGGCGGCTAATTGCCGCGGACCCTCCCCGGCGGTCTGAAAGGGACAGTGGATTGACAAAGCGGGTACCGCTGATAGATTTCATGGAAATCGTTGCCTCTGGGAAAGCGGACTGGGATCTTGCCTGGAAATGGTTTCTGCTAGAGGAGGGTGGGCTTGCCAATACGGAGCGACACAATGAATTGATAAAACATTTTGACACATGGAATAGTTTTGATCCTATTTTTTTTCAATTTACCAGACGCAATTTTCCCCTGCGGGAGGAATTGACTTTGGCAATGGCAAACATTGCCGCGAATTGCACTGAAATTATACAGGGAAGAGGAGTTTTATTTGCCAATTTTAGTAATATGTGTAGAAAAAATCCTTTCATTCAATCAGAATTTAAAAGCATGGTCCATGCCATTGAAGATGGCACCAGATTGCTTCGTGCGCTTGGGATGCCCCTCGATCGAAGTGAGATTGTGCTGTGGTATAATTTTTTACTGGAAAAGTGTGTGCGAGCAATAAATGGGCGGTTGAGTGTCTGTGGCTATGGCAGTTCGATCGACTTTGAAAAAGTTCAAATATCCTTGCCCGTTGCCGGCGTAGCGAAATTCCCGGTGCTGGAAATGGTCCCCGGCGCAGCGGACTCTGAGATTAAGAATATCCCATTGAATACAATTGTGGCCATGAGGGATAGAATTCTGAAAATTGTCGTTGACAATTGGTGGCTATTCGAGGGTCTATTCAAAGATTGGATCAATGCAAGGCTCCAACGGCGCTTTGGGTTCACCATCGCCGGCATGGGAGGTGTGAGCCTAGTTTTTCAAATGCACATTTCCGCCGTGGAAAGGTGCGTCCTGCGGATATTTGACGATGAATTGGAGCAAATGTCATTTTACAACGCAATGCTGGGGCATTCCTATGAAGCAAAGACTCGGAAAAATCCCAATCTCAGCGGCAGGGCCATTGCCTATGCGGCAGTTGGCGAAAGAATGGAAGAGGGCGGCGGCGATCCTTCGCCCACCTTTTCCGCTAGAGTTTTGCCGGATCCCAATGGCAAATTGCGAATCCTTGCCATGACGTCGGCGGGTGACCGAACGCTCCGCCAGGTGGTGCAAGGGTCGGTCAACTTTCAACCGACGGAGGAGCTTTTGCAGAGCTGCGTCCGGGCCCAGCTGCTCAATTCCATTGCCGGGCAATTGGATGGCCATGGGGGAAATTTAATGGTGGACGCGCAGGGTACCGTGCGGGCCATCGATTCGGACCTCACTTTCCCTCCCTGGGACATGCATTGGGAAGGGAAAAGGATGGAGCGAAATTTGAAGGCAGCCTTTCGCGTGGGGAAAGGCGGGGAAATTTCTTCCGAAAAATGGGAATCGGAAAAGGAGGAACTAATGAAGAGCATGGTTATGAAACTACCTCCGCTGACGCAGAAGATGAAACAAATGCTAGAGCACATGGTTTCCAATGAGAGCAGGGCATGGATGCGCCAACTGTTGAAGGAAAATCATTTTACCAAATCGGAAATTCAGGCGGCGATGAACCGGCTCACCGTTATAAAACGGCAATTGCCGGCGGTGCAGATTGTGGAAGAAAGCGAATATCTTTCCCTATTCACGGGGGAAAATTCTCCATTTACCCGGGAGAACTGCATCCTGCGGCGCGTGTTAGACGGCACTGCCATTTGATGGGAATTATTGGAAGCCTTTTTACGTTCTATTGGAAATTTCTATCTTCAATCAAATTCATTGGCGGTCCTGTCAATGCTGGCTAAAAGATCATCGATGGACGCGTGGACAATGCATTTGCCAGGATTCTCTGCGCTAGGCAGGCGCCGTAAAATTTTTTCCCGCGTAAGCACCTCATCCTTTTCTTCTGTGATTGATTTCATAGGATTCAGCAAGTAGCGGGACAGGGAAATTTTTTTCCGCGTAGCTTCTCCGCAAGCGGCTCCGGAAGATAGGTAACGACAGAAATACTTCGCATGGCAGTTTGGATTCACTGCGAAAACACAATGCCCGGCAACAAAAATATTTCTCCCAAAAATCAAAATTTTTTCCTCAGAAAGATGACGGCCAACAGGGCGACGATGGAGGGCCCCTTGACGGCGCGGAAGGTGCTGGCCTGGCGGGCGTAGCGGTGGAAGTCGGCGGAGAGGGCGCTTTCGGCGGGGCGCGTCTGGCGTCTGGCGTCCCAGCTTCCCTAAGCTAGGTGTAATCCATGTATTCTACGTTCTCTGGCACGGGTTCTTCTATATATTCCCACAGTTCACCCAGCATTTGATTAATTTCCGAATTTTCACTTGCCAATTTACCTAGCAAAACATGCAGACGAGTGCGCGACCCATGCTTTTCATATAAAAGGAGACCGATTTCCTTTGAAACGAGCCGCCCTTTGAGCAACCGTAGTGTTGCCAGCCGGATGCTACCATCATCACATCGCTCAAGTAAAACATGGCCTAGCCCTTCATGTCGAAATAGATGCACGAAAACAATGATGGGAAGCCTTACTAGTATACATAGAATTTGCTTCGCTCTATCGCTTGTTACTTCCACATGCTTAAGTGAATCACATAGATACTGTATTCTGTTCGAAATCCACTTAGTGCAGCATTCCCGGCTCTGGTTCTGAGCCGACTGGAAAAAAGAACCACCAACTATTTTTTCCAATTCTCTAATCAATATTAGTATTCCGTCGTCATTTACATCATCGTAGTACACTGGCTTTCTTGTAAATTCCCTGAAGGTATTTACTTGAATGTTTGTACTGTTATTGGGATAACTGGCAGCATCGACGTCATCGGCTCTGGGGAAAAGGGAATTATCTTCACGGGAATCGGCATTGTCCCCGCTGGAGTCGG
>JAITSI010000051.1 GCA_031287845.1 Puniceicoccales bacterium
GCCATGGCAGAAGCATCGCCCAGCACCTTATTCTATCATCTCCTGGGGTTGGGCCGGCTCGCCAGCTTTGGATGGAACCGTCCGTAGCGCCCGTCCGGCCGGCGTCCCGAGCGAAGCGAGGGGGCCTCGAGGGCCGGCCGGGCCCATTTGGGGGCTTTGCCCCCAGCTTCGCTTATCGATGCAGCGGCACTCCGTGGGCAGGGGATTGGCAAAGGGGCGCGGCAGCCCCCTTTGCGACCTCCAGCCCCACCGTCAATCGGCGGACCTGGTTTACGGGTCCTGACCTAGGACGGCGACGGAGGAACGGAACGTAAAAAAATAGGTAAAAAAAGTCTTGCAAGGGCGCATTTTTTTTGCTCCGTCGCAGCTATGAGTCTGTACGGCATGAATTTATCGATGAAACCGGCCGTTGACCCGGCGAAAATGTCCGGTCAGCCGGGAAAAACGGTTTCCAAGGAGGCGTTTTGCAAAGCATTCCTCGGTGCTTTCAAGGCAGAGACCAAAAAAGTCCGTTGCCAATCGTTCAACGTGGACAGACAGTTAGCTGCCGCCATTTGGCAATTTGAAAAGGATTTTTCAAAATTTTTTCCGCGGCCGCAACTATCCCTGGCTGACGTGCAGAATTACATCACCTATCTGCAAGAATCGGACCATCCGGCCTGGGCAAAGGACATTGGGAAAAGATACGTTTCCATCGTATTTAATCATTTGCTGAATGAAAAACCAAATGAGCAGCAGGTGTGGGTGGACTATGAGGGGTGGGGAATTTTCGGGCCCAACGGTACGGAGGGCTTCTTCGGCGATGGGGACCAGAATCCGCCCGCACCGGAGATGATGGCCATCGTGGTCCATGTCGCCCAGCCCGAGCTCCGGACCGATTCTTTGGTTCCGTCGAATGGGAATTCGATCTCCTGGTCCCAACACTTGCCACAGGCCATCGGCGACTCCAACCTATTGATGGAACATCACATAAATTCCATAGCGCTTATCGGGCAATTGTTTCGGTTTTTTCCCCTTCTCCTGATAGTAGTCAAGGCAGTGGAGAGGTACAATAGGGCGGGAAATGAAAACACCTGGGCAATTGTCCGGTACCGGTCCCAGACCGCTTCCACCGCGGGCAACGATCCTCAGAAACTCGACGCCGGGGCCACGCGGGAGGGAGACCTGCTCTGAGAATATTGAGCTGGGCCCAGGACCCGTAAACCCACATTCCACCTCCACCTGGAAAGTTGACCGATACGGTCCTGTTGTGCAGGAGCTTGACCTCTTGAGGGAAGGGGCGTTCACGGGCGCTGTCCGGCGGAGCGGGCAGTGCCGCGGGCCGGCCCTGATGGTAAAAAGGCTACGCGGGGCGACCTGCGCGCTGCGATAGCAGAAGCATCGCGGCCTCGAGGGCCGGCCAGGCCCATTTAGGGGCTTTGCCCCCAGCTTCGCTTCCCCCAACTATCGATGCAGCGGCACTCCGTGGGCGGGGGATTGGCAAAGGGGCGCGGCAGCCCCCTTTGCAACCTCCCAGAGGGGCACAGCCCCACCGTCAACCGGCGGCCCGGGATTTATGGGGTCTGACCCTAGGAATGGTTCCGAAGTTTTTGCACCAGAAAGCGGAAAAATTTGGCCAGCTTTCCAATGAAATTGCAGGAAATTCCACGGGCCAGTGCCCTGCACCGTTGGACAAATTGCCTTTTCCATCGCCTGGAACGTCTTTTCTGCCGGCAAATCCGGTGCATGTTCTGGACCAGGACTTTTAAAGTTTCCTCCCGGTCGGCGGGGTCCTGGTCCCATTTTTGCAAAATTTCCCAAAGGAAGCGGAAGATTTCTGCGTTTTGCAATTCGTCGAAGTTGTTGCCGATGAGCAGGGCAGCGATTTCTCCCATGCGAAATTTCACCCATGGCCGGCGCAATTCGGACGGCAACAGCCCGCAGACGGCGTGAGCGGTTTGGCATTCGTTTTCTATTTTTTGGAAAAATGCGGCAAATTGGACCGGAAAAGTATGTGTAACCGATTGGATACGCCGCAGGTAGCGGTAGCCGCCACCGCCGATGGCCACGATTGCCCGGGCATGCCTGGCAAATGTCAGGTAGAGGAGCATGTCCTCGCTGTAGATGATCCTTTGCGCCAAAACCTCCGGCGGGACGTTCGCCAGGGCCTTCAGGAAGGTGGTGCGGCGGATGAGCCGGCTGTAGATGAGGAAATTGGACTCATTGAAAACAGCCCGGGTCAAAATTTGGGGCTTGTGGATGATTTGTCCCAGCAGTTCCTTTGCGGGGTAGGCCCAGCGAAGTTTTCGCAGGAAAAGTGCACCGCAGCTGCGCATGCGGACCCCGAATTCCACCGCGTCCACGCCGGTCTCCCTGGCCTTGGCGATAGTTTTTTGCGCAATGTCCCGCTCCAGGGCGTCGTCGGCGTCGAGGTAGAGGAGAAATTCCCCCCGCGCCGCCCGCGCTGCCAAAATTCGGGCGTGGAGCGTGCCTTGGTTTTGCTGGACGATGATACGGATGCGCGGGTCCTCGGCCGCGTGGGCCCGCAGGATGGCCAGGCTGCCGTCCGTTGACCCGTCGTCCACGCAGACGACCTCCAGGTCGGAAAATGTCTGGCGCAGGGCGCTGGCCAGGGATTGGTGCAGGTAGCGCTCCGCGTTGTGGACGGGCATCAGGACGGAAAGCGTCGGGATCTCCCCCATGGGGTCGATCGTGGAAGGGACGCCGGAGGAGTCAACGGCCATTGCGGAGTCAATTTGCAAAAAATTTACGCTCGCGTCCCCCGCGGCACTCCCTAAACTGTCGTAAAAAGATGATTGACGCAGCAGACTACGACAGGCAGAGTATATCGTTCTCACCGGACATCCTCGGGCAGGGGGGAGCCGATGCCGTCGGCGGGAAGCCACCGTCCGGCGATGAAATCACGGCAACATCGCTGACTCTAATCTCCACGCCGGGCGACGACGTCAGGCCCGTGGGGGACCTTCTGAACGGTGCCGAAATTCCATTCCCGCCGGTGGCAGCAACCGATTCGGATTTGAAAGACGTGGCGGACGTGGTTTCCGACCCCGGCACCGGGCCGTCCGTGATGGATTCGGTGCTCACCAACTCCGATCTTGGCACGACGAAGGTGGGGGACGCGACCTCCAGCGGCGAGGTGGACGGCGGAAACGGGGCGACATCCGGCGCTACGCTGGAAGGTGGGGATGGGGGCCAGAAGTTGCCGACGGATCCCATTTCCACGAATGATCCGAATCCTATAAATAGCCAGGACCCCACGAACGGTCCAAGTCCCACGGATGGCCAGGATCCCACGGATGACCCGGCCGCGGCCCTGATCGCCTCGGGATATTCCCCCATGGAGACGCAATCTCCCATGGATGTCCTGGGGAACTTTACCAATGATGTCGTGAATGAGGTGACGGCACCGTCGTCTGCCTCCGAAGTGGCCGTGAGCCAGGAAGTGAAGGACCTGTCCGAGTCCTCCACCGCCGAACAGCAAGGCAAGCAGTCTTCTTCGGAGTCGGAAGACACGTCCGGCAAAAATTCGGATGGCGCTGAAGTCCTCGGCCAGTACCGCACGGAAACTAACATCGATAGCCAGGAGCGGGCCGAGGAGTCCAATATCGCGGCAAATGAAGTAAGCATCGATGCCCTGCAGCGGGCAGCGGAGGGGGAACGGGACATCGGCTCCCAGGAGCGGGCCATCGATGCCATGGAAAAGGCATTGGACATGCTGGAGGCCGGCAAGGAAAATGTGATTGATTCCAAGGAACTTGCCAGGGCGCGGGAGGAACTCGAACTTGCCAAGAAAAATTTGAAGAAGGTGAAGGGCGGCGATGGAAACGTTGATGCGCTCAGTGCGGCAATCGCCAGCATGCTCGCCATGTTGCGGTCCCTGCTGGGAGAAAAGGACAGGTCTCTGACCCCGGTGGAGTACAAGGGCGGACTTGCCCACGCCCCCATTGATCCCTCGACGGATACGAGGACTGCTCCCATACGGACCCGAATCCTGGACAAGAAGGAGCAGGCAGAGCGGTGGCAGCAGATGCAGGAAACGACGAAGGCCGAAATCGATCCCGAAAAGCGGACACAGAAGGCCAAAGAAAAGGAAGAGCCCGACAATAACCCGAATCTGCAACTGCACGAGGAGGAAATGGAAGAGGCCCGGCCCGATGGCCGGGGTTGAGCCCCATTGGCCGCTAGGCCGGGAGGTTCCAAAGGGGGCTGCCGCACCCCTTTGCCAATCCCCCGCCCACGGAGTGCCGTACCGTCCGGCGCGCAATGCGCTATCATCCCTCGCTTCGCTCGGGACGCCGGCCGG
>JAITSI010000082.1 GCA_031287845.1 Puniceicoccales bacterium
ATCCCGACCGCCACCACTGCCTTGGCCGTTGACCAGAGGCGGAACCGCGAAAAATCTTCGCCGACTTTTTCTTTCAGCCGTCGATAAATTCCAAAACCGGGAGTTTTTCCATCGGAGTATCGGAGTTTGTCTCCCGTTCCGGTTAAAAAAAACGCCGATGGCGCCGGGCCGGCTTCCTCGTCCACCGTGCGGCAAAAAAATTTTTCCCCCGGAGGCACAAAGGGGTTGCCAAGGGATTGATCCCGGCCCAGATGTTTCCCGTGCGGCGTTTTTTGCTGTTGCTTGTCTGCTTTGCGGCCGTGCTGGCCGGCCCCTACATTTGGATGCGGGACGTGCGTGGCCGGGCCGTGAAACCGAATCCCCTGCCCGCCGCCTTCGCCGAAGATGTTGCGGCCGGGGATGTGCCGGCCGATGGGGGGATTGCGGAGGGCTGGTCGCGGGACGTGGCACCGGGCGGATCCGTCAGCCTGCGCACGGCGCTGGTTCGCGCGGGTGTTTTTTTGGGATTTTTGGCCGCGGTGGGGGGCCTGCTGGTGTTCCTCCGCCGGCGGGGAGGTTTTTTTCCCTCCCTGCGCAGGGTGTCCCAGGTCGCCGTGGTGGACACGCTGAACCTGGGCTCGCGCCACTACCTCGCGGTGGTGGAATGGGAGGGCCGGCGCTTTCTCGTCGGCATCACTCCGCAGCAGATCTCCCTCATCGGCAGGGGAGATGGCGCGGCCGGCGGCACGCACTAGGGGATGGGTCCATGGCCAGAAGAGTGGTAGAGCCAAAAATTCGCGGGTTTATCTGCACGACGGCCCATGCGGCGGGCTGTGCGGCCCACGTGCAGGAGCAGGTTGCCCGGGTCGAGGGGAAGAAATTTCCCTCCTCCGGCCCCGGGACCGCTCTCATCATCGGGGCATCCACGGGCTATGGCCTGGCCAGCCGCATCGTTGCCACGTTCGGAGCCGGCGCCGACAGCCTTGGCGTATTTTTCGAACGGCCTGCCCAGGGAGAGCGCACCGCCTCCGCCGGCTGGTACAACAGCGTTGCCCTGGAAAGGATGGCGCGGGAGCGGGGACGAAGGGTCTGGAGCGTCAACGGCGACGCCTTCTCCGACGCCGTCAAATTGCGCAGCGTGGAGCTGCTCCGCCGGGAATTTCGCCCCGTTGACCTGGTCATCTACAGCCTCGCCTCGCCGCAGCGCACCCATCCCCGGACAGGCCAGCTATTTCGCTCCGTGCTCAAGCCGGTGGGCCAGGGCTTTACTTCCAAGACACTGCACACCGACCGGGGCGTGGTGGACACGGTGCACCTGGAGCCGGCGTCGGAGGAGGAAATCGCCGCCACCGTGGCCGTGATGGGCGGCGAAGACTGGCTGCTGTGGATGGAGGCCCTCGCCGCCGCGGGAGTTCTAGCGGATGGGGTCAAAAGCGTGGCCTACGGCTATCTGGGACCCCAGCTCACCTGGCCCATCTACCGGGACGGAACCATTGGCCTTGCCAAGAAGGATTTGGAACGTACCGTGGACCGCATCGACGCCCTGCTCCGCCCCCTGCAGGGGAAGGCGCACATTGCCGTGAACAAGGCGGTGGTGACCCAGGCCAGCTCGGCCATTCCGGTCGTACCCCTCTACATTTCCCTGCTGTTCCGCGCCATGAAGGAGCGGGGCTGCCATGAGTCCTGCGGGGAGCAGATGGAGCGCCTATTCGCGGAGCGACTCTATGCGAAAAATCTCCCGGATGGCGCAGTGGACGGGGAGGGCCGGCTGCGCCTCGACGGGTGGGAGATGGACCCGGCCGTGCAGGTGGAGGTGCTGCGCCGCTGGCAGCTGGTGACGACGGAAAATTTGCGGGAGCTGGGGGATCCGGACGGCTATGGGGCGGATTTCCTGCGCCTGTTCGGCTTTGGGCTTCCGGGCGTGGATCCGCTGGAGCCGGTGGAAACGGAGTCATTTTTGGAGACCTGCGGTGGCCTGGCCGGCTGAGCGCCGTGGCCGCCGTGGCCCGCGCCGGAAGGGTGGGCAAGCGTGGCTGGGGGAAGGATTTTGCATGGAAAGCGGTGAGGAAGACGATGGGGAGGACGGCGAAGGCTGCCGCCGCTGCGGGGATGGGGCCCGTGCGGAGCGCCGCGTCCAGGAAAAGTTGCTGCAGGAGCGCCGCGTCTTTCTCTGGGGCGCCGTCGACGAGCACAGCGCCAAGGATGTGGTGGAGAAATTGGTCTATTTGGACCTGTCCGGGCCGGGCCAGCCCATTACCCTGCACATCAATACCCCCGGCGGCTGCATCACCTCCGGGATGGCCATCTACGACACCATTCAGCTCATCGCATCGCCCGTGACGGTCCTGGTCATGGGCATGGCGGCCAGCATGGGGTCCATCATTCTCAGCGCACCGGCGAAGGGCAGGAGGTTTCTCTACCCCGGGGCGCGGGTGATCATCCACCAGCCGCTAATTTCTGGAAAAATCTATGCCCCGGCGGTGGACATCAACATCCAGGCCGAGGAAATGGAGCGGACCCGGGAGGAAATGAACCAGATCTTGGCCCGCGCCTCCGGCCAGCCACTGGAAAAAATTCGCCGCGACACGGACCGGGACTTCTACATGAACGCGCAGGAGGCCATCGCCTACGGCCTGGCCGACGCCATCATCCATTCCATCGTGCCGCCGGGCCAGGACTCCCCGGGCCAGGACTCCCCGGGGCAGGACTCGTAAACCTCAGGGGCCATGCCCCTTGCCAATCCTTCGGGCGCTGTCCGGCGAAGCGGGCGGTGCCGCGGGCCGGCCCTGGTGGAGAAATGGCTGCGCGGGGCGACCTGCGCACTGCCCATGGCATCTGCCATGGCAGGATGCATATTACCGGTCGCGCGGCACAAAAAGAACGCGGAACCAAACACTTTGGAAGAGAGGAGCGTGCCGTCGGTAGCTTTTAGCAGCACACCCCGGGCATTGGGAGATGAATTTCCCTAACCCGGGGCTACTTTGCGCTCAGTCGCCATCGGAAAGCGGAATGGCGCTGGAGAGGATGGCCTCCATCAGCGTTTCATCCCACCCATTGATGGGGGCGAGCTTGCCGGTGAAGAACCGCAAGAGTTTTGGCTCTTCGCTAAAGCGCAGCCCACCGATGAGCTGGCGGTGCTGGTAGAGCCAGACGATGCGGTCAATGGCAAATTTTGCCTGGGACAGGCTAAACACCCTCCGCGGCAGGGCAAGGCGCACCAGCTCCATGTCGGCGAGCAGGTCTTTCCCGTCCTGCCCCCGCACGCTGGACATTGTCCCCCGCTCCATTCCGCGAATGCCGGAAACCAGGTACAGCGCCGCGGTCAGCGCGCCCGCCGGGTAGTTCTCCTGGCGGATGTGCGGCACAAATTCCGTGGCGTCGAGGTGGCAGCCGAGTGCACCGGCCGGCGTCACAACCGGAATGCCCTGCCTTTGCAATTCGCCCACCATGAACTCGATGAAGCCCGGGGACTGGCCCACGCCGGCGGGGTCCATGGCCTCGTCCAGGCCGACGGTTAGCGCCTCCATCTCCCGCAGCGACATGCCGCCATAGGTCAAAAACCCTTCGTAGAGAGGAATCAATGGCTTCATTGCCTCAAAAAGTTGCCGATTTGCGGTGGCAATTGCTCCACCGCGGGCACAGCCGAGCTTGCGGGCGGAAAAGTATATAACATCTACCAACGCAGCAATTTCTCCCGCAATTGTGCGCAAATCTTTTCCCCGGCACGACTCTTCGCGGCGCTGGATGAGGAAAAGATTTTCCGCCAGAAGGCTCGCATCCAGCAGTAGCCAGATGCCAAAGCGCTCCGCAACCGCCCGGACCTGGCGCAGGTTCTCCAGGGAAAACGGCTGTCCGCCCAGCAAGTTGGTGCAGGCTTCCACCCGGATGAATGGGATGCGATCTACGCCGATGGACCCGATGGCCTGTTCCAGCCTGTCAATGGCGAAATTGCCCTTGAACGGGCAATCGCTTTTCGTTTGCAGCGCTTCCCGGGCCACCAGCTCCACAATCCTGCCGCCGTTGGCTTCGATGTGCGCCTTTGTGGTGGTGAAGTGGTAGTTCATGGGCACAGTGTCGCCGTCGTGCACGAACGTGCGGCAGATGATGTTCTCCGCGGCGCGACCCTGGTGCACCGGCAGCACCAGCGGCTTGGCGAATATGCTTTCTATTTTTGCCTGGAAGCGGACAAAACTTTCCGACCCGGCGTAGGCGTCGTCGGCGATTGCCATGGCGGCTAATTGCCTGTCACTCATGGCATTGGTCCCGCTGTCCGTCAGCATGTCCAAAAACACATCCCTACTCTGCAGCAAAAACGAATTGAAACCCGCCTCGCGGAGCGCCTGCCAGCGCCGGTCCGCCGGGACCAAATTTATCTTCTGCACAACCCTCGTCCTATGAAACTCAAGGGGAATCTCTTCCCCGGATAGCAATCTAATCATGACCAACCCCCACGGGTGGAATTTTTTCCGAAACAAAAAATAGACACGCAAAACCGGGGTAAGTCCCCCGACAAGCGCCCAACGATACAATTTAGCTAATTCCGTGCGCCCGGGCACGGTAGCCGAAGGCCTGCGGCATGGAAAAATATAAAGCAAAGGCCACGACGGCGGTCACACTGCAGGCCGCCGGCCGGCCGTCAAGAAAAAATACTCCATGAAAAAAAATTGCCAAGGGGCGCGGCAACCCCCTTTGGGCTTCCAGGCCGGCCAGGGCCTCGAGGGCCGGCCGGGCCCATTTGGGGCTGCGCCCCCAGCTGCGCTTCCCCCAGGCCATCGGTGCCATGGCGGCGGCACTCCGCGTAGGGGGATGGGCAAGTGGGCACAGCTCCCTTTGGATCCAAGCGGCGGATCTGGTTTACGGGTCCTGGCCCTAGCGGCGGAATGGGACAAAGCGGACGCCGATGGAATCGCTTCGCTGCCAGGTGCCGTCGGCATTTTTTTTCACCACCGCCAGCCGCTGGGATTCTCCGTGGGGCCCTATTGGCAGGACCATGGTTCCTCCCTGGCGGAGCTGGTCCAGCAGGACCGTCGGCAGTTCTTCGCAGGCCGCCCAGACGACGATCTTGGAAAAGGTTTTCCCGTCCCCCCAGGGCACGTGGCCGCTTTGGTTTTTTCCCCACAGGTTGGAAATTTTCAGCTTCCCCAGCCGGTCCATGGCGCTGGAAAATAGCTCCGGCACAATCTCCAGCGTGTAAACCTCCCCGGCCAACCTGGCCAGGATGGCGCTGGGATAGCCGGAACCGGTGCCAATTTCCAGGACCGCGTCGTCCTTGCCAAGGGAGAGCAGGGAAATCATGTGGCCGATGAGCGACGGCTGGGACGTCGTCTGGTCAAAGCCGATGGCGATGGGTGCGTCGATGGCCGCCAGTGGCCGATTGGCGTCGCTGAGAAAAAAACGCCGGTCCACGGCCCGCATGGCCTCTTGCACCGCCGAATCAACAGAAGATCCATTCATTGTGTTCCGAATTTTCCGCTTTGGTGAAAAAATTTTCCCCTATCCTGTCCCTTACCTTTGCCACAAAGTCCGCATTTGTGCAGGATAGGATTCCATTGAAAGCGTCCTGCTCGAACATCGACAGCTGGGGAAAGTGACTTCCCTGGTAGACTTTCCATATTTCCGTAAAAGTTTGGAATGCCAGTTCCACATTTTGTCCTATGCCAGGGCGCGTAATGCTATCCCAGGGGACATGCGCAATTCCGTCCGGCAGCTTGGCAATTTGGCCAAGGATCCGCTCCAACGCCTTTTCTCGGCCGGCCGGCGGATGGTCCCCGTCCCAGTGGGGATAGGCAATGTTGGCCACGCAAAACTGCAATAGTCTGGAAAGGCTTTGCCTGACAAACATATCCGGACTCTTGAGGAGCATAACGTCCACAACCAATGCCGCGAGCTCCGCACGCACTTCATTGCTGCTGCTTGCAATAACCGGCCACAGCTGCGCCCCATTTACCCAGGCGAGCGGATCGCGTATCCCCCTATTTGCGGTGTCCGGGATGTCAAGATTCAGTGAGTAAAATTCAATATTTTTTTTTATCCGAGCTAGATCATCCCCGCTGCAATTGCACATTTTATTGCGCAGCACCTGGATCGCCTCCAATTGGCGTGGATCATTCGCATTTACTGCGTAGTTCAGCAGCTTGTCGACATTCCAGTCGATCATGGAGTCGGAATTGGCTAACTTGGAATCCCATAGTTTCAGCGAAGGAGGGACCTGCGGAGCCGGCGCGGCCCCCTTGCCGATCCAGGAAGGAGAGGAAAGCTTGGTATGCTGGATGGCCTTTGCCGTTGCGGGAGAAGCATTCGAGGACGAAACTGGCACGGCAAAGATGCCCGCGGCACCGGTCGAAACGGGCGGCGTCTGCACATCCGGCTTGGGCGGCGGTGGCACCGGTGGGATCTTGGCCAATCCGGATCCTGCGACGGCGCCCGCTGTCTGTCCCTTTGGAACAAAGGCCGCGCCACTGGAATGTAAACTAGGGTCTTGCACCACGCCCTTGCCGGGTTCAGCGACCGAAAACACGGACGCAGTTTAGCTCCCCTGCCGTCCCCGGCAATCCATTTCGATGGATGGAGGTCAATCGGGCCGAAAAATTTTCCAGGATTGAAATCCCAAAAAATTTTCCGGAATCAGAGCCAGCCAACCTCCATGCACCGGCGGCCGCACGGTTCTAGCGTCGGCCTGGGCCATCGGCGGCGGATTCGAAGCGTACTCCGCCACTTCCCGTTCCCCAATTTATCACTCCGATGGAAAAACTCAAAATCCCAGGTTGAGGGCCACAATCCCGACCGCCACCACTGCCTTGGCCGTTGACCAGAGGCGGAACCGCGAAAAATCTTCGCCGACTTTTTCTTTCAG
>JAITSI010000025.1 GCA_031287845.1 Puniceicoccales bacterium
GCCAAATTCCATTCGTGGAGAGCCCGGGAGCGTCCTACCAGGATGCTCCCTTCGTTAGCGAAGTTCTTTGCCGGGCAACGAGTATCGTTGTAGTTCCGAAGCCACTGGTGCACTGGCGCCTCAAACCGGGAGATTCGAGTAGCTCAATGGGTGGCGGCCGTGTTTTTTTGGCAATCATCGACAGAATCCGGGAGCAATGGGCCATACTCAAAAAAATGGGAAAGTATGCGGCGCTCCGCGAGGAGTTTTGGATTGGCGTATTTTTGGCCTGCGAGTACTTCTACTCCGGCATAAAAGAAAAATACAGACGGGCATTTTTTTACAAGCTGCGCCAGCTTTTTCTGGATCTGGAAAAGGAGGGTGGCTTCCAGTACAAATATTTTTCCGAAGAAAATAGAAGACGCATTGCACAGCTGCTGCGGGGACGCTACTTCGCCTCCATCCTCACAACGAAAAAAAAGATACGCTCATTCCTTTTCAGCATCCACATCGGCCGCAGGGATTTCATCATCCAACTGCTTGGACTGCAAATTTCCCGCGGCCGCTACACCGGTCGGCCGGCATTTCTGGCGTGGAGGATAGAATGAAGGCAATTCACGGCAATTTCGATGGGAATTTTGACATGCAACCAAGGGATAGGAAATGAACGCGGCAACTTCGAAAATGAACATGGCAACGCCAAAGGTATCGGTTGTGGTGCCGATCTATAACACGGAGAAGTATTTGCGCCAGTGTTTGGATAGCATCGTTGGGCAAACCCTCCGCGATCTGGAGATTATCCTGGTCGACGATGGCTCCACCGATGGCTCCGCGGCAATTGTTGACGAATACGCAAAAAAGGATAGGCGTATCGTCGCAATCCACCAGCGCAACGGCGGCATGGGCAAGGCCTATAATAGCGGCATCGCCCGCGCCGGCGGCGAATACATCGGCCTAGTGGAATCCGACGACTGGATCGAGCCGGACATGTACGAACTGCTCTATGCCGCGGCTAAAAAATACGATGCGGACCTGGCCAAGTCCTCCTTTTTTGTTCACATTCCGGGCAAGAATGGAACCTGGTGCGATGTTCCACTTGGCCTCGTGGAGCCGGGAAAGGTGCGGTTTGATCTGACAATGGATGCGCCGAAGGGTGTTTTTTGCATCGAGGACGTGCCCCTATTGGCGGCGCACCACACATCCCTTTGGACCTATCTGTACCGGAGGGACTTCGTGCGCCAAATTTTCTTCGTGGAAAGCCCCCAGGCCTCCTATCAGGATGCACCCTTCGTGTTTGAAGTCCTATGCCGGGCGCGGAGCATCGTGGTTGTGCCCAGACCCCTGCTGCACCTGCGGGACGAGGGATTCGCACAGAAAAATAGTTCGAACGTCGTCGACCGCCGGGTGATGGCCATCGTGGACCGGTTCGAGGAGGCGCTGGCCGTGCTCAAAAAGTTTAAAAAATACGAGGTCCTGCGCGAGGCCTACTGGCTCCACGCCGCAAATGCCTGCGAATGCTTCTATGGAAAAATTGCGTGGAAATTTAAAAAGGAAATGTTTTTCAAAATGCATGCCCTATTTCGGAAATTGAAGGAGGATGGGTCATTCACCTGGAAATATTTTTCCAAAAATCGCAGAAAATGTGCCAAAAACTGGTGCCGCGGCCGCTGGCTGCGCAGCCTGTTTCCCACGTGGAAAAGCATAAGGGCATTCCTATTTTGTGTGCATTTTCCTAGTAGGGAAGGATTTATTTTTCAACTGCTGGGCTTTGCCCTGGCCGGGGGAAGGTACGTGAACCGCCCCGCCTTCCTGGCCTGGCGCAAGGACAGCCGCCACTAGGGTTAGGGTCCGTAAACCCATATTCCACCTCCATCTGGAAAAATGACCGCTATGGACCCTGTTGTGCAAGAGCTTGACTTCTTGAGGGAAGGGCCGCTCACGGGCGCTGCCCGGCGAAGCGGGCAGTGCCGCGGGCCGGCCCTGATGGCAAAAAGGTTACGCGGGGCGACCTGCGCGCTGCGATAGCAGAAGCATCGCGGCCTCGAGGGCCGGCCAAGCCCATTTGGGGCCCTGCCCCCAGCTCCGCTTCCCCCAGGCCATCTGTGCCATGGCGGCGGCATTTCGCGGGGGCCAGGGGACGCAGCCCCACCATCAACCGATAGACCTGGTTTACGGGTCCTGACCCTAGGGCGGCCTCAGCTCTCGGCCAGCCAGGAGGTTCCGGCGAGGGGCCCGTGGAGATTGTCAAGGAAGGGAAAGCGCAGCAGGGCCCGCAGCCAGCGGCGGTCGTCCTGGACGCGATAGCCGTGAAAGCCGGTGCAGGAGAATAGGATATGATCGCTGCCGCAGGCATCGAGGACCCGGGCCCGCTCCAACATTTCTCTCAACGGTGGACCTTCTTCGGCCAGGCACGGCTCCGGAACGGTTCCCCGCCGGTCGCCCTGGAGCACGAGCCACAGGTAGGCCACCTCGCCGTGGAAAATTCCTGTCCTATCCTTGCCGCTGCGGCAGTTGCAGGCGCAGGGCAGACCCAGCAGGTGGCAGAGGACGAGGACCCTGGCCGGCATGGCATAGGGATTGCGGACGTGGCAAAAGTCCTCGTAGCCCCGCAGCGCCCGCCTTTTCCAGAGCAATCCTCCCCGCTTCTCCGCCGTCACCTGGCACAGCTCCAGAACCTGGCGGGCCAGCTGGATGATCTGCCACCGTTCCCGTTCGCTCCGTTCTCCACCGCGCAGGGCAGCTCCCACCAGGGAGTTCGAATCCCATAGTCCGAGCGCCGCCGCCAGAACGTCCTCCTCCATTTCCGTCCCCGTCCGGACCCGCCGCCAATTTTCCTCCAGGGCCGGAGGGATTTTCCAAAAATGCGGGCCCTCCTCCCCGCCGGCGCAGCTATTCCCAAGTAAAGTCTCCAGGGACCGGTCATTGGCGGGGAAAAAATCCTCGGGGATGGGCAATTTCCCCATGAGCCTCACGCCGCCCAGCCGGTGGTACCAGGGATTGACGGGGAAGTTAAAGGCCAAAACCTCGGGGATGAGAAAAATTTGCCCGGCGGATTCGGCGGGATGGGACCCGATGGCGACGGCCACGCCCTTCCTTTCCGCCATTGCCCAGGCCCTAGCCTGCTCCTCCGGCCGCTCCCCGTCGCAGAACCATGGCCTGGCACCGGGTGTCATCAGCTGTATCGACGCCAGGCGCAGCGGCACGGGATCCGTTGTCCCGGCGGCTACCCGCGCCCGCAGGTCATTCCAGATCCTGGCCTGGCACCGCGCGGCCAGAGCCAGCAGCTCACCCGGGGCGGGAGATTGGCCGAAACTGCTCCGAATCCGCGGCCAGTCCCGCAGATGCCCGTGGCGCACCAGGCGCAGCGGTGCCAGTCCTTCCCCCTCCACCTCCGCCAGCCAGCCATTTACCAGGTGGCGGGAGTCGTCGTGGGCCGGCGAAATGCCCAGCCGCGGCACGGCCGTGGACCCGCCATCCCCGTCGGGAGGAAAGGGTTTTAGGATTTTCCATGCCGGAGTGACGCCTAGCCGCACCGGTTGGCCGTTCCAGGTGAGGGTCCTGGCCGCCGGCTGCCAGGCGACCGTGTCCGTTTCCCAAAATTGCACCAGGTGGCGGCGGGCGGTGGCGCCATCGGGAAAGGTCGAGCGGAACAGCCGCTGCAGATGTCGCACGGCACGGGAAAAATGCCGTCCCGACGGGGGTCGTTCCCGCAACCGGCGCAGGCGATGGATGGTCCGGTCCAGCTTCCGCCGGGCCGCGGCATCCCGTTCCCCCTCCCTCCGCATGGAACAAACCTCCCAATAGGGCCGCAGGGCGTGGCGAAAGCTGGCCCGGGAACGGCAGATGACCCTCCGCCGCTGGAATATGCGCCGCAGCTGCTCCGCCTCTCCCGCGCCGGTCATTTTCTCCGCGCCGGTTCCAACTTTCCGTCCCTCCTGCCCTTCCCTCATAGCACGCCCTTCTGGTAGAGCCACAGGCGCAGCCGCCTTCCCGGAGAAAGCAGCCGGGGCCGCAGGTCTCCCTTCTTTACCAGATCCCTTGCCAAGCGCCGCAGCCGCCGGTGACCCTTCCAGAAGCCGGGCCGCCGCCATCCGCCTACGAAGGCCTGGAAGAAGAGCGTGGCCATGCGCCGCTCCACGGATCGGCTGACCTCTTCGGGCAGGGTTCGGCCGGCAACGAGAGCCTTTATCTTTTCCGCACAGCGCACGCTTTCCCCAAAATAGCTCGCATAGGACTGGCGGTTGCAGATGGAGCGGGCGTGGTCGCGGTAAAAGTACAGCCGGGCATCGGACAGAACCTGCCGTTCCGTGGCCAGGAGGGCTGCGGTGGTGAAAAGCAGATCCTCGCGGAAGCACAGGTCGGAAAAGGACAGCCCAGCCAGAATTTTTCGGCAAAAGAGCTTTCCCCAGACGGTGCCCAGGGAAATCGAGCGGCTGCGCTGGAGCAGGCGAAACCGCTCCGGCTCCTCCAGGGAGGCGCTCCGCTCCCGACCCGGGGGGCGGCACAGGTTGGGCCGGCGGGAGCCGGAAAATTTCACGTAGCCGCACAGGGACACGTCGGCGTTGGCGGAGAGGAGATTGCGGTGTAAAATTTGTAAATAGTCCCGGTGCAGGAGGTCATCGGGATCGGCAAAGGCGATCCACTGGCCGCGGGCCACTTCCATGCCGGCGTTGCGCGCCGCCCCCACGCCGCCGTTTTCCCGGTGCAGGACCCGGAAGCGGCCATCGCGTTTCGCCATGGCGTCCAAAATCTCGCCGCAGCCGTCCGGCGAGCCGTCGTTGACGCAGATGCACTCAAAATTGGAAAAACTCTGGTCGCAGATGCTGTCCAGGCAGTCCGGCAGAAAGGCTTCCACCGCATAGACCGGCAAAATGATGGACACGATGGGCAACGCCTCGCCAATTCCCTCGCCGGCATCCATGGCCACAGTCAAGGAAAAGGTCCCGGGGCCGCAAGAGAATTTCCCAGCGGCGGCGGGCGGCGGGCATGTGCGTCGCTTAAATTTTTCAGCTTTTCCACCTTTCATCCCGCTGCAGCAGGGCGGTGAGCAGGGGCGGCAGGACGTCGCGCAGGGAAAGGGAACGGCGCTGGGCCAGGGATCCGACCGGCTGGGCGCAGTGGGACTGCAGGTTCGGATCTTCCACCAGATTGATCCCCACGCCCACGGCGACGCCGGCCCAGGGAATGGCCTCGAGCAAAATTCCCGCCACCTTTTTCCCATCCAGGAGCAGGTCGTTGGGCGGCTTCACCGCCAGGGAAAGGTCGAAGTGCCGGTGCAGCGCAGCGGCGATCCGCTCCGCCAGCGCCAGGGACCATTCACCGAGTCGGGACAGCTCCGGGCGGCAGGGCCAGGCCAGGGAAAGGTACAAATTCCCAAGACGGTCGCTGACCCAGTTTCTCCCGTGCCGTCCCCTCCCCGCGCTCTGCCGGCCCGCCAAAATCACGGCAGCGCAGCGGTGAATGAGACATTCCCGGGCCACGTCGCAGCTGCTTCCCACCATTTCAAGGGAGATGGCCCGGAAGCCCCGGGCGGCGGGCAGCTCCGCCAGCAGCCGTTCCAGTTCTTTTTGGGAAAAACTCTCCCCCACCGGGGATGAATCTGGTTCCGGCGACCCGGATGCAAGCGTTTTTCCCAGGGGCATGGCCCGCGACAATCGGCTTTTTTTACCGTTGACAGGCGGGCGACGAAGCTGTCCCCTGGTCCAATGGCGGAGCAAGCGGAGGACGGGCCATCGCCCTGGCGGCGTCTGTGGCACTGGTCCATTCGCCGGCGCTGGCTTTTGCTGGCCGCGTTGATTGTATGTCTTTTGCCGGCGCTGATTCTCCCCATCCGCTCCAGCTGCCGTGCCAGGTCCCTTCGCCGCCTGCAGGAACAATTTCTCGCCGCCTGGCCCGGCGGCCTTGCGGCCCGGCTGGCCTTCGTGAACAGCCAGGGAAATCGGCCCCTGGGAGCGCTGATGGCCTACGCCATTGCCTGTGAACGGGAGGCGCGCGGGGACTGGGAGGACGCGGCGGCCCTCTACGCCGGCGGAGAGTGCTGGAGGGGAACCGGACTGGACGGAATTGCCGCCCTGGCCCGGGCCGTGGCATTGATCCGGTCGGGGGAAGGTTCCCGGGCCCGGTCGCTGCTGGCCACGCTCGCGGCCGACCGTCGCCGGTCGCGGACCGTGCGGGGAGGGGCCTGGTATTTGCAGGCGCTGGCCGCCTATGGCGAGGGAGAATGGGAGCTGGCCCGGGCGGCGCTGGACGAGCTCTCCCGGCTGGCACCAACCGGCATCTGGGAACAGAAGGCGGCCCTGCTGGCGCTGGCCGTAGGCAGGGAAAGCTAAGGATAAGGACCAGGGCCGTGGACCGGGGAAGCTGGGGAGAGGCCGTGGCGGAGAGGCACCTGCGCCGGCTCCGCTATCGGGTCCTGCATCGCAACTGGCGGGCCGGGCGCAGTGAGGTCGATCTCATTGCCCTGCAAGAAGATGTGCTGGTATTCGTCGAGGTGAAGGTCCGCTCCCTGGAAGACCCGGCCGGCGGCTACGGCCCCGCCACGGCGGCGAAAAAGCTGCGAAGCCTGGGTCGAGCCTGCCGCGCCTTCCTGGCCACCCGGGAAGAGCACTTTCCCCACTACCGCTTCGACGTGGTGGAAATTCTTACCCCGCGGCGCACCTACCGGGCGGAAAAAATTTTCCACTTCGAGAACGTGCCGCTCTTTGCCGATCGCCCGGCCACCGCCTGCTGAGACCGAATCCATGGCGGCGGATTGCGTGCTGGTCCTGACGACCCTGGAGACGGAGGAGGATGCCGTTGCCCTGGCGCGGGAAATTTTGCAAAGTCGCCTGGCGGCCTGCATCCAGCTACGGCGGGTGCGCAGCCTTTTTCCCTGGGAGGGGGAAATCCGCGACGGGTACGAGTGGCTGCTCGTGGCCAAAACTCCCCGCCGGGCCTTTGCCAACCTGGCCGAATTCATCCGCATACGCCACGGCTACGCACTTCCGGAAATCATCCAGGTCCCCATCAGCGACGGCTCGGCGGATTACCTGCGCTGGCTGGACGGCGCGGTGTACGACGACAAACCTCCCGGTGCCTCCAGCAATCACTAGACATTAAAACTTATAGATCCCCATAATTCGCATTTGCCACGGTGCCCGCTACCCTATTTCTATCGGAAGGGTCATTCTTCAACTTCCCATTTATGGGCGTTAAAATCGAAGGTTTCATACTCTCCCCCAAGAGTCATTGCGCTAGCATCGTTTTTTGTGGCTTCATCGACCCAACCGCCGGCTTGAAAATCAATCCCATCATTTGCATCATCTTCGATGAAATGCGTAAGCTCTCCGTTGTCAGATGGGATTTTGCTCAATTCCGCCAAGGCTACCTTTTCTTCGAATTCAAAATTTTCCTTCGTTACTCTTTTTTGATCTCTATTTCTGGTCTTTGCCCTGGCAAGTTTCTGTTCATCCGGCATAGCCTTGCGAGACTTTAAATCTCCTTTCCCAATGCGTGTTTCGGACGCTATCTCCCCATGCTCTTCCAATTTGGTGATGGAAGCAAAATTTGCATCATCTTCGATGGGACTCGCAAACTCTCCGTTGGCAGGGGAGCTTTTTTCCAATTCCGCCGAGTCTAACATGTCTTCAATTTCTAAATTTCCCTTCGTTATTCTTTCCCTATTTCTGGGCTTTTCCTCGGCAAGTTTCCGTTCCTCGGGCACATCCTCGTGGGACTTTGAATCTCCTTTTTCCAGGATTGTTTCGGACGCTACTTCACTGCTCTGCTTTTGGAAAATTTCCCCTGGGGAACCTACAGAATTTTCGGTCTCTCTTTCCTTCGGTTGATTCTCGTCTGCGCTGAGATTAGCCTCACTTTGCATGGATTTTGTAGGCCAATCCATGCCTTTCGATGCAACTTTATCTAGATCATCGGATTTAAGATCGCCATCTCCATCAATGTCATCGATTCCTTTTGTGCCTGCGATAATCTCAGCAAATTCATGCTCGCCCACGATCCTAGGATTATTGTCGCTATCTTCCTCTATGCGAACTGCGCCATGATCATCTGAAACCCTATAGATATCCCCGCGTTCCCCATTTCCATTATCCAATGCAGATATTATCGCAGATTTATTGTCCGCGGCATGCGCGTTGGGTTCTGCTCCACTTTTCCAATGCGTTGGACCGGTCTTTTGCGAAGCGTTTCCTCCGACCGCAATGGGTATTCCCACATTTTTTGCCGTGGCAATGGTGCTAGTTGCCCTATTCTCCCTTTGTAATATTGTATTTTTGGAGATGGAAGAATTCGTATCCTTTTTATATGTTCGAGATTGATCGAGTTGGCCGATTCCCGTGGTGGGCCGCGCCGCGCCCTTCCCGGACGCCTTGTCGGGGGATCTAGTTTCGTTCAAATTCCGCATCGCTATCGGCGCGGTGTTGGGTCTAGTGGTTGTTCGATTTAAATTCACGGCCATGCGCAGTATGGTCCCGGACGGAGTCGGGGACAAGTAAAATTTTGACGGTCGCCGGCCGATTCCGGAGAAATGGAGAAATTCCACAATCGCCTTCTGAGGCGGAAGGGAGACACGCTGGAAGATGTGTTGGAAGAGCTACTTGCGGCCTTTTCTAATTCGTTTAGCTAGATCGGCCGACGCTGCTACACCACCTGCTGCTGTGGAGAGGTCCATTCCCATCTATCTGGGCAACGGCATCGCCATCCCTCACCTGCGCACACTACGCATCTTTTTCCGCTGAGCCTTCGCCAACCTGGCCGAATTCATCCACGCCCGCCACGGCTACGCGCTTCCGGAAATCAT
>JAITSI010000050.1 GCA_031287845.1 Puniceicoccales bacterium
TGCCCCCAGCTCCGCCATGCTGCGCTTCCCCCAGGCGTCGGTGCAACGGCATTTCGCGGGGGGGTGCCGGAGGGGCCGCAGCCCCACCGTCAACCGGCGGACCGGTTTTACGGGTCCTGATCCTAGGATCCGCAGGTAAAAGGAAAACATAGGGGTGAAAGCGGTCCGGGATGGCCATGGCACTGGTCAAGTGCTTCATCAACCCGATCGATGGGTCGTTCTTCCTGCTCGGGCCGCGGGGGACGGGAAAGACGCTGTGGCTACTGGAATCCTTCCCCGATGCCCTGTGGGTGAACCTTCTTCTGCCGGAAAGTTTTCGCTTCTACACCGCCAGGCCCGAGCGTCTGGCCGAGGAAATCAAGGCCCGCCGCAGCGCCGAGCCGCGGATCCGGGCCACTTCCCAGCCGGCGGAGAAATTCGTGGCACGCGCACGGAACCGTTGACAGCTTTTTAGCGGTGGACCATGCTCGGGGAATGGATGCCGCGGAGGGCGAGGTGCGGACGGCGCTTGCCTGCTACCCGGTGGATGGGCTTTTGGAGGGGCGGCTCCGCCAGCGGCTAGGACACAGGAGCGGTGCGGATGTGCGCCGGGCGCTGGAGCGGCTGGTGGACGCCGGAGATGTGAAGTTTGAAAAAGGGCGCTGGAAGCTGACCAGGAGTGGCATCGGGCGGGTGAAGGAGTCGGAGGCGAAGGCAGAACTCTTCCCGGACCGGGCGGAGGATTGCCCGCTCTGCATCCCCGTAAAAATTAGCAAAGAATCCGCCATCCCCTTGGAAAAGAAGGACGGCGGCGGCGACGCCATTGGCGGTACGGAGGCCGCGGCGCCGTTTCATCGGAGAATTCTCAACTACTTCGCCGACATCGTGGAGCTGGAGGGATCGCCCCAGGGGACGCTGCACTGGGAGGACCGCGAAAAGCTTTGGATTCCCATCTACTTCCGCGAGCGCTGGTGGACAAGGGACGAGGGCGAAACCTGCCTCTGGGAGCTGCCGTCGACGGGCCAGATTGGGGATTTCTACGTGACCCTTACGAGCTCACGGGAACGGCGGCGGTGTCTGCGCGTAGGATATCCCATCCACGTGAAGCGGGAACGGAGGGGGGATGAGGAGGACATTGCCCTGCGACCGCTCTTTTTTTCCCCCGTCGAACTTTTGCCCAAGCGCTGGGCGAAGGATGGGGCCAGGGTGCTGCTGCGGATGGTGCACAACCTGCCGGCGGTGAACAGAGACTGGCTCGGCGAGCTGCCGATGAAAAACGATGGCGAAGTTTTGCTGGAAAGCCTGGGCTACGACGCCGATGGGGAAATCAATGAGGAGGGCCGGGCGGCCATCAATTACGAATCCCTCGTAAAAAATCTGGGCACAACTCCAGCCACCCGCCAGCTGCGGGAGATCCTGGATCCGCTGCAAATGGGCATCCGCCTCTCCCTGCCTCCGGCGGGCGGAATCGTCAATGCGGCCATGCTCTTCATCGCCGAGCCGGGGTCCATGTGTAAAAAGACGATCTTCAACCTCCGCCACATCGCCGGAAGGAAGGTGGCGGGGACTTCCCTTGCGCAGCTTCTGATCCCCAAAAGTGACCTGAAAAATCCACCGGCGGCGGAGCCCTATGCGGTTCCGCTGCTGCTTCCCAGCGGCCGCGATTTCAACAGCGACCAGTTCTACGCTGCCATTTCCGCGCAGAATGTTCCCCTGGTGACGGTGCAGGGGCCTCCCGGGACGGGCAAGTCCTTCCTGGTGGCCGGCCTGATGCTGTCCCTGCTCCTCAATGGCAGGTCCGTGCTCCTGGCCAGCCGGAACCACAAGGCCATCGACGCGGTGCAGGAGAAATTTCGCGAACTGGAGCGGAAGTTTCTGGGAGAGGGAAAGCAGAACTTCCCCCTGCCGCCCACCCTTCTGCGGCGCATGACCTACAAGGGCAAGGGCTACAAAAAAGATTCCTTCCAGTCCGTGGCCAGGGAGCTGCTGGAGAACGCCGAGGCGAGGAAGCGGCCGTGCGACGGTGGAGATGTGGAGGTCGCGCTGGGGTGGAAGGCGTTGGAGCCAAAGATCAAACGGCAGAGAGAATTGCTAGCAAAGATCGAAGAGCTCTACGGGTCCCGGGAGCACATCGTTGACCGGGAGGAGCGGCTGTGGCGCTCCGATGGCGAACTGCCCTCGCTATCTTTTTGGAAAAAATGCCTGCGAAAATTTGCTAACTTCTGGCGGAGTAGGCATCTGCAGGTTCTGCACCGCCTGCCGGACTCGATCGAAAAAATCGGTGAGCTGCTTGCAGATTTCCTTGCCCTGCAACGGGACATGGGCGAGGCCGTGGCAAAGCTCCTTCCCCTCCACCTGCGAACCCTCTGGGCCGTGGACCGGGAGCGGGCGGAGCTCATCAAGCGCCATTGCGCCATCGAGCCGTCGGAGGAGGAATTGGCCAAGGCCGTCCTGCGCCATGCCCCTGCCTGGGCCATCACCTCCCAGTCCGTGGGACAGCTGCCCGAGGTGGCCGGCCTCTTTGACTACCTCATCGTCGACGAGGCGGGCCAATCCGACATCGGCAGCGCCCTTCCCCTCCTCTGGCGGGCGAAGCATGCCTGCATCGTCGGCGATCCCAGGCAGCTTGCCCCCATCCGCCACCTGGGCCAAAAGACGGAGGAGCGGCTGCTGCGGGAGCACCACATTCCCAAGAGGGAGGCCGAATTTCTACTCCATTTGCAAAATTCCCTCTTCGAGTGCGCCGACCACTACGCCCACGTGAAGCAGAGGCTGTGCCAGCACTACCGCTGCGCCGCCGCCATTGCCCGCTATTTTAACCGCTTTTTCTACGGCAATGCGCTGCAGCTGATGACCGACGAGGAAAAGCTGCGCCTTCCCGAGCGCTTCCGGCCGGGACTTTCCTGGGAGGACGTGCGCGGACCATTGGAACGGCCAAGGGACGCCCCCGGCGGCTGGCACTGCGAGGCGGAGGCGGAGGCCCTGGTTCACTGGGTCCATGAACGTCTATTGCAGGGTTTTGAGGGGTCCCTGGGGGTCGTTACCTTTTTCACCTGCCAAAGGACACTCATCCAGAAGAAGCTTGACACGAGACTCTCCCATGCCAGGCCGCGGGGCGACTGGTCCCCGCCCACCGTGGCGACGGCCCACGGCTTTCAGGGCGGCGAGTGCGACGTGATCTGCCTAAGCCTTTGCCTGGGAGAGGATGAAAGGGAAGGCAGCCATTCGTTTTTGAAAAAAAATTTGAATCTTTTGAACGTGGCGGTGAGCCGGGCCCGGGCCCTGTGCGTGGTCTTCGCCAACGGTGCGGCGGCGGAGAAATCCACCATCGGGGAGGTGCAGGGGCTGTGGAAGCTCAGCCAGGGGAGGCGGGCCCGCGGCGACGGCGGGGAAGGGGAGCCCTTCGAATCGCCCTGGGAGGAAAAATTTTTCCACGCGCTGCGGAGGCGGGGGGTGGAGACCATTCCCCAGTACGTGACCTGTGGCCGGCGCCTGGACCTGGCCTACCTGGAGGACGGGCTGCGGCTGGACATTGAGGTGGATGGGGTTCGCTACCACGCCATTGCCGAGGGAATTCACTGTCCCGAAGACCTGTGGCGGGACCACATCCTGAAGACGGACGGATGGAAAGTGCTGCGCTTTTGGGTGAGTGAGCTGCGGCGGGACATGGATGGCTGCGTGGACAGGGTTTGGGGGACAATCGAAGCATGGAAACGGAAGAGGAAGGCGTAGAAAAGGAACCGGTGGCCGAGGAAAGTGGTCCACCGACGGGTACCATCCCCGTAGGGCGGACGCTGCGCCGCTACGGGCCCCTGCTCTGGTCGCTGATGCTGATCTCCCTGGTCGGCACCGTTGCCCTGGGATGGGTTCTGGGAAGGTTCTACTTCCAGCGGGCCCAGGTGGAGGAGACGGTGCGCTACCTGCGGGAGGAGGCGGAAAGCGTTGCCGGCCGCGTGGACACCCTGCGCCGGGCGATGCGCGACCGGGAAACGAGCCTGGAGGAGGCGAGGGTGCGGCAGGAGGGGGAGCTGCAGGCACTGGAACTGGCCAAGGGGGAGGCCCAGAGCCGCCACGAGGGGGAGCTGCGGGCCTTGCAGCTGGGCAAGAGCGAAATGAAAGCGGAAAACCGGCGGCTGCAAGAGGAGCTTGTCCGGACCGGGGAAGAGGCAGGCCGGCGCCGGGCCACCGTCGAGAAGGATCTGCAGCAGCTGGAAAGCCGGCAGGCCTCCGAAATGGAGAGCTTTCAAAAAAATACCCTCCGCCTCCAGGAGCAGCTGCAGGCGGCGCAGGGGGAGCTCACCCGGCGCGAGGCGGAGGTCAGCCGGCGGACGGTCCAGGTGGAGGCCCTCGTAGCCAGGCAAGGGGAACTGGAAAGGGCGAATGCGGAATTGGAACGGCAGCGGGAGACGGAGAAGCGGCTGCGGGAATCCCTCAAAAAGGAGAAGCAGGAGGCCGCGGAGCTGGAGGCGAGAATCGAGGAGCTGGCCCAGCGGCACCGCAGGCTGTCCACCGAGGTCATCGCCGAGGAGGCCAATTTGAAAAATGCCATGCGCCGCCAGGCGGAGTATGCGGTCACCGAGGAGCGGCTGCGGGAGATCCAGGAGGTCTTACGGCGGCTGGAAGCGGTGGAAAGGACGGTCGTTGATGGGGAATAGTTTTTTGCTGGGCGCCTACGCCATCGCCGTGGGCTGCATCGTGGCCCCCATCGCCAGCCTCATCGCCTACGCCCTGCTCCAGCGGGAGCGGAGCAAGCTTCCCCTGGCCGTTGAACTGGAAAGCATCGACGTCCGCATCCGGCACCGGGAGTGCGAGCTGGAAGAGCTGGAACGGGAATACGGGGAGCAGCGGGGGAGGAAGGCCAAGCTCGACGAGGACATCCTGACCCACGACGAGATAATTTGCCAAAAGCGCCAGGAATTTGCCGAGTGGGAATCGAGGTGGAAAGGCCTTGTCGACAAAAAGCAGGAAATTGAAGACTGGGAACGGAAGCACCTGGAAACCCAGGAAAGATTGCTCGAAGTGCAGGGGACGCTCCAATCTTTGGAGGAAAAAGAGCAGGATCTTTCCCTTCGCCGGGAAAAGCAGGAGCGGGAGTTAAAGGTTTTGGCCGACGAGCGGCAGCGGCTGTCCGATTCCCTGGAGCAATTGAAAGGGGCTGAAGCAGAAATCCGTGGCCGCTGCGCCGAGCTGCAGCCCCTGGCCCAGCGGGTCCAGGAGGTGGAGGAGTCCCTGAAGGCCGCAAGGGCGGAGCTGGAGGAACGGCAGCGGGAACGGCAGCGGCTGGGAGGGGAAGTTGACAGCCTGAACTTCCATAAAGAATTGGCAGAGATGCATTTATCGCGGAAAAGGGAAAAATTGGACACCCTGCTGGCCGAGGGTCAGAAGGAGCAGAAAGCGCTGGAGGATGTCCGGGAAAGGGTGAAAAAAATCCAGGAAGAGTGCGCCGGATGGCAGGCGAAGGAGGAAAGTTGGAAGCGGCGGGAAGCGGACATGGAACAGCTGCGGGCAAACTACCAGGACCTGCACCGGTCCGTGGAGGAGCTGGCCCTGCGCCGGGACCGGCTGAGCGGGGCCGTCGAAGTGCGGCAAAGGCAGGAAGACGAGGCCAGGGAAAGGGCATTCCAGGACCTGCTGGCCCGACCCAAGTGCTTAATTCGCAATTGGAAGGGCAAATCTTCCCGGAGGAACGAGCAGGAGGCCCTGGACGGACTGGAGGAATATTTGGAAAGCCACGGCCTCACCTTCCACCAGCGCCGCCTGTACGGCTTCCACACGGCGCTCAAGTCCGCCCGGACCAGCCCCCTCACGGTTCTCGCCGGCATTTCCGGCACGGGCAAGAGCCTGTTGGCCAAGAACTACGCGGATGCCATGGGCATGCACTTCCTCAGCCTAGCCGTGCAGCCGCGCTGGGACGGCCCCCAGGACCTTTTCGGCTTCTACAACTACCTGGAGAAACGCTACGTGCCGACCGAGCTGGCCCAGGCCATGGTCCACATGGATTCCCATAACGCGGCGGGCAATGGCATCCCGGCCGAGGAACTTTCCTTCCGGGACAAGATGCTGCTGGTACTACTGGATGAGATGAACCTGGCGCGGGTGGAGTACTATTTTAGCGATTTCCTCAGCAAGCTGGAGGTGCGGCGGGGGATAGACCCCGAAAATGGCGAGCGCCAGGCCGCGGAGGTGGTGCTGGGCAAGGAATCCAAAAAAGGGGAGATCCGGCTCTTTCCCGTGAAGAACATCCTCTTCGTGGGGACGATGAACGAGGATGAAAGTACGCAAACTCTTTCGGACAAGGTGATTGACCGGTCCCACCTGCTGAGCTTCGCAAGGCCAAGAAAGTTTCTCGAGGCATCGGTGGGGCAGAAGTCCCAATCCCTGCCCGGGACCTACCTGTCCTGCGAACAATGGGAAAGCTGGTGCCATGGGAGCGGAGAACTGCCCGGCGATGCCCTGGAGAAGATCCGCGGCGGGCTGCAGGACATGAACGAAGCCCTGGCAACGATTCGCAAACCCTTTGCCCACCGGGTCTACAACGCCATTGTCGAGTACATTGCCAACTACCCCGATGCTCTGGCGACGGGAGATCTGGGCCGGCTGCGGCGGGGCTGGGCCTTCAACGACCAGGTGGAAATGCGGCTGCTGCCGAAGCTGCGCGGCGTTGACCTGGCGGATCCCCAGGTGGAGGAGGCGCTGGAGGCGGTTCGGAGCGTCCTGGAGCAGGACGATTGGAAGGATGAGGTCCTGCTCCAGGCCTTCGACAGCGCCCGCGGCAGCGGAAAAAATCAGCGGCAACAGTTTGCCTGGGAGGGGGTTTGCAGGGATGGCTAGGGCCGACCGCCACGGCGATTGGCAAGCCTCCCCCTACGGCCAGGGCCAGCCGCTTCCCCGGGAACTCTGCGAGTCCATTCCCCCCGCCGAGGGCGCGCTCGTCGGGGAAATTGAATTCTTCTGGCAGTCGCTGCTAGGGCTGGGCGGCGAGTGCTCCGCGTCCGCGGGGAACCTCGTCGGCTGTGTGCGCCTTTCCCCCAGAGCCGCGGCCCAGCACCTTTGGAAACTCTTGAAGACGAGGACCCGCCACGGGGACGCGCCCCTGGAACCCATTGCGAGGCAGGCCCAGTGCCCGGAGCTGGCAAGGGCCATCGCCGCGGTGGGGGGTAACCTGCGCCGTTGCCTGCGGAGAAGGCAAAAACTCCTTCCGCTGCAGAATATTACGGAATTCGACCGGCACTGCCTCCTCTGGTTTCTGCGCCAGCCGGGGAATTCCATGGAGGAGAAGGCCGGGGCCCGGCAGCGGCTCATGGGCCTCGAACGCCACGAAAGCCACGACACCCCGGAGAACCGGGTTTTCCAGGACTTTCTCCGCCGCTCCGTGGAGGCGGCCAGCGGCTACCTGCAAAACTTTCCCGGCAGCCACCACCGCGAAGCGGTCCGCGGCCACGGGGATCGCTGCCAGACCCTGCTCCGGGAGGAAAGCATCCGCTCCATACCCCGCCTGGCTGCGCCGCCCCGGCCAAGCTACGTGCTCCAGTACGAGCGCAACTACCACACCATCTGGACGAACTACCAGGACCTGGTTCTGCACCGGCGGCGCAGGGACGACCTTCTCCGCTGGCGCCACCGGCTCTGGAGGGATGCCGCAGCCTGGGCCCTGGCCGTGGCGATCTTTCACCTGGAGAACTTCCGCACCATCGCCAGCGACGCCGTCTACGTGCTCCAGCAGCAGCAGGAAGGCCGCTGGACCGAATTCCCATCATTGATCCTGCACGGCAGCTGGCGCCTGTCCCCCCGGCCCGGGGAAGGGAACCTATCTCCCCGCGACCGCCTGCGGGCGTGGCACGGTCGGCGGGCGGAGCTCACCCTGTGGAATTTGCACAGCGATGCCATGCCTCTCAATTTTACCCCGCTGCGGGACCTGGGGGCCGATTTTCTGCTGGAAGTGGCGGAGGGCGAGCGGCGCCGGAGAATTTCCATCCGCTGTGCCTACGACTGGGATCCCGAGGGGGAGGATTGCCCCGGGGCCGGGGAAGGTCCGGAATTGCCCGCCGGCGCCTGGGAAAATCCCGATTCGCCGGTGCAGGGCATCACCCTGCGGCCTGGCCGCCGCGCGGGAGTTCGAGATGACGCCCTAACCCTGCCGGTCCCCCTCACCCCGGATTCCGTGGAGCGCTGGCACGGGAATTTTGCCCAAACCCTGGAGGCGCTGCTGCGATGAGCGACCGGCGGGACCACCACGGCGGAGTGCACCTGAACGGGGTGGTGGATAGCCACGTCCTGCTCCCCGGCGACGGCCAGGCAGCTGAAGGGAAGGTCAGCTTTCCCACCCTGCACGCGTGCCATTGGCCGCTGCTCATCCTTCCGGCCGCTGCGAAGAAGCGGGGCCGGGAAATGGCGGTCTGCGGCCGGGATGCGGAACAGTCCCTGGTCGGCAGCGGACTCTTTGAAACGGCAGTCTGCCGGGACAGCTCCAGGCGCTTGGAGGTGCAGAAGCTGTGCCAGGACTACGGCGAAATGGCTGCGCCCCTGGAGGTGGCCAAGTTGCTGGCCCAGCACCTGCGTTCCCTCGTTCCACCGGACCGCTGGGCAAGGGGAGATTGGACCATTGCCATCCCGGACAGCTGGAAGGACCTGCACCAGGAGGCTCTTCTGCGCGCCCTATCGCCGAAGCCCCGGCTCCAACTCCTTTGGAACTCCGTGGCGGCCTTTCTGGGAGAGGTTTCGGCCGGGACGGACCATCTCCGCTGGCACGGGAAACGCATCGTTGTCCTCCATGGCACGCTGCGGGGCATGGCCCCGGTGGTCCTGCAGGCCGAATGCGTCGAACGGAACGGCCGATCCTACCTCGTCCCCACGCGTTCCGGCGGGGGAAGTTTTATCCCCTTTGCCTTCGGGGATTTGGCAGCGCTGCTCGCGGCATCCGCTTCGACGGCCTGGGATCGGGAACGCCTGCTGCGGCGCCACCTTCGAAGACTTCCCGGGCCTGCACAGCCGCCGATCGCCGGGGACCTGTGGCGGAGACTGCGCCTGGATCTGCAAAAAATGGCGAACCTCCTGGCAGCGGAGAAGGCGGACGGGGTAATTCTTTCCGGCCCATTCTTCCGCCTCTGCTGGAATGGCGGGTCCACCGCCGAAGAATTCCAGGCCATGCTGAAAAAAATCGCCCTTCCCCGGCTAGAGCGGCGCTGCCCGTCCTTCGACGGCGTGGCCCTCGGCGCGGCGCTCTACGGCCGCTACCTGGCCAGCGGCATCTGCACCTACTTCGACCTGGTGCCGTGTCTGGAAATCAACGCCATCCGGAAGTGGCGCCCCGCGTTCATTCCCCTCGCCAAGGAGCGCAAGATCGAGGGCGACAAGGCGTACGAATCTCCGCCCCTCGGCGGCTTCAAAATCGGCCGCGGGGAATCCCGGCTGATCTACTACCTCCACCAGGGGAACGGGGAGCACGTCCGGAAAACCACCACCATCCTCCCCCGCACCGTCGCCCGGGACGTGGAAGTCTCCCTGCGCGTGGTGCAGCGGCCCGCCCAGGGTTTTGCGCGGGTTACGGTCGAGGCACAGCGGACGGACGCCGGCGAAAATGCCATCCCCCGCCGCGGGTTCCGCTGCGAACTCAACTGGCAGTCCATGGAGGATACGGGAAAAACCCGCGAGGAAATTCTGGAAGAGCTCTGCGGCGAGTGCGGCAGCGCCTTTCCTCCCTGCAACCCCATCCGGCCGGCGCCGGGCGGCAACCCGCAGCTGCAGAGCTTCTCCATGGACGACTGCGCACGCATTCGGGGCGAACTGCGAAAGAAAAGTTTGCAACCCGCCGATGGAAAGGGAAACAGATTCTACGAAAGCCCCGTGGGTTCGGATGGAAAGAGTTCCCCGGAAAACCAACCCTGGCTGGATGACTTTCTCCAAAAAAGCGAAAAAATCTTTCGCCTGCGCAAGGCTAGGCCGGCGGAAAATGGGGAAAAAGATCTCTTCGGCTGCTGGAGCTATTGCTATGCGGCTGCCCCGGAGGAGTTTTTGGAGCACATGCGCCGGCGATTTGAGGACTTCCTCGCCGACCCCCACACTTCCACCGGGCGCTGTGAAAACTACGCCGGCCGCTGCTTCCACCGGCTGGACGACATGTACCTATTCTTCCGATCCTTTGAAGCGCGCCTGCGCCTGGACATAGCGGGAACGAACAATTGGATGATCGCATTTGTGAATTTATTTCAATTTCGGGAAAATGCGCAGCGTGCGATGGAATTGCGCCAGGCGGAATGCTTTGCCCGGTATTTTCTGCAAATTTTCCACGGGGAAATGAAAAAGGGAACGATCCGCATGCGCTTCATGAGTGCCCTGCGCGCATTTGCGGCACTTCTCCGCTACCGCCTGGAGCGGGAGGATTTTCTGATCGCCGGCGATGACCCCATCCGCCGGGACGTCCACGGCGCCCTGGGGGAAGTTCTCAGCGGTGGCTATTCGGTTAAGGCATTCCGCCGGACCACCATAGAGGACATGATGGAGTTTCTCGAATGCCGGGGAAAAAACTCCCTGTTTTTCCAATCCTCGGAGGAGGAGGAGGGAGAAGAGGCCTAGGGGCCCCGGCCGGTCTGGAGGCCGGGAGGTCGCAAAGGGGGCTGCCGCGCCCCTTTGCCAATCCCCCGCCCACGGAGTGCCGTAGCATCGATAATTGGGGGAAGCGAAGCCGGGGGCAAAGCCCCCAATTGGGCCTGCCGGCCCCGGAGGCCCCGGCCACTTTCTTCGCAGGGAGACGGCGCATTCCCCGGCAAAGAAGGTTACTCCGCCATGCGCCGGCCGTAGTGGACCAGGGGCATCCTGGTTCGGTCGATGATTTGGCGAAAGGGTTCATCGCAGCGGTGATAGTCAACGATATCCACGAAGTAGGGAAAATTGCTCTCCTCAAAATCGCCCTTCAGGGCCAGCGACATGCGCCCGGGAATGCCGCCGGGGATATCGACGGCCAGGTCCAGATCGGAAAATTTTCGCGCCGTGCCCCTTGCCCTGGAGCCGAATGCATACACCGCCGCACCGCTGTCCGCGAGGTGCCGGTCTAAAATTTCCCGCACCAGGCGCATTTGCTCCGGGGAGAGGTCAATGGCCGCCATCTTCTTCCCCCTCACGCCGCTGCAATTCTTCGAGAAAGAATTTCACCTCGCCGATGAAGGCCGGAATTTTAGCAAAAACTTCGGCGGCCACCGGCGACCGGTAGGTGTGGCTGGTCCAATTGCGGGCCTCGCGGAAGCTTTCCCAGACAGCCACATCTCCGCGGAGGATGCCCCGCACGTTAGCCTCGCGGATTAAATTTTTGAACCCCATCCGCGCAATTTCCTCTCCGCTCAGCGCCTGCATTGCCAGGTAGCGCCGCAGGGTACGGGTCGCCAGCTCGTAGGTGTACTCGAAGCGTTGGATCGTCCCATCCCGGACGACGAGGTCGGTGGGCCCTTGCTGTGCCCGGATCCAGGCCTCCTCCAGCGTCCCAAGCACATGGATGAGCGGTTCATAAAAAATTCTATCGCCGACCACTGGCCATCCTCTGCCGAAATCACCGGCCATTGGCAAGGTTTTTGGCGCAGGGCTGCGGTCCCGGGGGCATTTTCCGCTTTCCCGTTTCTTTTCGCGCGGGTGATGAAGCCTAGTCCGCAATTCCTGGGTTCCATGTGAAAGTTTTTGCTCACATGGCTTTTGTCTCCGATGGCTGTCCCCGTGCGGCCTTGAAGCAATTTTGTCGCCATTGGAATGGCGGAAGTCGATCCTTTTGTGATGAGGAAATTGACGATCTGATTCATGGCATCAATCGCCAAATCGCGCCGGTTCGATTATTTTTCTTGCCGTCCGCTCCGATTTCCTCTAGCTGTCTTCCATGACCGCATCCTACGGCGAGTTGGCGCAGTGCCCAATCGCAGATTTTTCAGACCTGTTTGCGGAAAGGAAAAAAAGTTCGAGCGTAGTCGAAAATGCAGACTCGGTCTCCGATGTTTCCCAAAAAGCTACTGCCGGACAGAAGGCTTTCTTCGTTGTCACAAAAATTCTCGAGCTGATGGCCATCCCGCTCCTGGCGGTGGTGACCGTCGCGTTGGCTCCAATCATGCTACCATTGTTTGGACTATTTTTGCTTGTGGATCATTTTGCGAGACGGAAACCCTCTGCTGCGATTGGAAATTTTTTTATCTTGCCAGTACTCATCATGTCTAAAATGGTGGAGTGGACGCTTTTTGGGAAAAATATTGCCATTAAACCATTGACAAAAAACCAGGACCTTCTTAGGAAAAGTGCAGCGGTCAAAAAATTAAATTGTAATTTGATGCTTCATGAAAAACTTACAAAGTCCACGCAAATCAGCGGAATTGCGATCACGGCTCTGGCAGTGGCTGCCGCGATTGGGACGGTGGCTCTGTTCTTTACGACCGCCCTTATTCCTCTTATCGTTCTATGGCCTGTTGTTGCCGTATGTGGTTGCGCAGCTATTTTTGGAGTGGTTATATTTGGATTTCCTATTTATGGATTGGCATACGATAGGCGTAATTCTATGGAGAAATTTATCAATTTCCTTAGGACGCCCACAGACCTACTCTCCGATGATTTAGATATTCAAAATGCACGAAAGGAACTCCTATGGGAAAGAGTTCGCGCCGTTAATCCCAATTCGAATGTTGAATTCGACAGCATAAATGATGCCTTAGATAGTTGGCTTGGGTATGGTGCGGACACGAAGCCAAGTGTGTGGGAACGCATTCTCGATGTGCTGGAGATTCCTTCCAATGGAGCATTTGCCCATGCCGCCATTGGGCCTGACTCCTCGAAGGCAAGCCTATTATTGAATTTATTTACGCATTGCAAGAAAGAGAGAACTTTAGTGCGAGCGTTGAAACTATTTAACTGGAGCTCTTTTGTTGGCGTGGGACGCACGCCCTTCTTCTGGGCAAAACTTGCTGCGTTGCGTGGGCAAATTGATATATGCGCAAGGAGAAGCCAATCTATCTATTTGGAGGCTGAAGGCGCGAAGCGATATTTCCCTGTTCAGGAAAAATAGTTAAAAGCTGAGATTCATGGGCATCAACCCGATGCCAATGGCCGCGGAGACGGCTTTTCGCGGATGATCATGGGCGAAGCCGTCGTCCAAGTAAGAAGTTTTGTCTAAAAA
>JAITSI010000073.1 GCA_031287845.1 Puniceicoccales bacterium
GATGAGCGGCTTACGGCTGAGATCCGCAGGGTGGACGATCGACTCACGTTCGAGATTCGTGGGGTCAGGGACGAACTGCACGGAATCAAGGGTCTGGTGGCCAAGTGGTTGATCGGTACGGTCGTAGCCGTGATTGGGACGATGATTGCGCAAACGACGCTGATCCTTTCCGCCATGCATCTGCCTGGGTGAATGGTTTTCCGGTCTTCGGAAAATTGCCTTGCGTGGTGTAGATTCCCCAAAATACTGGCTCCGTGCGTACTGAGCTGGAGGAGCAAAAAAAGATCTTCGCCTGGAAGATGTCCCAAATCGCCGCTGGCCACACATCGCTGCAGCTGCTAGGATTTGTTCCAAACGGAACGGACTTCCTGAATCGCTTTGGGATCATGCTGGGGAAGCGCTACGGCATTCTGTCCGGCTTTCCGGACATGTTTTTTCTAAAACCTGCCGGTCCGTTCCACGGGCTCTTCATCGAGCTCAAGAGGATTGGTCCCTGGGGCAAAATTCGGTACCGGCAGAGGATTATGGGCAAGCTTCTGGAGCAAAGCGGCTACCGCTTCCGGCTGTGCCGGGGCAGTGAGGATGCCATTCGGGAGATTTTAGAATATGAACAGCTTGGATGATTTTTTAGCGCTCTGCGACCGGCTCATTGCGGACGCGGAGGGTGCGATGGGATTGATCCTGGCTCCTGTGGAGGTGCTGCTGGCGAATCGGTTTCAAATTTCTAGGAAGGCGGTAGATGCTTGGGAGGTCGAGAACGAGGGAGTGGCAAACCGCCTGGAGCGCATTCGGCTACTCCAGGAGGAGCAAATCTTTAAACTGTTGGCGGACGGAAGCTTAAAGGATTCTACGGCCCTGCTGCTCCTGAAAAGTTTATGCAGGATTGACGGGGAAAAATTTTCCACGCTTGAGGAAAGGCTGGATAGCCTGCTGGGAAATCTGCAAGGTGGAGATTCGAACACTGAATCCGCAGCTGCGTGAAAGGTTAGCCCGGCTAGTTCGCGATCCGGTCCTCTGGATGGAGGTATTTCTCCAGATCCGCGCCAAGGACGGCACGGTCGTACCTTTTCGTCTGAATCGTTTCCAAAAGGAGCTGGCGCAGGGAGTTGCGCGGGCGCTGGTGGAGACCGGCCGTGCCTTTTTCGTGATCATAAAGGGGCGGCAGTTGGGGATTTCGACGGTTTGCCGCGGCCTGGCCATCTGGCGGGCGCTGAACTTCCCGGGACAGCAGTGCGTGACGGCGGCCCACGAGGACAGCCTGGTGCGACAGAACATGGTGCTCATCCGGGAGATGCTGGACCGTCTGGACCGCTCCATCCTCCCCTACCCAATCCCCAACATCGCCAGCGATAGCCGAATCTTTTGGCAAAGAAACGGCAGCGCCATCATGCCACGCCTTCCCGCCGGCAAGTCCGAGGGCCGGGGCCTGCCGGTCCACTTCCTCCACTGCACGGAGGTTGACTTTTTCGACTCCATCCAATCCGGCTGCTGGAGCCGATTTCTTGGGGGAATTCTGCCGGCCCTCCCCCGCCGCGGGGCCATCTTCATCGTCGAGTCCACATGCCAGGGCCGTGGCGCGCTCTATGATCTTTATCTCCAGTCCCTTGCGCCCCAATCCGAATGGCGCCACCTATTTTTCCCCTGGTGGAAGGAGGAGCAGTACCGCTCCACCGTGGACCAGGAGCTGACGGAGCAGGAGGCCGCCCTCCAGGAGCAGCACAGGCTAGATCGCCAGCAGATCAACTTTTGGGCATCCTACGCCCGGCAGTGCGGCACGGTGAACGCCCTACGGGAGTACCCGTTCTGCATTGAGGACGCCTTTACGGTGGCTGGATCCCGTGGGCTGATTCCGCACGCGCTGGTGGAGGAGGCGATGGCCCGTCCGCCGGTCCCTGACCAGGAACGGGAGCCGCTCATCATCGGCATTGATCCGTCCCGTCTCCGCGACGCGACGGGGCTGGCGGTCCGGCAGGGGAAAAACATCCTGGCAATTGAGGAAATCCCTCCGCTGGGCGATGTTACCGAGCTGGCCCAATTCGTGGCGTCCCGCATCCAGGATCGAAAAAACGCCCTCGTCAACTGCGACTCCGGTGGCCTGGGCGGACCATTTATCGATGTGCTGCAGAAAACGTTGCGCCGTTTTGTGACTCCGGTGGACTTCGGCTCGCGGGCGGACGAGGAAAAGAAATTTTTCAACCGCCGCGCGGAACTCTATGGAGCTCTTAGAAAATGGCTTGTAGAGGGCGGGAAATTGCCCTATCATGCGGGTCTGGCTCGGGAACTGTCATCGATCGAGGTCAACCGGCGGCGGGAGGGGCGAATGCTGCTGGAACCAAAGCACTCGCTCGCCAAGTCGCCGAATTTGGCCGACGCCTGCGCGCTGACGATGACACTGGATAACTACCTATCCCGCAACGCATTGCACAAAACCATTTCCGTCAAACAACGCCATGAGGTCAGGCTATGAGTTGGTTTTCCAAAAACGTACGGCATTTTTTGAGTCGGCTGGTGGGCGGCGCAACGAACGCGGAAAAGCGGCAGCGCAGGTCGCTGCTGGAGCAGCGTGAAATCGCTACGCGGGAGCTGGATGCGCGCCGAAATGCCCTGATGAACCTGCGGCGGGCGATTTCGCTGGGCCGCTGGTCACTGCTGGCGACGGATTCCGACGACGGCCTGGGCGGTGGCACCTATGGATCCTAATATGGAAAAGCTGTTGGCCAGGTATAGGAGGGCGAGCGGCGAGGCTAAGCTCTTCTGGGAAGCCTACAAGCGTGCCGCCGAGTACGCCGCTCCGGAAATCAATTCGTTCTGCAAGTCGCCGGGCCTGACGAAGTCACCGGATGTGATGACATCGCAGGCGCTGCGGTCGACCAACGCCTTCATTTCCGAATTCATCGGGTCGCTGACGCCGCCGAACCGGCGCTGGGCAGAGCTGCAGCCGACGCAGGAACTTGTGGAGTGGGTGGCGCGCAAGGCCGGCTTTCCCGGAGAGGACCAGATCCGGCTTCAGCTGCAGGTCCAATACGACGCCATCACGAAGAAATTTTTCGAATGCCTGGACGCGTCTAACTTCTACGCGGTGCTGAAGCAATTTGTCCTATCCATCGGCATTGGAACGGGATGCCTACTTGTCTCCGACCAGGATTCCGGTCCCGAATCCGGAAACCGGGCGCCCTTCGAATTCATCCACGTTCCGACGTCGAGCCTTTCCCTGGACGCCGGCAACAACGGCAAAATCTACGGAGTCTTTCGCGACATGGAGGTGCGCCGGGCGGAAATTTTGGAGCTGTGGCCGGACGCGGAGCCGGGCCGCCTGGACGGACGGGAAAGCTACAAGTTGGTGGAGTGCTGCACCTATGAACCGGACCGCAAGCCGCTGCCCTGGCGGTTCTGCGTCTTCGAACCGTCGACGGGCACGAAACTTTTGCAACGGGACCGGCACCTCCCCTACAACCCCTACATCGTATTCCGCTGGTCCGTCGTCGACGGCGAGTCCATGGGCCGGGGGCCTCTGCTGGAGGCGATGGCGGACATCAAATCCCTTAACACCCTCTGGCGCATCTACTTCGACTGGATCCAGCGCAACGGCCTTGGGGTGACGCTGGTCCGCGCGGCGGAGTACGCCACGGCCGACCTGGACGCATTTCGCAACGAAGAATTTCAGACGGGAAAGTTGATCGCCGTCAACGATCCTGCCAATTTTGTACCCCTGCGCCTGGCCGGCGACCTTTCGGTAAATACCTTTCTGGTACAAGAGTTTACCAACGCCGTACGCCAGCAGCTGCTGGACATCGAACTCCCCACGCAAAACACCATGACCGCCTACGAGACCCGGGAGCGGGCCAACCGCATCCTCCGCCTGATGGCGGGACTCATCGGCCGCATCAATTTAGAATTCATTGAACCATTTTTCTCCATCGGCCTGCGGCTGATGGCAGAACACGGCATGATTCAAATTCCCGAGCAGGTGGGCGGCATCAATAATTTTTTCACGAAGATCGTCCTGCAGTCACCGCTGGCCCGGTCCCAGCAGATGGCGGACGTGGACGCGGCACGGGTGGCGCTGGAGACGCTGGCGATGGCGCAGTCTCCCGTGGCGGCGCAGATGATTAACATGGAACGCTTTGCGGAGTTCGTCTGGACCGGCTGCGGGGCACCGGCGAAGCTGCTCAACACGCCGGAGGAATCGCAGGCCGCACAGGAACAGGACATGCGCCAGCGGTTGGTTTTGGACCAGGCCAAGCGGACGAATTTGCTGGAGGAAAACTGATGGGAAAATCTCAAAAACAGCTGTGCGTTGACGAGAAAATCCACGGAGCGCTGCTGTGGGAAGCGAAGCGCAGCGGGATGAGCATGCTGGAACTTGCCAACGCGATGGCGATGTCCTACCTGGCGATGGCTGACGAAGCGTGCGGGAAAAATTCCACCAAACCCAACGCAAGAATTTCCCGAAATCCTACCTGCGAATCGGAAAGTCAACTCGACCAACCGGGTCAACTCGACCAACCGGGTCAACTCGGGCAACCGGAAAGTCAACTCGGTCAACCGGAAAGTCAACTCGGTCAACCGAATCGGTTGACTTTTCTAAATCAGTGGAGCCCAACGAGTCAACCGAGTCAACTCGCTCAACTCGACCAACCAAGTCAACCGAGTCAACCGAGTCAACTTTCTCAACTTGACCAACCGAGTCAACTCGACCAACCAAGTCAACTCACCGGGCTAAGTCAGTGGAGCCCAACGAGTCAACTCACTCAACCAGGTCAACTGAAAAGTCAACTTTGCCGACCGGAAAGTCAACTCGATCAACCAAGTCAACTTGGTCAACTCCTTCAACCGGGCCAACCGAGTCAACCGAGTCAACTTTCTCAACTTGACCAACCGAGTCAACTTGACCAGCCGAGTCAACTCGCCGGGCTAAGTCGGTGGAGTCCAACGAGTCAACCGAGTCAACCGAATCCAAAAATCCACTCAACTTTCCGGGAAATTTCGGACAATCGGCCGGTTCACAAATTGGCCTTCGACGCCGGAAAAAATTGCTGGAAGGCTGGCCCCTACGAGGCGGTGGTGGAGCTGGTTCCCGTGGCGGAGCTGGAGGGAAAAATTTTCCCGAACGCGCTGCAGATCACGATCCGGAATCGCCTGGCCGCAAATTTGCGGACGGGAAAGTGTTTTACGGCCGGCGTCGATTCCAATGACTACGCAAGCCCGGGAAGTGGAGCCGCCCGCTACGCGAGGACCTTTGACGAGGCATTGGCGAATTTGGAAAGGAACAAGAGTCGAGTGGAAAAGGTGGCGGAGTGCGCCTTAGATTTTTCCATCCTACGGGAGGAGAAGGTGATCAGAACCGAATTTGAAAGGAGGATGCATGGAAGGGAGCGGGGAGCAAACGCCGTTGAACTCTAGCGGAATTGGTCTGTTGGACCGGGACAGTGCGCTGCGGGCCGTGAGCGAGGCAGCGGCGATGAAAAAACTATTCCGCAGCTGGGCGAAGTCCCGGGAGGGCGTGCAAATCATCGGGAATCTTTTCCAAGTCTTTGGCGGGACGCCCAATCCGGACGCGGACGGCCTAGCCCACGCCCGCTTTTCCGGACGCCAGGACGTTTTGCACTACATTTTGCGCCACGGAGCGCTTCTGGAGGGAGGGGAAAATGGCCAATGAGGAAGAGGATGGGGAGTTTACGAATTCGTCGACCAGCCTAATCGGGGACGGCGATCCCACTGGTACGGAGGAAAATGGAGTCGATGGGGCGCATCCGGAAACGGAGAAAAATTCGCCGACGGAGAAAGATCCTCTGGCAGAGAAATACCGCCGCGAAGATGGCGCCCTGGACGCGGACAAAATTTTCTCCGACCTGAAGGATTTGCAAAAAAATTACCAGGGACTACGTAAAAAACTCTCCGACAGGGAGAACGCGAAGCCGGTCTCCTGGGAAGATCTGCGGGGAGAGCTGAAGGAACTGGGCGAACTGTCCGGCGAGGAGGAAAAAAAGTTCGCGGAAAGGTTCGTGGGACTTTTGGGAAAGATTGGCGCCCGCAAGGAGCAGGCGGTGGAATTTCTAAAAGAGCTGGGAACGCTTGGGGCGGAGGACAATCCCAAAGAATTCTATTCCAAGGAGTTGGCCAAGTTGGGCAATGAAAGGGATGCGCTGATCAGCGACCTGCGCCGCTTCCGGGACGCGGCGCGGAATTCGGGACAGTGGTCCCAGGAGGACGTGGCCGCGCTGGAGACGGCTACGCAGACGGCGGACGGCGTGCGACTGATTCATAAAATTCTCCACTCGACAAACCTGCGCAGTGCGGGAAAGTTTTCTCCCATGGCACCGGCCAAGGGGGAAAGCGCCAACGTGAGCAATGAGGAAAAAATAACGGCCTACGAGGCAGCCATAGCACTGAGTCGCAGGGATCCCGCCGCCGGAAAGGCCGAAATGAGACGCCTCAACCGGCTCTACGGAATCTACGAATGAAGGTGCTAGTAAAGGAAATTAAATGGATCCAAATAAGTTGACGAAAAAGGGAATAGTTAAGCAAATTCACACAAATTCGAAAATCCCAATGAAGAACATTCACGAAGTTATGGAGGGCATACTATCCTGTATGGTAGCGGCACTCAATTGTGGCAAAACCGTGGAACTGCGTAACTTCGGCATTTTCAAAACCGTGCAGAGATTGCCCCGGATGGGCCGCAATCCGAAAAATCCAGCGGTGCCAATCCCGATCCCGGCGCAAAACAGGATCAAATTCCGTCCCGGCAAGCACATACGCCGCACCGCCGTAAGCCAGTGAAAGGTACGGGGCCAACGGACCAATCCAAGGGTTTATGGCGCACATTTTGGCTTGACCTGACCCATGGAAACTTTTTAAGTGAGGCAATGGATGGGGAAGATGTCAATGTTTTTGATATAGCAAAGTACATTTTGCATGCGATTGGTGGAGAGATCTCCACCATGAAATTGCAGAAACTCTGCTATTACTGTCAGGCGTGGAGCCTTGCCTGGTACGGAAAGCCACTGTTTCCCGAAGATTTTGAAGCTTGGACCAATGGTCCGGTTTGTCGGGATCTGTTTGATGTGCACAAGGGGTGGTTTGGAATAGAGGAAGAGGCTATCCCGCAAAATCTTTGCAGCTGTAGCGGATTGAACGAAGCTCTTTCGGAACACGTCGACAAAATAGTGGATGACTATGGCCTATATAACGGAGCCCAGCTGAGCGAAATATCGCACAGCGAAATCCCATGGAAGCGCACGGAGCGCAACAAAGTAATCCCAAAAGAATTAATGAAAGAATACTATGGGAGCTTATAGGACAAACCATCCATCTTCACGATTCCAGTGTGCAAATACTCCAAAGGATACGGACAGGTGTCTCTTCAGATGGGAGGTGGATGCTCTGTATTTTCCTAATGGAAGTTTGGAATTTTTTTGTAAATATACGCTCCCCGTTTTGCGAAAAACCGAAAATTCCTCTGTTTCCTGGAAACAATTGGCAAAGAAACGGCACTGTCATTGGTTCCGTGCGCTGGCGGTTACCGGTGATTTGCGTAATTTTCTTATTGCAATATGCGAAAAGCGGAAAATAGACTCAGAGTCATTTTACCAACTTCCTGGACTGGAGAGCGATGCGCATCGCATCATTGGCTATCGTCGAACGGGAACGTTCTATCTTATCTACGATGATAGGGATCATTGTCTTCTCCCTAGCCGGCGATAGGCAATCCGGCCGGCGTAAAACAGGATCCAATTCCGTCCCGGCAAGCACATACGCCGCACCGCCGTAAGCCAGTGAAAGGTACGGGGCCAACGGCCTAGTCTGTGGGGATCCGTTTGATATGTACAAGGGATAGCCTGGAATTGAGGAGGTGGCTATCCCTCAAAATCTTTACGGCTGTATTTGTCCCCCATAGTTTTGAAACAGGGTCAACGTCCGATCGAAGGCTAGGGTAACCAGCCCGGTTGGCCCATTGCGCTGCTTAGCTAGGATTAATTCCCGCAGGATGACATTGCCCTCCGATGCAAGCTCCTCGTCCTGGTCCCGCATGCGGGACAGCAGCAGCACCACGTCCGCATCCTGCTCGATGGCCCCCGATTCCCGCAGATCCGACAGCCTGGGCCGCCGATTTTCCCTATCCGAATCCCGGTTCAGCTGGCTCAACACCAGAACCGGTAGCTGCAATTCCTTGGCCATGGCCTTGATACCCCGGGAAATTTCCGCGATCTGCTGTTCCCGCTGCACCCGGTTGTCCATGCCGGCGATGAGCTGCAGGTAGTCCACCACGATCAGCCCAAGCTGCTGCTTGCCGTGGATGCGTCGGGCTCGGGCCCGCAGTTCCAGTATGTTTAGGTTCGATGACTCGTCGATCCAGAGGGGCGCGTCGCACAGCTCATCGGTGGACTGGGTTAGCCGTTTTTGGTCCTCCCGCGTCACGTAGCCGGCGCGGATGTTTCCCAACCCAATGCCGGCTCGGGCGCAGAGCAGGCGCATGGCCAACTGCTCCGCACCCATCTCCAGGCTAAAGAATAGGGTAGGGACGGCCTTTTTTCCGGCCGGCGGCAGAATGTTGTGGGAGGCGACATTGAGGGCGATGCTGGTCTTTCCCATGGATGGCCTTGCGGCGATTATCACCATTTCCCCGCTATGAAAGCCGGAAGTGAGCCGGTCCAGGTCGATGAAGCCACTGCCCACGCCAATCAGTTCCCCCTGGTTCTTAAGCAGGAACTGCACGTTCTGCACGGCCTGCTTAAGGGGCACGCTGAGTGGCTGCGCCGTTTCCCGCAGCACATCCCGGCTCACCGCAAAGATTTTTTCCTCCGCCTGGCCCAGGAATGGGGACACGTTGTCCAGGTGGGATGGCGCCTCCACGGCGATGCCATTGGCGACCGCCATGATGCGGCGGATGAGCTCGTAGTCCCGCACGCGGTCGACAAAATACTCAATGTGGGCATAGGTATCGACGCGGCTGCAGAGCTGGGCCAGGTACTCCGCGCCGCCCGCGTCGGCCAGGATGCCATTTGCCTCCAGCGAGTCCCGTAAAATGATCTCGTCGATGGGCTTTTCCCGGCGGTAGATGGCTAAAATTTCCCCAAAGACTACGCGATTCCAGGGCAGGTAGAACGATTCGGCGCTCACGTTCCGCTGGATACAGAGCGGTACGCTCTCCTTCCCTCCCTCAAAAATGCAGCACCCGAGTAGGGCCTGTTCCAGCTCGATACTGTGGGGTTGTTGTGGCTTTTGCGCTGCCGTTGATTGTCTTTCCATGGTAGAATTGTTCCGACCTGGCCATGTCAGGATAGCTTGGCAAGGTCAAAAAACAGCGAAAAAAAACCCCTTGCATTCGGTAAGAATTTTCCCAAAATAGGCTGCGGTGAAGCTTGACGCCTTTCGCAATAGGCTGGTCCAGAACGGAACGTGCCCCGGGAGAGATACCTGGGCCCATCCACGTGCGCCGTCCGGAACCGGAATTGTCCCGATGGCTTTACTGACAGTGAGTCCGTAGGGAACAGGCCTTTCGCAATAGGTTGGGCTGGAACGGAACGTGCCCTGGGAGAGATCCTGGGCCCATCCACGTGCGCCGTCCGGAACCAAAATTGTCCCCAGGTCCAGCGCGATTCCGCTAAACGTTGCCGCAACGCCTTTTAGCAGAGCGGGTTGGTTGGATTGTGGGAAAATTTGGTGGAGGAAAGGGCCGTGTTATTTGATTTAGCAAACTATGACATGACGAAGTTCGTGGTGCAGGCGATTGCGCAGATTCGTCAGAATAGGCAGTTGGCGAACGTTGCAACGGAGTACGATTGCAATGGCGCATCGAGTGTGACGATCCCCGTTTTTTCGGGTGGGCAGGCGACCTCGCATGTGCCTGGAGCAGACATTCCAGACTACGGCGGCGGGGTAACGAAGGCGACCATTACGGTGGCGGACTGGGACGCCGGCACCTATCTGGACTACTTTCTCCTCAACAAGAACAACTTCTCCTATGAAAACTTTGTGGAGAGAACTGGCATTCCGGCTGCGGTTTGCCAGCGGATGGACCAGACGATTCTGGACGCGCTTACTGCGGCAAGCGGAGTCCCAACCTACGATGGGGGAACGACAAACCTTCTGGCGATACTTTCGGATATCGAGGCGATGATGGACGAGCAGGAGCTCTACATCCCGATGGCGGACCGCTATTTGATCCTGCCGGCGGCGGCGAAGCCAATCTTCTTTACCGATGACAAGATGATGTCCAACAACTACGTACAGCTGCAGTTGAATAACATCAGCGAGGGGAAAATTGGCAAAATTCTAGGATTCAACCTCATTTTCTTTAGTAAGATTCGCTGGGGCGGTCTAGAAAGTGAGCTGGTAGACGGCGGCGTCAATCGTCGATGGACTTGCTACGCAACGAGTAAGGTGTCGATTGGCCACGCGTCCGGCTACGGAGCAAATCGCTCACCGGACGGAACCGGCGGTGTCTTTAAGACGGAGGAGATGCCCCACCGGGGAGGCTTCTTCGTCAACGCACCGTTCAGTGACGGAGCCAAGGTGGTGATCCCCAAGGGAATAGTTCGATTTACCCTCACAACCAAAAACTACAACACGAACCTCTAGCGGGAGAATAGAACAATGGCATTCAACAAACTCTACTTTTCGTCCATTGCGAACCAGCAGGTGGCGGGCGAGCGGATCCAGACCTGGCAGTACGAGTCCACGGACCCGCTGGCGGAGCTGGTGGGGGCAAATTACTTCGCGGAGATGCATAACTCCCTGAAGGTCAATGATTTGATCCACGTGATCCAGATGGACGCGACCCGTCAGGTGGCCCAATGGCGCCATGACCTGACCGTGCGCGTGAGCGAGGCGCTTGACGGACCTAACCTGGTGGCGGTGACGGCGTTGCCGGAGCTGGCCGACGCAACGACCAGCGTGCTGGAATTTTCCGATATTGGGACAACGGCGACGCTGGCCCTACCGACGTTTCCCGCTGCGGTGGAGGTGGTTGGCGCCTACGCGGTTCTGCTGGGGAACTTGGATGGCTCCGCATCGCTGGCATTGGCGGTGAAATCCACGGATCCGAAGACGGTCTATTCCGGAACCATCACGGCACCAGCTACCTACGGTGCTGAGTTGACTCTGACGGCCGGGGCGCAGGACACGGACACCACCTTCACGGTGACCCTAACGGCGACTTCGGTTTCGGCAAATGGTGGCACCCTGCGCGTCTTCGTCCAGACAAAGGTGGCCTGATGCCCAGGGAAATCCAGACGGCGGTCCAGGTTGCGAATTGCGCCCTGCGAATTCTGCAAATGCCTGAGATCGAGTCCTTTGATGAGGATTCGACTCCGGCCAGGACCGTCAAAATGTACTATGACCTGGCCCTGCGCAAATGCATTGGCGCCTACAAGTGGCAATTTTCGCAAAATCAGAGCGAATTGGAGCAGCTGGCTACGGCGGAGTTGCCCCAGTGGAAATTTTCCTATAAACTTCCACCGGACATGATTGCGCTAATCTGGCTACGGTGCGGAACGGAAAATGGTCCGGGCTGGAACAATTTGCAAAACTACGAAATCGTGGCTGGAAACGTGGTTTGCACCAATGCCAATGCACCCCTATTCTGCCGCTACCAGTATGAAGCGCCGGTGGCTGCAATGCCGAACTATTTTTTGGACTATCTGATCCAAGAACTTGCGGAGGAGTTGGCTCCGGTATTTGGCTATAATGTGGTGGGGCAGAAGATCCTATCCGACAGGGTAAGGGATAGTTTCGGCAAAATGAACATGGCCATTTTGACGGAAGTCAGGCAATTGGGCAGTCAGAAACCGATGCCAATGGGGAAGTTGGCCATGGGAAGAAATTGGTAGAATCATGAAGAAAATTTCCGTTTACCAGGGGAACTTCACCAAGGGGGAAATCGATCCCCACCTCTACGCCAGCCCGCATTTGAACACCTACCGGGAAGGTCTAGAAAGCGCGGTGAACGTTTGGGCGACTGCCACTGGAGCCATCGCCAAACGCTACGGGATCAAAGTCTTACACGATTTTCCGTCCGGTTCCGACGGTGAAAAAATGAAGCTGATTCCCTTCCGCAACAGCGCCGGCACGGACTTCCTCTGCGTGGCCCGGGTGGGGGAAATTCTACCATTCAATTTGCTACTAAAATCCCCTTTGGCGCCGGTGCCCTGTGCGGCCCTAACGGAGCAAGTTATTCCGCTGCTAAACTTTTCCGCCTACGGCGACTCCCTGATTTTGGTGGAAAGCGGCCTTTCTCCTCAACAATTGAAATGGGCCGCCGGCGACAATTTCACCGTCGAGACCATCAACTTTTCCCACATTCCCACCTTTGAATTTTCTCCCAGCAATTCCAATCCCAGCACGACCCTGACGCCGAGCGCAAAGGCTGGCTACGTGACCCTGACAACGGCGGCTGATGTCTTCCAGCAGAGCGACTTGGGCAAATACGTGGAGGCACTTCCGACGGGTCGCGTTAAAATTTTCACCTACAATGGTGCCCGCTCCGTGGCCGGTTTTGCGGAGGAAGAATTCTTTGACACCGCAGCCGTTCCTGCCGGTAACTGGACCCTGGAGCGTGGCTGGGAACCGCTCTGGGGCAACGATTTCTATCCTGCAACCTGCATCTTCCACGAGGATCGGCTAATTCTGGCGAATTTCCACCGGGCCCGCACCACCTTCGCCTATTCCATCGCCGGAGCGCCATTCGACTTTTCAACGGGTGACGGCAGCATTGCATTTGGCGGAGTGCGAACCCTAAGCCGGGACCAGTCCGACGCCATTCGCCACGCCTACAGTGCGAATTCGCTCTACTTCTTTTGTTACAATTCCGAATACGTTGTGGACCAGAATCAAACGCTCGAATTGGGTATGGCCCCCATCCGCCACGACTCTTCAAGGGGCTGCATGGCAGAGATTAAGCCAATGGAGGGAGAGGATGGCGGTCTCTACTTTTTTCAACCGAATGGCAGGGGGATTTCCGAATTTCGCTACTACTTCGACCGGGCAAGCTACGAGGCCCGCAACTTTTCCGCCCACTTTGGCCACCTGCTCTCCGGTCCCCGCTCCGCGGCGCTGTGGAAGGGCGATGACTACTTCTCCACCAACATCCTATTCTTCGTCACCGAGGACAAAAAGCTCTTCGCTGTGACCGTCAAACTGGAGGAAAAAATCTGCGCCTGCTGTCGCGTAGAACCGGAAAATCTTAATTTTGACAGCGTCTGCACCGCAGGAAACCAGATCTATTTCATTCAGTACGATAGAGTTATGGATGTTTATTCCATCGGGTATTTCGACCGCAATGCAAGCCGCAGCGATGGGGATGTCCCCTTCGAGTCCAAAATCACGCAATTGCCCATCGCCGGAGAAATGCCATTCCTCACGGACAGTGTAAGTACGACTGCCACAGTTATCTACGCCATCGACGTTGGGAAATTGCTCATCGAAGGAAGGCGCGTCTACGAGGGCAAGGCCAAAACGGGCCGCTTCGTCCACACATTCCCCACCGGATTTGAAAGTGGCGGAAAGGTAACGATTTCCGACGGAGGTCAGAGCGCAAATTGGACGCTCTGCGGGATCGGCCGGGAGGCTCTGGTGGGGGGTCCGGACCGGTGAAAATTTCCCAATTTAAAAAATACGTAACCCCGCTGGGCATCGCCATGGCGGCTGCCCAACTGCTCGGTAGACTTGGCAGTGGACGGGCTGGGAAGCGTCGGGAGGAAATGTCGCTCCTGTCCGCGGAAATCGATAAAGCTGTTGGACAGAGCAACATACTAAAATCCGCCACGGAGGGCTACGGACTTTCCACCGTCGCCTCGTCCCACGCGGGCGGCTTTGCTCCGAACGTCTTTTCGGGGAGCTGGAGCAACGTTGCCGCGGATTGGAGAGCCGCCCAAAACCACTATGACAGTGTCCTAGGTCAGGTACAGTCAGATAGTTCTGCCAATCGCACCAAACAACTTTTCTCCGCGGTCAACTCCCTCCTGTCCCTCTGGAATGGCAGACGGATGGCCCGGGCGAATCAAAAAATTTTCCCAAACGCAGCCGCATCGCTCCTGGATCTGGACTAAAAAAATGGCCGAATTCTACCAGCGTCATCTCGACCCATCCCCGGCATCCGACCTATCTGCGGGATCGTTGACTCTGGCGAAGGGCTTTGGGGACATTGCCCAGTCCCTTAACGAAATCCGCGTCGTCCAGCAGGAGAACGAAAACTTGCTCCGTCGCAGCGAGTTCCAAAACTTTGCCCGGCGTGAGGCGCTCGCCGCTTACGAGGAAAATCCGGTCGATCTGGACGCCTACCGGGCTAGCTTTCGCAAACGCCTCGAGAGTTACCAGGTCTCCCTGGGAGATGCGGTGGCCTACGGCACAATCGTAAATAACACGGAGGGACAGTTTTATTCGACGATTCTATCCGGAAAGGATAGGGCTCTACGGGAGTCATTGAAGTATAACGCCTTAGACACGGCAGAAGGCTTCATTAAAACCGGCATTCGCATAGGCGACGGTACCATTCAAAGTCCGGACCCGGCACTGGAGATCTACGAAAATTTAACAAATGCCACGGGCATGCTAATGTCCACGGCTGCGGACGGCAGCCAACTATTTACTCCTGAGGAAATTGCCAATGCTACGGACAGCTGGACCCTGCAAATTTTACAGGGCCGGCAGGCGGTGGATTTGAACGGCAACATTTCGCTGGAAGCGCTGGCTAGGGTCGCGGACCCGAATTTTGACTACACGGTGACCGTGCCCAATCCCGTCGGCGAGCCTCTCACATTTCGGACGAGCGACCTCTCGGAGGGACGGCGCAACCAATTCCAAACTGCTTCGATGGAGCGGGTTGCGGCGCTGCTGCAGAAGGAATCTGACGCTGCCGCGCTGGACCAGGCCCAACGGCTTTGGATCGGTGAGGAGATCTTTCTTCCCGGCAACTCCGCGGACAAAAAGGCGCTGGAACTGCTTGCGAATGTGCAGGTTGCGGACAGCCCAATCGCCTTTGAAAATTTACAACTGCACATGGACAATTGCCGAAGCTACGTGGAGCGCTTCGAACTTTTGCCCGAACCCTACGCCCGGACAATTTTGTCGCTGGTGAACGCCGACAGCCCGCATGCGGCGGTCATGGGGGCGAAAATCATTGGTTCCCTGATGGAAATTTCTCCGGACACGGCAAAGACCATGGCAAAATCCTTCGATGACGCCACATTGCTGCGGGCCAAGATGTTACACGGACTCATACAGGGCGGAACTCCGCTCACCGACGCCCTAGTCGCGGTAAAAAGCGCAATGGCAATGGACGTCCACGCCTTGCAAACGAAGCTTCGGGAAAGAACAACGTCGGAAAAATCCCGGAACAAATTCTACGGAAGTGATGTAAATGCAAAGACATACGGCCATGACGGCGTGGACATATACCGGCGAATGGTAGACGCATTTTTTCTAACCAACGGCGGCAACCGGGATTCCGCAGTCGCCGTCGCTAAAGCCCGCATCGACTCCGAATTTGCAGAAACGAAAATAGGAGCCGACGGCGATTGGCACATGCCTCTATTCGGAAGGAAGCGGCGCAAATTTCGCAACACTCCGGAGGCGGTTTTTGGTAAAAATTCCTCGAAAATCATTAACAACGTCCTCCGCGCCGCAGCGCCGGAAATCTCACTTAAAACCGGTATTCCCTGTGACTTAGCACACATCATGCTGGTGGCAACGCCGGCAACGGACTGGGCCGTGGAAAACGGGGAAAATCCGAGCTGGGTCATCGCCCGGAAAAATGACGACGGTTCGACGATTTTCTATTTCGATGCGAAGACCGGAAATCCGCTGGTATTTTCCCTGGACGAAGGCGTGCGGCAGGAAATCTATATTGCCGACTTGGAGGATGTTGCGGCTGTGGATAGGTGGTCCAAACTCCTTTCCGTCCTTCAAGCATCCGATCCTTACACCTGGAATTTTGCGGGTATGGAAATTTTTTTCCCCATGGCAATTGCCCACGTGGAGGAGCTAGGCATTTCCGATGCACTTGTTGACATGCAGATGGGATTGGGCGAGGACGCGTCCTCGAGTTTTTCCACAATTTCCCAATTTTTCCACAACCTATGGGCCACACACCGGGCCAAGAAGCGGGAGGGTGCATTGGGGCGCAGTAATTTAAAAACAAAAACTCCTCCAAAGGCGATGCGGGAACGGGAGGCAATGCCATGAATGATCACCTGCTCATTTGGCCGGAGCGCACGCTGGAAAGGAACGAACGAAACGACGTCTATCGTGAACAAACTACTTTTGCGGAAGATGTTGGCCGAGCAATGCGCGACACCGCCATCTACCGCATTGGAAAAAGATTTGTCGTCGATCCCATTCACAGGATTGTCGAGAGAGACGATTCTGACCCTGACTTTGACTGGCGTGTCTTTGCCGAACGCTACTCCTACCGCTACCCGGAGGAAATTTTTCGCAGTGCCAACGGTAAGCGGCAGGCTCTGCGCCACATGGCCGACTACGACCGCTGGCTGCGGGACCGGACGGCCCAGTCCCGCCACCCGGTAATGAATGCGCTTCTAAACTTCGGTGGTTTCTTAGTCGATCTCACTGCCCTACACGCAATTCCGTTCATTGGCGGCCTGGGGCACCGCATCCAAAATGCACTTGGGATGAAAATCGCCGGCAAAATGGGAGCCGCCTACGCTGATTCCATCCTGGCCGACGTGATTCCCTGCGCCACAGCTTTCATGATGGACACGGGCGCAATTGAGCTGGCCCGCACCCTCGCCTCCGACCGGGAAACCTTGGGAGACAACGCGATGGCCATTTCCGCCAACGTTGCGCTGGCTGGGTTGCTGGGCGGAGTGCATGGTGCCGTGGGCAAGTACCGCGCCATTAGGAATAGGGCGCGGACACAAAAAGTTGCGGAGAAGTTGGATGAGAAGGGTTTACACTTCGATCGTCAGCCAAGCGAAGAGGAGATGGAAAAATTTCTCCGGGACATCGAAGCCGCCACTTCCACGAAGGAGGAGTCGCGCCGGCCACTTGGTCCAGATGACATTCCCACGTTGGATGACGTGGTGGGGAAAATCCCTGCAGAAGCTGGGCAATCCGTTGTCGTCCAAAGCTTTATTCGCAAAATTGCCTTTTCGTCCATCGTCAAAGCCAGCACGTCGCCTTGCCCAATCACTCGGAGAATCGCGATGCACCTGGCGGACAGCCGCTCCCTGCGCGTCGGCCCGGACGCGAATCTGCGCGGCGTGGAAATTCAAATTCGCTCCGAAACAAATCGCCTCACCAACACTGTGGAGACGGCTCTGGGAAAGGCCTGGGAGAAAGTTCGCCAGGACAAGCGGCCGGAATTTTCCAAAATCAATGAGCAGGAATTTTTCGACTCCATCGGAACGGCCCTCTGGAACGGCGACACATCGGCCAATCCCTACGCGGCCGAAGTGGCAAAGGAGCTGCGGCCCACAGTCGACAAGATGTTGGAGCTGTGGAAGAAAGCAGATCTTGGCGACCGGAAATCCCACTTCGAAGAAAAATTTTCCACGGAAGCGGCGAAGTGGGAAAATGAGGTCGCGGAACTGCGAAAGAAAATGACGGAAAAGCCGGACCCGCGGGTGGAAAAGCAGCTCGACGAGCGTTTGAAACGGCTGCAAAAAATTCGCAAAACCCTGTCAGCAGAACGGGAGGAATTGCAGAAACAATTGGAGGCGAACATCAAATCGCTGATCATCGAGGAGGATCAAAATTTTGGCCGGTCCGTTTCCTTAAAAATCGGCAAGATCGACGGTGAACTGGAAAAGCTGCGGAAGCAACTAGCCGGAGAAGAGGGAGAGCACATCGACAAATTTCGCAAATCCCACGGAGAGAAGTTGCAAAAAAAGATTGATCGGCTGATGGCGGAGCGGGAGGAGCTGCGTGGCCGGCTAGAAAATTCTCCATCGGCGGCAAAAAGGATCACCGTGGCGATGGATCGGCTGTTGGAGCGCTATCTCATTCGCCAGGAAGAATTAGAGCAAAAAATTGCCCGCCGAGAGGAACTGCAAAAAACACAGCCAACACCGGGAAATTTGACCCAGCTGCAGCGGCTGCGGACGAGCCACGCCGACCTGGAGGAAAAATTCGGCAAGCTCATCCAGGAGCGGCAGGAGAAAATTGAAGCCAGCGATAGCCATGGAATTTTAAAGAGCATTTCCATCCGGGAGAGGAACATAGAAAAGCTAGCGGCGTACATGGCAAGAGACGAGAAGCTTCTCGTGGAACTGAAAGGTAAAAAATTCTCCACGGAGACGGCGCGGGAAATAGATCAAACCATGGTACGGCTGCGGCGCATACGCGCCAAACTTGAAGCGGACTCGCGGGAACTCAACCGCATTCGCGCGAAGGAGGGTGCGTTCACGGGACTCAAGGGTCGCATAGCGTTGCGGGAAAAGCATATTATCCTCACCGACAAGGCCTTGGAAGATGCGGAAGCCGCATTGGAAAAGCATCGTAACTGGGAACCGCCGGAGCGGCTGGCGGAAATGGTGGAACGGCGCGAGGCTAAGCGCGCGGAAGCGCTGCGCAATTTGGAACGGGTGCGCCGGGGCGAGTTGACCGACGAGGAGTGGGACCTGCCGAATGGAGATCCATCCTATATCACACGGCAGTACAACATTGCGGAAATTAGCCGCCGGCCTATTGATTTCATTAACCGCATCAGCGACTGGTACGAGAAAAACGGGGGGCTGAACCCGAAGGACGCGCAGGAGCTGGGAATTTTTGTAAAAAACCACATCCTTGGCAACACCTACGACCGCGGCCCAGGCCTGATCCATCTGCCGCAAGTGCGTGGCATTGAACAAAGAAGGATTCTGGACATCCCAACCTCAGAGATTGCCGACTTTATCATAAAAGATCCGCGGACACTTTTCCCCAAAATGTTTCGCACAATTGTCCCAGATTTTCACATTAAGACGCGACTGGGAACCCTGGACACTGGCGAATTTGAGAAAAAAATCACCTCCTGGTATGATGGAGAAATCAGAGACGGCCGCATGCAAGGTGAAGCGGCGCAGAAACATCTGCAAACGGACGTACGGGCATTGCGCGCACTTATGGCCCGTCTCCGCAACATCAGCAACCTCACCGGCGACGCCGCATGGCAGAACCACAATTTTAACTCCGGAATCAACACATTACGCGCCGTCGCCTCTGCGGTGATGCTGGGCGGCGTTCCGTCAACGGCCCTAATGGATGTTGCCACTACCATGGTCAGCGGAACGATTGGCCGGACCCTTGTAAAAGTCGTGCCAAATTTCATTAAATACTTCGTCAACAGGAAGTTCTCCGCGGAAATGCTAGAAGATCTGCGTGCCCTAGGCTTTTACGTGGAAAATGGCCTGCACGGCTCATCGGGAAGATTTACCGAGGCCTGGCAGGACCCTACCCTCGCCGCAAAAATCGAACGCGGAGCCCGAAAATTCAGCGACCTGAGCTACCGACTGAGCGGCGCCAACGCCATCCTGGGCGGATACGAGCACGTGAAGGCATCGGTCAACTGCCTGGACATAAGACGCTTAGCCGAAAAAGCGATGCGAGGGAAAAAGTTCACACTCACCGAAAAAAATCGGCTCAACCTAGGCCGTATAACCGAGGACGAGCTGCTCGAAATCGGCGAGCAGATTGGAAAGTTTGGGGAAAAGGACGGTGGCAAATTGCTCAATTTGGATCTCTGGACCAACCAGCGTGCCCGGGAAAATTGCATCTATACAATTCACCAATGGGGTGATCTGGATGTGATGAAGCCAGGATTTGAAACACCGCGCCTTACTCCTCTCGGAGAACTACTTCTGCAATTTAAAAAGTTTATGATTCCCGCCTACGACCGCTGCGTCCTGCCAACGATCCAGCGGCTCGCGGTCGGGGAATATAACGTCGTTTGTCGCATTGTTGCGATGATCTGCCTGGGAGGTTTTCGCGATATGCTCAACCGCGTCAGCGAGTTTCGCGCGCTTCCCACGGCCAAGGAATTTATCCTCCATGGCATCGCGGAAGCGGACATCTTCCCATTTGTCGGTTCGATGTTTAAGGACATGACCCAAGCCTTTTACTCCCACGACGTTCTGGACACGATCGGCGACAATTTGCTCTCCCAATTCATCCCGCCATCGGTGCGCGTCATAGCGAACGCCATCCGCGGCGGCAACGGCCTGACAAAGCTACTTATCGGCAACGAACGTCCTACGTCCAAGGAGGTAAGAGCCTTAAAACAAAGCATTTGGATGAATAACCACTACTTTCTCCGCGGCGTCCTGCGCCACTGGCAGGAGGCAATGCTAGAACCGCGAAAGCGAAAATAACGAGGATCTCACATGGATAATCCAACGCTCATCTCCGTAAACGACCGCTACGTCCAGGCCATCTACCACGGCGGCGGGACCCTACGCTTCGCCTTCGACTTCCCAATCTACGCGCCATCCAGCGTGCAGTTGTTCGTGGACAACGCCTTATGGAAATTCACCGAGGACTACACCGTCACCGTAGTGGAAAATGAGGGCGGCTTCATAGATCTATTAAAGGAGCCGGCCGACGGGGCAACTTTGACGCTGGTGGGCGCAACGCCCCTCGTTCGCACGGAGTACTATGTCCCTCCCACCGCGGATGTTACCGCTCTAAACGCGGAGCTGGACAAAACGCTATTCCGTCTGCAGCAGATCGACCGGGACCTGCTCGGCTGTCTGAAGAACCGCCGGGACGAGACGGAAATCGATAACACCGTGCTACCAAAGACCTTGGAACGCCTGGGCAAGTTCGCGGTGTGGGGCAGCGATTCCGGCCGGCTCACCTACGCCGGCGATCCCACCGAGGGCGGCGACGACCCAACCACCGACTACGCAAGGACCTATAACAATCTATCCGACCTGACCGACCCGGCCGCGGCGCGGGAAAATTTGGCCATCGTCCAGGGCCACGCCATCAACGGCTTAGCGCAGCGGCCCAATTTGATTTTCACCGGTGACGCGGTCTCGACCGTGGACGCGCCCGGCCAACTTGCTACGCTGGTGACACTTAACAGCCGCGTAAAAACCTTTGCGGACATTTGGGGAATTTTGCCCATCGTCCAGGGCGGAACCGGCGCAAACAATGCCGGCGAGGCGCGAAAAAACCTGGGCCTGCTGGCGGTGGCGCACACGGCTAACTTCTACGACCTCAACAACATCCCACCGATCGTCCACCATATCTCCAACACCGGCACGGGCACCGGAGTCTTCGCTTGGACGATCAATGGCATCGCATCGCTCCTGTCCCTGACCTCCGACGGCACGGTCGCCATCTCTAAGGTCCAGAACGGCAACGCCATAGAGCTTGCCGTCTCCTCCGTCCCAATGGACCGGCTGTCCGGAATCCTTCCTCCGCACAGCGGCGGTACCGGCCTTGGCACCAATGACTTAGCAATTGCCGACGCCGGCACCGTCCCCACTCTCACGGCGAACCGCACCTTCACCCTGCAAACCCCGTCCACCGGCCACGAGATTTTTTTCCGCTCGAGCCTTCTTCCCCAACGGCGCCGGCTCCGCTTCGAAGGCGATGGCGTCACACTGGCCGACGACTCCGCTGGCAATGCCACGGTCGTTTCCCTAAGTGGTTCCGACGGAACGATTGGTCGCTATTTCGCCCATCGATTTTTTTCATCGGAATTTCAAAACGACGTTCTCATTGTCCCGCAATCCGCCATCCCCTTTCCCATCGTCGACCCGCTGCTCTTCGTCCGCGACGATTTCGGAAACTACGTCGAGACAGGGACTTCCGTCCTGAACGGCTCCCACGTGCAAATCATTGCCCAACCCTTCGACGGCAAGCTGCTCATCTGCGAACCCGGCGGCAACGGCTTTGGCCTCTTCGCATCCATCCCATTCTCCGAGAACGACTTCTCCGACGATCGCCTGGAAATTTCGCAGGACGCGGTCCCCTTTGACCTGGTCGATCCGCTGGTCGAGGTGCTGGACGACGGCGGCGCCTACGTCAACTGCGCCATCGCCGTGGCAAATTACATTTCCCTCACCCTGCGCGCCAAGCCGTTCTCCGGCAAGGTGTTACTCTTCCGCGGAGACCTGGAGCAGGTCTTCGGCCGGCACAAAATTCTCGCTCCAAACGGCGACGTCCTGCCCGACCGGCTCAGTCTGCAATTTACGGGACCCGGAGTCCAGTCGGTCACGGACAACCGGTCTGACGGGAAAACTGTCGTAACCATCTCCGGCGGAGGTGGAAGCGGCGGCAAGCTAGCGACCGTGGAATTCACGGAGGACGACTTCAACGGCACGCAGCTGGTCCTGCCGGCAGTGCTTATTCCCTTTTCCTATGTTACTCCAATCGTGCAAGTTACCAACGTTGCCGGCCAGTACGGCATCGCCGCCGTCACCGTCGATCCCGACACGCTGGACATCGTGGTCGAGGGCGAGCCCTTCGCGGGAAAAATAATTCTAATGTCCAACTAGGGGGGGACGTAAATGATGTGTTTAAAAAAAGCGCAGAAGGGGAGGAAGTCTCGAATCAAAAAGGTTCCCGATGGCAAAGGGGAAGAGTCGAACCAGGAACATAAAATGACGACCATCACAATCGATGAACTTTTCGAAATGATGAAGAGGCACGTGTTGGGCAAACCGCCTCAAGCTCCTGAGACAGAGCGACGTATCGCCAATGAAAGGAATAGCAATGGCACAGGAAATTAGAACTCCCATTGAAATGACGAACGTCTCGGCGGTGCCGCCAACGCCGCCGGACGGAACCATTGTCGCCTACGCCAAAGCCGGTAAATTTTCCGTAAAGGACTCTGCCGGAACGGTTACCGCGCTGGAGCCGTCCCACTACAACGCCGTCCTCGACGATTACTTTGAAGAGCTTCCCCAGCAGTCTGCCGTTCGCTTCATCGGAGCCACATTGGAGGATGACCCGCTGGTCGGTTGCACCAATGTCTCCATCCGGACGGATTACGCAACCACCGACGGTCACGTGATTTACGACTCCATCGGCACGGCCTACGCCCAACGCTCTAAGCTGATCTTTCGCGGCGACGGCCTGTCAGCGATCGTCGACGAACCGGACAACTCCGCAACGGCGGTGGTTTTGGCCGGAGGAGGAGGCGGCAGCGGCGGCGACATCACCGGCTACATTGCAAACTGCGTAACCAAGTCTCCTCCAGGAACTTTTGCGTTTTCCGAGAAGACGCTGACCGTGGCTGCGGGAGTTGCGGCGCTGGTTCCAAACGGCAAAAATTCCGACGGCACCTGGAAGGGCATCCAGGCGCAAACTTCTGCGTCCCAATCGATTGGCGAATCCTTGGCAGCGGCGACGGCGGGAATTCTCTTCCTCATGGACGACGGAACGCTACAAACCATTCCCGCAGAGCACTATTTCACCGGTGCCACTCCGCCGGGGGATCGCTCCGACGCCGTCTGGTACAACGCGGACACCAATTTGGCAACGGCCTATGACGCTGCAGGAGACGAGCTTGGCCAATTTTTCGGGGTGCCCATCGCCGACTTTCGCACCGACGCCGCCGGAAATGTGGAGGAGGTCAAGCCGCGCGCTGTGGTGAACGTGGCCAACGGGGTCCTATTTCGCTATTGGGAAGACTAGCATGCGTATTTTAGCCTATCGAGTTCTAGGGACGGGCGGAGACCCAACCGTCTATTACACAACGAAGTACGGCAGTTTTGCCGACGATCCGGTCCCCGCCGGCACCCGCATCTACGCGGACAATCTATTTCACACTTTCGTCGAAGTTGCAACTGCCAACTCCCATCGATACTCTGGAACCATCGGCGCCCCCTGGACGCAGCCAACCATGACGGCGAGCCAAACTAGCTACGGCGGAGAGCTTTGGGCCTTGGACGCACCCTGGGGAACCAACGACCCGGTTTGGCTTCTTTCCGACGGCAATTTGCAACAGCACGTTGCGAGCGGCCACCGGAGCAGGCCCTATCCCTATCTGTTCTACAATCCAAATCCCCTAACTGTCACGTCCGTAAGGATTTGCAACAGTTACGAGGACCATGTGACCAGCTGGTCATTCTGGTGTTCGGATAACCGCGACGATTGGACACAACTGGCAAGTGGCTCCGCTGGAAACACAAGTGCCTACGGCCAATGGACTTTCGCCGTTCCGAACTCCGGAGCTCACCGGTACTATGAATTTCGCGTTGTGGGAGGAACGGACGGCGACTGGCAAAACCTTTCGGAGATCACGCTCTATGGTATTCAGGACGTGGTAGATGCGCCGGAGGTGACGGTCCTGGACGAGTCCAACGCCAAGCAACTTTTTGGATTCTGCACAAAGAAAGAAGATGAAATGAAATTCTATCTGGTAACGGTTGGCGACATCACCCCGTGGGCCCATGCGGAGGGCTCATTTTACACGACGGCATCGGCGCCGCCAGGATCCTATCCGCTTACGCAGCAGGAATATGACGCGCTGAACTACCGCATCGCCGACGGGGACACACTTTCCTGGTACGCGGACCAGCGTCCCTACACAACTGCGCCATGGAGTCAGCCCATCTTCACAGGTTACACCGCTGGAGATGGTTCGGTAATTTCCGCCGGAAACTACCAGGCGACCTATTCCGAATATCCCTGGAAGGCCATGGACGGCTACAGCACAGGCGACGGAAGATTCTGGGGCACAACGGCTACGACCACCTGGTGGAAGGTGGTATTCCCCTATAAAATTCTACTAACGGGACTGGTTCACTATAGTCGCTATAATAGCACCTACGCCGCTGTACAGGGCCGCTATTGGGCAGAGGAGGCAATGCAAACGCCCATCGGTTCCGCCATTAATGGGCCATCGACATCCAATTGGTCCACAACGGTTTACGATGATTCGGCCCACCCAATCGTGACGGATCGGATTTACTTTCAGAAGACCGGCGGCCACGAAAATGGGGGCATCGGCGAGGTAGTCATAACAGCCCGCAAACTCACCTACGAGGTACCACAATGAGAGAAGAAAGAGCAAATCAACTGGAAGTGAATTTCGTCAGCAGGGCATGGGTAAACGCGGCCAACTCCCTGGACCACAGAAAGTTATGGCTGATGGAGGCGGATGCGGTTGTGGAGACCTGGCAATCCTCCGATGGAGAAACCATGGCGCGGCGCTATGCCAGTGGCTGGCAGGAGATTAGGGGATGGAGGGCCGGATCGGGCGACTCGCTCATCACCTTCCCATTTCCATTCAAAAGTGTGAGGGAATTTTGGATCGGACTGACCGTAAGCGGAACCGGCTACGCCTACTACACGGATCAAACGGAGAGCAGCATCCACATAGTGGCGCCGTCAACTTCTTCAAACGGAGTGGTTTGGTACGCAATTGGAATGGGGGCAAACTAGAATGGAATTCGAAATAGGACAGAAATTTGGGGGAAAATACCCTCCGGAAGTGGCGGAGTGGTGTGGCCGCAACGGTGTCCGCATCGTGCGAGATGGGGCGAGCGGCTGGCGCATCGAAGCGATGCCAACTCCTACGGTGGAGGAACTTAGCGCCGCCAAGCGGGAGGAAATCAGGCGGGCCCTGGACGCCGCCGACTGGCGATCCATGCGCGAACACGACCGCCACGCCGCGAACCCAACCTACCAAACGGACCAAACGGTATTCGCCCATAAGCAATTTTTGCGTGACTTCGACGCACAGGAAAATTGGTGGGAGCGGGGCGTGCCCAGCTACGAAGAGTTTCTGGAGCAGAACAACTTGGAGGACGACAATGACAACGACGAACAATGATCAATTGCTGCTTGTGGATGACGAGGAGCTGCGGACGCCGGGTGCTGGCAGCTTCGCACTTGGCTATGTGAACGGGGAACTATGGCAAAAAGATGACCAGGGATTCTCGCTAAAAATTCTCACGGAGGACTCAATGGAGGGCTATGTCCCCTCCACTCGGACTGTAAATGGGATGCCGCTTAGCGCCGACGTCACTTTCACAACCGACAACATCCAACAGGGTACGAGCAACTTGTACAACGTACAAGCGGACTTTGCCGAAGTGGACCCAGCCGAAGCATCCTTCATTAAAAACAAGCAGTCGCTTCAAGACGGCCACGTGATTTTGGACCCGGACGGCACCGCCCTGGAGCAGCGGAGCAAGCTGCAATTCCAAGGTGCTGCAATCGAGTCAGTTACGGACGACGGAGCCAACGACGTGACCATCGTAACCATTGCCGGCGGGGACGATCCTGGCATGGCAAACCCCATGACGGCGAAGGGCGACATCATCGTCGGCGTGGACGCAAGTGGCTCTCCGGGAAAGCTTTCCATCGGTGCGGCCGGACAGGTTTTGACCGTCGATTCCGCCGGCGACGAACTCTCCTGGAAAACGCCATTTTCCAATCCCATGAGCGCTGTCGGCGACCTGATCGTGGGCGGCACAAACGGCACGCCAACACGGCTGGCAGCTGATTCAGCCGGCAAGGTGCTTAGCGTAACATCCTCCGGCACAATTGGATGGACGACTCCCTTCGCGAATCCCATGTCCTCCGCAGGCGATCTAATCGTGGGCGGGACGGACGGCCTGGCGACGCGGCTGCCCATCGGCGAACCGGGTTCCACCCTGCGCGTTTTAGCGGCGGGAACGCTCGGCTGGGCAACGGAGCTGGAAGACCGTAACCTATGGCCCGGCAACGAGTTGTTTTCATCGTCAACCTACGTGGCGGAGCCATACTTCGTGGTCGACTCCTTCGTCACGGCGCTGGACGGCTGGGTAATTTATAGGCCCTCCTCAGCTGCAGTGACGAATACAACGTTTACCGCAACGCCAATCTTAACCTCCTATGCCAATGGCTTTAACGACGCTACTCTCAATCGCAAAAGCGGCGACAAATCTGTCGCCACATACTACATTAACCGCCCATTCAGCTGGCGCGAAACGGCACCGCTGGTCGGCAAAACAGTCACATTTAGCTTCGGACTAAAACTGGGTGCTGGACTCCTATCAGCCATCTCCTCCAACGGCATTCATGTTCGCGTAACCGGCACGGCGGGAGAGAATTCCCAACTCAACATCGGCTACGACGGCAGCTTTGGAGACTCCAATCAAGTACTCGCCACAATGCCCGTAATTTCCAGCGGTTCCAGCACCTCATTTCTGCGCCAATCCCTAACCTTCGAAGTACCCTCGGACATTCAGCAAATCTGCATCTGCATAAGCCACACGCCCGCCGCTTCGACAAGCTCCACCACCTACACATTTGCCCTGCGCCTTCCTGCCGTTCGCATTGGATTGGAATCCGGCGAACCCAACATTCCCCAATTCGCATCGAATTACATAGCAAATGGGCTTCGCTTTCAGCGGGTATTGGCAAGCGCAAACGGTTCCGTGGTGCAGGATGAAATTACGGAACGCTTTTTCCCGTTCCCCATACCCATGGAAACCTCCGGTAACATCCTCTGCGTCAGGGCAATCGATGCCGTAACGCCAAGCGGCTACGGGCCAGCCGCCATCACCCAGGTAACCTCCGTGACGCCCCGCGGCTTTACCGTTGCCCGCAGCGCCGCATCCATCAGCGACCGAGCAGGTTACGCCACCTGGTACCACTTTGGCGAGCTGCTTTGGCCATTCGACGCCGTGATTCCTAACTTCTAGAAGGAGAGCATTCTATGACCACGACCACCAACGTCTCCCCGCTGCAGATCGCCGGCACTCCGAGCCTTCGTCCCCCGAGGCCAGGCTACGTCTCACTTGGCTTTGTTTCTAACCGCCTGGTCCAGCGCCTGGAAGGGGAAACTCCTACGACAATCCTTAATACCAATAACCTAGCCGACTACGTTTTACCGGACCGAAGCGTCAACGGCCATTCCTTGGAAGACGACATTTCCCTCTCCACCAACGATATCGGAGAAGGGACCACAAACCTTTACCACGTCCAATCGGACCTTTCCGAAGTTGATCCATCCACACCTTCCTTCGTTCGCAATTTGCCAACATTCTCCCACTACCACGCCATTCTAAATAAAATCGGAACCGCCCTTGCCCAACGCGGCCACCTGCGATTCCAGGGTGGAGGAATTTTCCTAAGTGACTCAGCCGCAGATGATAGAACCATTGTCGCCGCGGGATTGGGCGACGAAGGTGGCATGAAAAATCCCATGGAAGGCCAAGCTGATCTGATCGCGTCCACGGACGACTCTGGCACGCCTGGCCGAATCGCGGTTGGTAGTGCGGGACAGGTACTTGCGGCTGGTTATGGGGGCGAGCCCGTCTGGTCCACGCCAACAGCCAATCCTCTGGAGATGGAGTCGGATCTCATTGTGGGAGACGTGGATGGCGCTCCAAGACGCATTGCCGTAGGAACTTCCGGAAAGGTCCTTGCCATTGGGGCCAATGGGATCCCATCCTGGTCCAGCCAAATTGCCAATCCCATTAGCACGGCAGGCGATCTCATTACAGCCACTTCGGGAGGCACACCGGCGCGCCTGGGAAAGGGTTCCGCCGGACAGACGCTTCAGGTATTATCCTCCACCGCAATGGCTTGGGCCGACGAGGCAGACGATCCATCCCAAAACTTTTGGCCCGGGAACGTTCTCTTTAATCAAAATAGCTATGCAGCCAAGCCAATGTTCTACCCCAACGTTTTCGTTGCAGCTGCGGACGGCTGGACAATTTATCAAGATTCCGCCGACATCGCCAATCCAAGCTACGCCTATCCCGTTCCCGCGGAAGGACCTTTGGGATGGGAAACCAATGATCTCTGCATCGAGCGCAGCGTGGGAAATGGAAACACTGCCGCCCAGCTGCTTCGCATCTTTCGCCCATTCAGCTCCCGCGAAACCGCCCCGCTCGTAGGGAAGAAAGTGACTCTTAGTCTAGGATTTAAGGCGGATTCCGGCTTCCCCAAAACCTCGGCGGGCTACGTTCGTTTTTTTGTGGTAGGAACCTCCAATAAAGCCTCCCAAACGAGCATCAATTACTACGGAAATTTCCCATCGCTAAACTCAACTCTGGCCAATAGTGGAAACTTTTATTCCTTCTCAACTGTCGCCTTTGCGCGCCGCTCGCTTACCTTTGAAGTGCCCAGCACAATCACCCAAATTGTATTAGCAATTACCCATGCGCCCTACCAAACGGGCTCGTCGGTTGCCTCCAACTATCGTCTCTACATACGCCGCCCGGCCATTCGCCTGGGAACCAGCGCCGCCGAACCGCTTCTCCCTTCCGCAGAGGAGGATAGGCTGGGAATGACCAATCGCTTTCAACGGGTATTTGTCCAATTTTCCGGTCCCGTGGAGGATGGGGAAACCGTTGTGCAGACGGTCGCATTTCCCATTCCCATGGAGACTGCTGGGAACGTAATTTGCATGCGTGCCATCGACGCGAGCGCCCCGTCCGCCTTCCCATCTGCCGACCGGCTCCAGATCACATCGGCCAACTCCCGCTCCTTCACCGTTGCGCGAACGGCAAATGCCACGGAGTCAAATGCTTCCTTCGCCACCTGGTACCACTTTGCCATTCCACTCTGGGAGTTTAGCGATCCCATCCCCGCCTACAATGGCTAGAATTTTTCCCTCCAATATTTCCGCAAGAGCACTCGCACTTGGGATCCTATCGTCCCTATTGATTTGCGGCTGCGGAACCATCGACCGTCCCGAACAGCTGCGGGCGATCCGCCGGGAAATCGGCCAGTGCAACGACGATCTGAACAACGCGGTCCAGGTGCTAAGCTACTGCGCCCGAATGACAAACGATAGTAACCTTGCCAACCGGGCCCTGGACGGCGTGCTGGAAATCATCGGCGAACCATCTCCCGAAGAAAAAATCTTCGCCGCCTCACTGGATAGCGCCGGTTGCGAATTTCTCACCGCCAACGCCCGCGGAACCATCTCCCACAGGGACAAGCTACTACGCCAGGAGCACTCCGCCGAAAGCGCCCTCTCCGCCGACTTCCACCGCTACGCCCGCCAGGCCAGCACATTCCGCGCCGTCAAGTGGCTCTCCATCAGCACTATAACTATCTTTGTCGCCCTTGCTATTGCGCGAAAGATTTTCTAAAGACACTTGACATCCACGATGATTTCATCAACGATCATCGTAATGGCCCAGACAGCAAAGAATTCTGATCGTATGCGTTTCCGGAAAGAAGTCATAGATAAGTCGATTTTTTTGATCCACGCGGTGCGAAAAGCGAGTTTCGGTCAGTCGCTCTATCTTGCCAGTTCCTCGCAGCGGATCTTTGCAAATTTCCTTTATAAACTGACTGATTTTTTTTCGCATTCTTTCATTATATTTTTTAACGGAATCAAATTCCCGTAGAAAGCGTTTAGTGAATTCTAGACGAATAGTCTCCATTTAAAAACTCCATTGCCTCTTCTAAACTAGCGTAGCAGAAGGGATTTCCTGGGCTTCCGGCCTCTTCGGAAAGATTATTTAACTCATCATTTGTAACTGGAGATCCGTCCATTCCCAGTGGTGGAACCTTATCTCGATAGAAGTCCCGCAAAATTCGGCAGACCAATCCGGAGAAGGAAAACTGAAATCGCTCCGCATCCCGGACAATCCTTTCATGGAGTTCGCTTGGAATTTGGATGCTTGTCTGTTTTTTCCGTTCCATGGTGGCGATTTAGGAAGGAACCACCGAAAAGTCAAGTGTTTTTGAGTAAAACAATCCACTTTCAATGATAGACACTGGATCCTGTGGAAATGCCGGCGGAGCAGTTGCGATTGACAACCGTTCCCGCGTTCCCAGCGTAAGGCCATGGATCAAAAGTGTAAGTTTTCCTCTCGCCATCGCCGGACGATTGCTGAATTTGTGGGCCTTCCCGCAAGAAATCTAAGGGACCACGGGAGACCCATCGTAGCCCTTGGTGGAGTCCTAGAGAATTTCTTGCAGCGCAGCATTGTGCGCGATGAACGCCTGGAAATGATCCGCAGCCAATGGAACCGCATCGTCGGCGGTTCTCTTTCCGAGCTTTGCTGGCCCGTGGGCTTGACCCCATATAAGCTAACTATCTGCGCTAAAAGCAGTACTGCCTCCCAGGAATGGAAACTGCAGCAGAATGAAACCATAGAGCGCCTGCGCCTGCTTCCGGGACTGGAACAAATTCGCCGGATCGACTGCATTATTGAATCGGATGTCAATGCCGGGGAACAATTCCAGATTGCCTCCGACTTCGATGGAGGGCGAAGGACCCTTCGCCGAGATCGCCGGCGGAAGGCCAGTCCCAAAATTTGAACCCCACCCCCGGAAACGTCCAGAATGGCCGATGATATTGGCAAAGACAATTTTCCCCTCCGAACCAATGCAAAAGGAAAAACTGTCCGCCGCTCTGCCGACGATAGCTGCCAATGCCTCCGCCGTGACATCAAAAAGGAAACGGGGAATCTTTTGCGGAATTTAGACTAATAATCCTGGATGGTCTTCCTATTTTTGGTTTATGATCTTCGACGTGCAATTCATCTCCATAGGATCTGAGAATTTCATCGATCTCATCTTGGCGAAAGTAATGTTTGTGTTTTAGTTCACTAATGGAAAGGAAACCTGTGCTGGAATTTTCCAGTAGATAGACGAGTTTTTCGAACCTTTCATCTTGTTTGGTAATGGGATTTTCCATGATCTTTCGTAGGAATTCCTTTTTGCACCAGCGCACCTGATTGGCACCCATTTCGGCCAGCTCTTTGTCGATGGTGGGTCGCGCATTTAGGATGGCACAGATGCCTGAAATTTTGATGGCAATCTCCCTCCAGCGTGCCAATTCGCCGGCAAAAATAGGGGCAAGGCTCCGAATGCAGCTCTTCAAAATTGCATTTCCTTCCCGCTTTAATTCCTCAAAAATTGCTTCAGCTTTTTCATCGATGAGAAGTGGAGTGGAAGCTTTTGTAAAATCCTCCAGACTTGGCAACGATTCTGCAATTTTCTCCGCACTTGATTGGAGCAGCTTTCTCCTGTTTTCTAGCAATTTGCGAACGCAATCATGGAAGATAGAATTGCTTGGCCGTGGGGTAAGCCAGTTTCCGTTGAAATCGCAGAGGAAGCCAGCGTCCAGGAATAGCATTCGCGAAAACATTCCGGAACTTATGAGCTGTTTGTTCTGCAAAAGCTCCTTCGCCTCAAATGGTTTAAGCGCGATTAGCATGGAAATAAGACAATCGCTTTCATTTTCTAGAATGCGGCCTACTCTCCCGCAGTCCGTATCCTCACCGGAAAACATGTTCAAGTAGGGTTTTGCGTTGATTTTTTTGTCTCTATCATAGCGGCCAAGGATATTGGCAAAGACCGTTTCCCCCTCCGAACCAACGCAAAAGGAAAAGCGGTCTGCCGCTCCGCCGACGATGGCTGCCAACGCCTCCGCCGTGACATCAAAAAGGGTAAGTTCCAAACGGGGAATTTTTTGCAGATTGCGCAGTTTCAAATGAGCTGCTTTTTTCCCTTTGGCATCGACATTCGCGCACCCCATGAGAATTTGCGTGTCGTAAATTTCGTTATCCAAGCATTTGGCAAATTCTTTCAGCAATTTCTTTTCGACGGAAAATTCTTTCAGCAGCTCCTTGAAAAGGACTGTCTTGCCGGCGCCAACCTCGCCCACAAGGCATGTCCAAAGGTTTAGAAACGTTTCCTGCCCATTTCCATCGACGGCGTAGAATTGACGGCCGATGGCACCGGACAACACGGACTCCATGGCAATTCCGGCCATGATCTCCGGGATTCCAATGCGCTCATGCAAGTAGTGAGTCCAGTCCCGAATTCCCTTCGGGAAGGAATCTAGCGGTGGCTCTCCCGACTGCAGCATGGCATCAATTTCTTTCCTGCTAGCGCTTTGACAAAAATTTTCACCGGGTATGGGAAAATTTTTCTTGCAAATCCATTTTTTTTCTGTTCCTTGGCCGTCGTTCATCGTGCGTTGCTCCAGTGACGTCGAGGATGACAGTTTCGCAGGTAGAAATCGCGAAAAAATTAAGCTGCCTCCGTTCGGTCACAAACAAACGGAGGCAATTTTTTCTCCCGGAAGCAATCGAAAAGTCATTCCCGAATCCTTTTTTTCAGGATCTTGGCCCCGCTTCACGCGCACAAAGTCCCGTGGATTTTCTTGGATTGTCCTGGGATCAAATGGGCTAGCTTCGCAAGCATGGCCCAATCCTGGTCAGCCTTTCCTGGCAGTTTCCGAATCTCCCGGTGGCCGTTTCCGGTCTGGGAAAAGCGGCCAGTTTCCGGAATGGCGTTTAAATTCCCCAGGATGCTCAAAGTACTCCTGGGACAGGGGGAAGCTAAATCCTGGCAAGAGATAGTGGCTTCTAGGTGCCTTTACGGCGTTTCTTGAGGCATTTTGGCGCAGGCCATGGATGGGAAGTTGGCGCCGGTGAAAAAGGGAAGGGGGCTTTGGGGGATAGGATAGGGGAGTACCCCCGCCCCCCTGGGGGAGGTTTCCCCCAATACCCCCTCAGAACCCGTGGGCTAGTGTACTTGGGTGAATTTCCCTCCCAGCTGCTTCATGGCCTTAAAGGGTGACTGCTCCCACGATCCCTTCCCTCAGAGGGAAGGGACGATGGGATCCGTCACCACAAAGTTGTTTTCCGCTCCTTGCCCCGAGACCCCCCCCGGTAGGGGCGGGGGGTAAAAATCTCGGGGCAAGGAGCGGCAAACAACTTTCGTCTTCCGGACGGAGCCCCGGGGGTACAGGGGGTGGGAAACCCCCTGTAGTCCCCCTTACTGACCTAATTCTCCGGACGGAGCCGGGGGTTATAGGGGGTTCCCCCCTATGGTCCTTCCTGCTAGGAAGGACTGAGGACTATATAGATATAGAGGAGTGTGCCATTTTGGCAACACTCCTCTATAATTTTATATAATTTCCGAATACACGTGTCAAGGGATTTTTTTCACTTACTCCATTTTTTTTGCCGCCTCCTCCACGAACCCTGGGGTGACCTGCAGGGTTTTGTCCGCGTAGTGCTGCACTGTGGTGGCGATGGAGGAATGCCTAAGAGCCAGGCTAGCCGTGTAGATTCCGTGCTTTCTGCAGATCTCTGACCCATATTCCTTTCGAAGAGTATGGGATGGTTTCTGTTCCCGAATACCCTTCCCATGCAACCATCCGTTCAGTTTTTTGGAGATGGAGTCACAGCGGTATTCCTTTGCCCTACCTTTGGATTCAATTACAAACTGTCCATTGGCGACCTTCTTGAACTCTGCCAATTCCTTCACGATGTAGGGGGAGATTGGCACACTTGCCTGGGCTCCAGGCTTGGGTGTGAAGATGGGAGTTTGGTAGATGGATACCCTTCCCGCTTCCAGATCAATCTGTTCCCAGAGCATCTTGTCGATTTCGTTTCTCCTTAGTCCGCACCCTATGGCTAGAAGGAAAAATTTGTATTCCTCTGGCCTATCCTTCTTCAGCTCCCTGTTGGCATCCACCATCATATCCCTTGCGGAGAACTTCGTGACATAGCGCTTGCTCTCCTCCTTGAATGGTTTCAGTCCATCGAATGGTGAATGTAACTTCTCCATGCCTATTGCCTTTCGCATTCGTTCCGAGAATAGGCTCTTTGCGTTACGAATGAGGGTGTTGATCGTTGTGATGGCTGCTCCCCTATTTGTTCCATTGGACAGCTTCTTTCTTAAAGATTCATTTTTCCAATCTTCAAGTAGCTTTCCGCTAAGCCGGCCCAGGGGATTTTTTCTAACCTCCTCTGCGGTAAGAGATAGCTGTTCCCCCATGATCTGAAGGATGGCTTGGCGGTAGACTCCAAATGTCCTCGGTGACAGCAGCTGGCTTTTCTCTACCTTTTTCAGGAAATCTTGGACAGTCAGCAGGTCTCTTTTCCGTTCGACTTTCTTCCTGCCGCATCCGAACTTTTCCATGACCGCACACCATCCCTCAAGTCTTAGCAGGCAGTAGGCGTCTCTTGCCCTCTCCGCCGCTTGCTTCTTGTCACCGGTCTGGAGGCACAACTTCCGCTGGTCCCTATCCCGGCACATTACGGCATACCAGTTGGAGAGCTCATAGATGTCATTGCCCTTGCGATACCTAGGCTTGATCAACCTTTCTTCCCAGTAACTTGGCGAGGCTTTGTCCTTTCTTTTGACAATTTTCATTCCTGTCGCATGGATTAAAATGCATCGCCTGTCAAGCCTATCCCGTAGCCAAATTTTTACTGACCGCAACAGATGCCTGGCTTCCACTCCGGCCTCCCGGCCTTTTTTTTTACCAATTGGTCCCGCTCCGTCCGGACATGGTCGACCGCCCCCTGTTTTCGGGCCATTTTCCTCCTCAGGTGGCTCTGGGAGTGGTGGTGAGAGAGGGATTCGAACCCCCGAAGGGCAATGCCCGACAGATTTACAGTCTGCACCCTTTAGCCGCTTGGATATCTCACCGCGGAACCATTTCTGGTTTTTTTTCGAAACCTGGCCAAGCTTTTTCGTGGAAAATTTTGCCGGGGGGAAGCAAATTTCCCTTTCCGTCGGGATTTTTTTGGCTACAATGACACCATGCGCCTATGGCCGTTCGGGGGAAGGAAGGCAAAGGAGCGGGTGCCATTTGCCTCCGGTCGGGGAACCCGCTGCGTTTTGTCGTTGGGGTCCAGTCAGTTGATCGCGGTGCGTCTCCTGGCCGACGAGGGCCAGCTGCTGTGCCGCGAGGTGCACCGGGCGGATCTGGCCGCGGGTGAGGAATGGTGGCCGACGCTTTCCAAGGCACTGGCCGACCTGCCCCGCTCCCTCCACGGACTGCCCTGCACGCTTGTCCTGCCCCACAATCTTCCCCTGGTCAAGTGGGTGGCGTTGCCGGCGGTGGAGCCATTTTTGCTGCGGGCCACGCTGGCCGATGCCCTGGGCCTGGACCAGCCATTTCCCCACGAGGACTACGTCTGGGACCACATCGGCGCCAGCGGCGACGGCCACTATGTCTTTGCGGAGCAGCGGGTCCAGCTTGCCCCGATCTTTGATCTTCTTGCCACGGCGGGCTTTTACCCGGATGGGGCGATTCCTCCCCTGATGGCGGATTTTTCCCGGGCCCTGCGGGTGGCGGCAACGCGGACGAGCAATCTGCTGCACCTGGGCATCGGCGAGGGCAGCACGACGCTCATCCTCACGGGCGGGAAGCGGCCGTACCTGCGCTACGTGAACTTTGGCTGGGACAGGCTCTTCGCCGACGGGGAGGGAGATCTCGGCGGGGAACGCTGGGCGAGGGCCCTGCGGAGCTGGCTGGCGGGGCAAAAGGTGGGGGACGAGGACCTGCAGCGGGCGGCGGAACGGCGGGGAATGGAGTTTTTCACCGCCCTGCACGAGGAGATCCTGCGCACGGAAATGCACCAGATCCACCATCTGGGCGGCAAGCATTTCCCCGAGTTTTTTTTCTACGGGAGCGGGGATAATTCGCTGCTGCTGCAACTTTTACAGGAAAAATACCGGGCCAAGGGACACGCCTTCCAGCCGGAGGACCACTGCACGCTGGCCCGCTCCGTCCGGGCCCGGGCCGGCCGGCTGGACTCCCTCATCTGGATGCGGCTCCTCGAGGCGGGCACCTTCCAGGGCTCCGTCCCATGCCCATTCCTGCCCCAGTTCATCCGGCGCCGCAAGCTCGCGGCCCAGGTGCGGGGCGTTGCCACCGCGGCGACGGCGCTGCTCTGGGGCATGCTCCTGGTTGGCATCGCTTACCACGGCCTGGAGGGAAGTTTGCTGGCCGGCCAGCGGCAGGAACTGGTCCAGGCCCATTCCCGGGCCACGGTCCTGGCCAAGCGCTACGCGCTGGTGCGGAAGGAGGAGGAGCGGCTGGTGGAAAACTTTACCCGCATCGACACGGTGCGCCAGCGCCAGGAAAATTGGCTGCGCCTGTTCTCCGACCTGCAGACGGTGCTGGCCAGGGCCGGGGATGCATGGCTGGAAGAATTTCAACTGGAAGGGGATCGGCAGTCGCCCCACGCTCGCATTGCCCTGACCGGCAAGCTGCTGCTGCCCCGGGACGGGGATGCGGCGGCCAGGGAAGGCCTGGATCGGCTGCTGGCCGGGCTGCAGATCCTGCGCTGGGTGAATGCGGTGGAGAATGTGGTCATTTTACCCCGGGAGGGATTTTTGCAGGCCTTCCACTGCTCCCTGGTCCTGCAGAACCTGCAACTGTGAGGGAATCATGGAGAAGAAGCAAAAGGTGCGCATTGCCCTGGCCCTGGCGGTCCTCGCCGTGACCCTGGTTTTGGGATTTTTCTACGTCCGTTCCCGTTCCCGGACCCGCGAATTGGATTCCCGCTGCAATAAACTCTACGGCGAAATCCTCCTCCTGGCCCGCTCCTATGGCAACTGCGCCGAGGTCCACGTGGAGGAAATGGAGGCGGTCGTTGCCCGGAGCTGGGTCCAGTTCCAGCGGGCGCTAGGGGATCGGCAGCGGGAGGAGCTGGAAACGCCGCCGAGCACAACTAGCTGGGCAGAATTTTACTTCGACCTGGTGGAGGAATCCAAGCGGCTGGTCGAATTGGCAGGGGAATGTGCCGTGGTCCTGCTCGACGGGGAACGCTTCGGCTTCGGCGACACCGTGCGCGAGGGCCGCATAGAGGAGGGGGCCATGGAGCAGTGGCGCGGGGAAATTCGAAAAATTGGCACCCTGCTCTCCCTCCTGTTCCGCTCCTCGGCGGGGGACCTGCGCTTCCAATCCATTTCCCGGGGCAGCGCCTCGCTCCAGGAACTTTCCGCCCATCCCAACGATCTCTTCGATTCCCGCCCGGTGCCAACGCTGCGGCCAATCCTGGACTGCGAAACCAGCCTCTACCGGCTCCAGTTCCAGTGCCATACGGCCACGCTGCGCCACTTTCTCAATGCCCTCGAGGACCAGCTGCTGCCGGCCGTCCTGCGCAACATTCGCGTAACCGTGCCGGTCAAGCCGCCGGGGGCTGATCCCTGGAACCGCTGGTTGCTGGTGGACCCGCAGCCGGTCCAGTGCACCGTTTTTCTGGAATGGGTCCAGCTGCTGCCGGGGGAGGAGGGCCGCTAGATGGAAGGGGATTTGTTTCAGCACCTGCGCCGCGCCATCGCCACCGTTGCCTGCGTGGTGGGGGTCTTCTTTGCCGTTCGCATCTGCCAGCTCCTCTTCGGCTGGCAGTCGCCCAACCTGGATCCCGGCGATGCGGCGCCAGGCGTCATCGGCGCCGGGGAGTTCCACCTGCTGCCGGATTTCGACTGGCCGGAGCCGGAACGGGGAAGCCGGGACGTGGATCTTTTTTCCCCTCCCACCGTGGAATTGAAGCGGGGAAAGCCGACGAAGTGGCATGGCAGCGTGAACTTGCCGACGACCCAGTTCCAGCTGCTGCGGCTGGAAGAGTTACCCTACCACCTCCAGCTGGACGGCTTTGTGGAGGAGGCCGACGGGGCCCTGCGCCTGTTCCTCCGGGATTCTAGGACAGGTTCCGTCCTCGCCCTGCGCCAGGGGGAGTCCGCGGAGGGGGGGGGCCCAACAATTCTCCGCTGGGAGTGGGAAACCCAGGGCAGGAGCCTGCGCGTGTTCCTCTGGGACAGCGACGACGAGACGGAGCGCTGCCTGCGCATGGGCTCCCGCACCATGTCCGGAAACTACAGGGTGGAAATTCGGGCGGAAACCAACGGCGGCGTCACCCTGCACCGGCTCTCCTCCATTGGCCAGTCCTTTCCCCTCCCCGGCGGTGACTGCATGCTTGTGGCCGTCGATCCCGAGCGGAAGTGCGTTTCCCTCCAGCCGCCGACCGGTCCCATGGTGGAGGTTGGCCTCGGAGGAACGCGGTGAGCGGCGGGCAGGTGGGGGCGATGGTTCCGGCGGGGGCTGCGCTCCCTTTGCCAATTCTTCCTCCGCGCAGTGCCGCGGCACGGGCAACCGGGGAAGGGGGAAAGTGCAGCGGAGCCGGGGGCAGAGTCTCCAACCGGGCCAGGCCGGCATAAAATTTCAATCCATGCCCTCCCGGGCCCGGCGCAATTGGCTTGACGCTGGGCCGGCTTTTCGCTGGGAACTATGGGCGCGGGACCCGGATGCCCGGGCCATTTGGCAATGGCGGACCGTCTATGACACGTACCGGCAACAATCTTCCCGCCACATCATGTTCTGGAACGGAGGTGGGATCTAATCTCCTATCTGATCAAGATAATTCCCAACGGTTACCCACCCCAATTCATTTAACCCAGAAGAAATCTTCGACCGGAAGGAAAATTTTCGGCAGCCTGGGGGCTGCGCTATTCGTGCTATTTGCCCTGCCGGCCATGGCCATTGGCATACCATTCGCCATGGTAGCCTGTGCCATTGGCGGAGAAGGGTCGCTTGCCCCACTCCGCTCCATTCGCCGCCTTTTGGTCTTCCTCGTCCACGGAACCAGTTTTCAATTGCAGAAACAGCAATTACAGGAACAACAACCGAAGGAGAAGCAATTGCAGAAGTTGCATGCCCTGGCACTGGCACTCAAGGAAAATTTCCGTTACGTCCATGAAGACGTCAACAGGAAAAGCATTCTTTCCTTTTTGGATAAGATTGCGACATGTGACGACCCCAGGGTGGTTCCAGAAAAGGAGTTTGAAATAAAACTGGAAAACATATCCGGCGGCCAACCGGAAACATGGAAGCAATCCTTTATGCTTTTTGATCTTATTTTTAGTTTGAATCCCCCACCGCAGGAACGGCTGGCCCTAGATTTTTTAGAAAGCTTGGACCAGGGTACACTCGGCCAGTTTTTTGAAATTAATTGTGAAATTTTTTACGGCATCGCTTTCAATGGGAGCGACCGGGGCTGCGTACGAATTTTAAATCTGCTTGGAACCTGTCCCGAGGATCTTCAAAAGAAGATGCTTACAATTAAAAATATGCGGGAAGAAATTCCGTTAAAGTTTTTCCATTTCGTCTCCTCCAACAGGAAAAAAACGCGGCAGAAACTGCGGCAAATGACGAAATCCTGGAAATACGCACCGGATGAAGCCGAACTTAGGAAAAGTATTGAAAAGATCTTGAAAGATTGGCAAAAGACCGTAGCGGCCCCATCGAAATCCTCGACCGGTGGCCAGGCTGCTACGGTCTGATCCCAAGCACCCACGGATTCCTTGGGTCAGGACCCGTAAAACCACATTCCACCTCCACCTGGAATAGTGACCGATACGGACCTGTTGTGCAGGAGCTTGACTTTTTGAGGGAAAGGCCGCTCACGGGCGCTGCCCGGCGGAGCGGGCAGTGCCGCGGGCCGGCCCTGATGGCAAAAAGGCCACGCGGGGCGACCTGCGCGCTGCCCATGGCATCTGCCATGGCAGAAGCATCGCCCAATACCCCATTCTATCATCTCCTGGGGTTGGGCCGGCCCGCCAGCTTTGGATGGAACTGTCCGTAGCGCCCGTCCGGCCGGCGTCCCGAGCGAAGCGAGGGGGCCTCGAGGGCCGGCCAGGCCCTTTTGGGGGCTTTGCCCCCAGCTTCGCTTCCCCCAACTATCGATGCAGCGGCACTCCATGGGCGGGGGATTGGCAAAGGGGCGCGGCAGCCCCCTTTGCGACCTCCGGCCCGGCTGGGGGCGCTTCCCCCGGCTTCGCTTCCCCCAGGCCACCGGTGCCGTGGCGACGGTACTTCGCGGAGGGGGTGCCAGAGGGGGCGCAGCCCCACCGCCAACCGGCGGTCGTCCAAGACAGAAGGAACAGCCGCCTTCCGTTCCGCGGAACAGGGCTTGGAAATTATTCCTCGGAGAGGATTGGGAGGCCGTGAACCCAGAAGAAATTTATGCGGTCTGACCCCAGGGCGAATGAATTCCCCGCGCGGCGGCGAATCGCCCTTGACCGCCGCGGTCGAAAAACCTAGCAATGGGGCCGTCGGAGAGATGGCTGAGCGGTCGAAAGCGCCTTCCTGCTAAGAAGGTGGTCCTATAAAACGGGACTCGAGGGTTCGAATCCCTCTCTCTCCGCCAGGGCTTTTGCCGCTGGCCCATGGCGCCATCGGCTCCTCCCAAAAGTTTGGCGGGTCGTCGTTTGGAATTTCTCCGGGCCGGTGCCCGCCGGGGGCGTGGGGAGGATAGAAGACCCGCTCCAGGAAAAGTCCCTGGGGTGGGGCCGTGGGCAAGGCCGGCAGCTGTCCCGGATGGCGCAGCCGGTCCAGAATGTCCCGTTCCCTTGCCTTGGCGCAGGCCACGGCCAGGAGCGCTCCCACCAGGCGGCGCACCATGCGGTAGAGAAAGCCGGATCCCTCCACGGCGTAGGTCCAGCCCACGCCGTCGTCGAAAAATTCGCTGCGGCTGATGGTGCGGTGCGGGTCCCCATCTCCCCGGCGATTGGCGAAGGAGGAAAAGTCATGGGTGCCGAGGAACAGCGGGGCAGTTTTTTGCAAAATTTCGCCGGAGAAGGCGAGGTGGCCCAGAAACCAGCGGAAGCGGAAGCGGAAGGGGTCGGAGGGGCCGCCGGCCAGCCGGTAGCAGTAGCGCTTGCCGGTGGCGGAGAAGCGGGCATGGAAGTCGGCGGGGACGGGGGCGAGGTCCAGCAGGCGGATGGCGGGGGGAAGGCCGTCGCCGATGGCCCGGAGAAGGCATTCCGTCCCGTGGCGCCAGGGCGGGGAATCGAAGTGGAAAACCTGGCCCAGCGCGTGGACGCCGGCATCGGTGCGGCCGGAGCCGACGGCGGCGGTGCCCGGCCGAAAAATTTTTCCCAGGCGCTGCTCCAGCCGGTCCTGGATTGTGTTGCCCGATAGCTGGCTCTGCCAGCCGGAAAAGTCCGTCCCGTCGTAGGCGCAGATGCCGCGCCAGCGCTGTTTTTCCCCCATGGTTTTTCAGAAAAGGAAGGATTTATCGAAAAAATCGCCGCACCGGTTCCCATTTTCCCGCGCCGGGACAGGGTCCCGTGCGCCATTTTCCCTCCTCCGGCCGTCCAGGAATTCCTGCAGCAGCAGCGCGGCCGCCCGGGAGTCGGCGAGCCCGCTACGCCGCTGGCGGCGCAGCTGGGCGAGCCCGGCTTCCCGGACCCGCATTGCCATTTCCCGTTCCACCGCCCAGCTGGTGAGATGCTCATCGGAGAGGTGCACGGGTAGGCCGAACCGCTCCTCCAGCTGCCGGCCGAAGTCCCTCACGCGCCTGGCCCAGCTGCCTTCCTGCCCATCCGGCCCGAGGGGATGGCCCAGCACGACGGCGTCGACGCGCCGGGTCCGGATCGTGCGCTCCAGGGCGATCCAGGGCGCGCCGAGGATGGGGGCAATGGGTACGGCGACCCCCGGCTCATCCTCGCCCAGGGCAAGGCCGGTTCGCCGGCTGCCGTAGTCAATGGCCAGGTAGCGCACGGCGTCACACTTTCAGGGGCTGCAGGGACGTGCCGCAGTGGGGGCAGCGCAGGGATGGGGACGGGTCCGACAGAAAGCGGCGGCAGCGGTCGCAGTGGAAAACGTGGAAGCGGGGGTCGCGGCCGCGGCTATCCCGGCACTCGACGGCGAGCTGGATGGGAATGGCCAGGGCGGTGGCGGCCAGGGAAATCAGGGCAAGGGCGATGGCAATGGATGGAAGTATCATGTGGAGACGGGGTTAGGTGAGGGGGCGACCCAGGTAGCGCAGGAGCAAAAATTCCAGCCAGATGCGGAAGCCGGCCTCCGCGGAGAGGCAATCCCGCTGGCCTTCGCCGGAGCGGACGAGGAAGGACCGGGCCCAGTTTTCCTCCCGGAGTGCCCGCTGCATGGCGTTGATCTGCTCCAGGGGATCGCCGTCCAGGGGAATCGGCCGGTGCCGCCTCTGCCGGCGGCCGTGGAGGTCAAGCAAGGCGGTCAACCTTTGCCGGAGCGGGCGCCGGGCCACGGACCAGGAGGGAGGGTAGTAGCCGGCAAAGACGCCGGAGGAATTCTCCGTCAGCACGGTGCGGCCATCGGCGGTGAGCGAGTAGATCAGCGAGGTGGGAAAGAAAAAGGGAAGCGTCTGGCCGGAAAAGCGCAGCAGGAGCCGGGAAAGCCCGTCGTCGGAGCGGAAAATGAGGCAGAAAAATTGCTGGGGGCTGGCCGGGTCGGTCCGGGCCACGCACTCCAGGGAAAAACCATTCTGCCGTAGCAGATCCCGCATGGCCTGCATTCCCGTGGCGCCGGGCCAGCAAATTTTGCCATCCAGGGCAACGTAGCTGGGAAAAATGGGAGAAAGCCGGGAGCCGATGCGGTGGACGTGGAGCCAGAGCAGCATGCTCTCCCAGAGAAACCAGGAGGTGGCGCCGGTGGCGAAGAGCAGGCCGAGGGGAGCTGCCGGCGCGGTGGAAAGCTTGAGCGAACAGGCAAGGGCCAGGGAGACGGCCCACCAGCGGATCCAGTGGCCCAGGATGGAATAGCGCAGGCCCTTCTGCCGCAGGAAATAGCAAAGCAATTCTCCGGCAAAAAACAGCAAACTAACGCCCAAAAGGAGGATGGGACGGCTGGCCGGGGGGAATGGCATGGGAACCACTAGGCGCTGCCGGTCCGCAGGGGCATGACCACGCAGAGGAAGGAGTCGGTGCGGCGGAGGACGCAGGGGTCCAGGCTGTCCCGCAGCTCCAAAAATAGCTCCTCGTCGGACAGTGCCCGCAGCGGTTCCACGAGGTAGCGCGGGTTGAAGGCAATTTCCAGTCCTTCTCCGGCGGGAAATGGGACGGCCAGGCGCTCGTGGGCTTCGCCGTACTCGGGGCTGGAGGAGGACAGCTCCAGCAGGTCCTGGGAAAACTTGAGCTGTACGGACGGTGCCGTGCCACTGCTCACCAGGGTAACCCGCTGCAGGGCGTCCAGAAGGACCTCCCGGGCAAGCCGTACCCGATAGCGGGTCGCTCCGGGAATCACCTGGCGGTAGTTGGGATAGGCCCCCTCCACCACCTTGCTGACCCCGTAGACGGACCGCGGCGCGGCAACGCTTTCGGGATAGTCGATGGCAAAGGAAAATTGCCGCGGGGAAAAGGCAATGGAGGCGGTGGTGCCGCCGGCAAGCAGCTCCTTCAGGGTGGTAACGGTGCGGGCGGGGATTGTCACGGCGCCGTCACCCGGCGAGTCCGGCCGGCTAATGGCGGCCAGGCGGCGGCCGTCGGTGGCAACGATTGTCAGCGAATCGTCCGCAAAGCGGAAGTGGATGCCATGGAGAATGTGGCGGTCCTCGTCGGCGGATTGGGCATAGTCCACAAGCCGCAGCAGGCCCAGCAGTTCGCCGGCGGGCAGGGAAAGCTGCTGGGACGGGCCATCGGGCTCGGACAGGCCGGGAAAGTCCTCCACCGCCAGCGTCGCCAGGCGGAAGAGGGAACCGCCGCCGGAAATTTTTACCGCCCCGCCCCCCTTCTGGGCGACCAGGTCCACCGCGGCGCTGGGAAGGGCACGGGCGATGGCGGCCAGCTTGCGGACGGGAAGGGTGACACTGCCGGCAACCTTTACCGCCGCGGGGATGGTGCAGCGCACGCCAAGGTCCAGGTTCGTTGCGCTGAGGGTTAGGGTCTCTCCATCGGCCTCCAGCAGGGCATTGGCCAGGATGGGCGCGGTTGGCCGCGCCGGCGCCACGCCGGCCACGGCCTGCAGTCCGCCGTTCAGCACATCCTTTTCCACGCGCAGTTCCATTTCCCCAATTCCCATGCAAATTGCCGGCCCGGTCAAGGTCTTTCTTGTCCACCCATTCCCATTTCCGGCCGGACGAACGGCGGCACGGCTCCTTCCGGCGGCACGGCGGACCCATCCGGCCGCGAACGCACCGGCGGGACGGGATGGGGAACCGGCGCCGCTGCCAAGGACTTGGCAGGGAAAATAATCCCGGCTTGTCCTTCCGTCTCCCGGACTTGCCCGCGGCGCCGCCCGCGGGCCGCTTGCCATTCCCAACGGCCCCGACCAATTTTTTAGCGAACGGGCAGATGCTCAGCCGGGCAGCCGCACGGCGGAAAGGATCCGCGTCGTTTGCGCAATCATTGTTCCAATCACGGCTCTATGATTGTCCCGATCAGCCACTTGGCTACCAGGCCCCTGATCCCGTGCAATTTCACCGGAACCTCACAGGCTCAGGACCCGTAAAACCACATTCCACCTCCACCCGAAAAAGTGACCGATACGGACCTGTGGTGCAGGAGCTTGACATCTTGAGGGAAGGGCCTCTTACGGGCGCTGCCCGGCGAAGCGGGCAGTGCCGCGGGCCGGCCCTGATGGCAAAAAGGTTACGCGGGGCGACCTGCGCGCTGCGATAGCAGAAGCATCGCCCAGCACCTCGTTCTATCATCTCCTGGGGTTGGGCCGGCCCGCCAGCTTTGGATGGAACCGTCCCTAACGCCCGTCCGTCCGGCGTCCCGAGCGAAGCGAGGGATGATAGCGCATTG
>JAITSI010000014.1 GCA_031287845.1 Puniceicoccales bacterium
CGCTGCCTCGGCTGGCGCATCGGCCCCAAGCTTGGTGCGGAATACGGCTGGCAGCGGCAGAACGGCTATGCGGAAGACGGCGGCAGCGGGGCACTTCGCATTGGCAACGTGGACCACCGGTTCTTCACCACGGCCCTGGGCGTGGGCCTGGCGAGGACAATCTCCGCCAATGGAAACGGCAAGTGCGGCCACATTTCCACCACCGTTACCTGGCGCTGCCAGGCCATGCGAAACCACAGCAACCCAACGGCCTACAAGCAGGGCAGCACCGCCGAGCTGTTCCCAATCATCGGCTACGGTGCCCGCAGCTCCGCGGCAATTTCCCTGGCCATTTGCCGGCACTTCGACCGCCACTGGAGCGGCAACCTAAGCTGGTCCAGCGACTTCGCCCACGGCCGGCGCGACGGCCACGCCAGCGCCCAGCTCTGCTATGAATTCTAGGCTCAGGACTCGTAAAACCACACTCCATCTCCATCTGGAAAGATGACCAATATGGACCCTGTTGTGCAGGAACTTGACTTCTTGAGGGAAAGACCTTTCACGGGCGCTGCCCGGCGGAGCGGGCAGTGCCGCGGGCCGGCCCTGATGGAGAAAGAGCTACGCGGGGCGACCTGCGCGCTGCCCATGGCATCTGCCATGGCAGAAGCATCGCCCAGTACCTCGTTCTATCATCCCCTGGGGTTGGGCCGGCTCGCCAGCCTTGGATGGAACCGTCCGTAGCGCCCGTCTGTCCGGCGTCCCGAGCGAAGCGAGGGGGCCTCGAGGGCCGGCCGGGCCCCATTGGGGGCTTTGCCCCCAGCTCCGCTTCCCCCAACTATCGATGCAGCGGCACTCCGTGGGCGGGGGATTGGCAAAGGGGCGCGGCAGCCCCCTTTGCGACCTCCTGGCCTCCAGGGCCGGCGGATCGGTTGGGGGCGCTGCCTCCAGCTCCGCCATGCTCCGCTTCCCCCAGGCGTCGGTGCCACGGCATTTCGCGGGGGGTGCTGGGGGGCGCAGCCCCACCGTTAACCGGCGGACTGGATTTACGGTTCCAAACACCTAGCTGGAAATTGGCCACAGGGTCGCGTAGCCCTCCTCCGCCGTGGTTTCTCCGGCCAGGACCCGTTCCCGCAGGCAATTCCACAGGGTAGACCGGTCGGGGGGCTGGTCGGGCGATGTCCTCCGCCGCAGGTTTCCCAATTCCCAAAGAACGGTTTGGCCCAAAAATCCTCGGCCATCGCAGCGGGCACAGCCGGTGGGATGGAATAGGGGCCGGGATGGGTCCAGCCGGAGCCAGCGGGCCAGGGCGATGGCGGGAAGGCGCGGCGTGCGGCAGTGGGGGCAGAGCCTGCGGACCAGGCGCTGGGCCAGCACACCCTTCAGGGCGGCGTGGAGGAGGTCGCTGGCCACGCCCAGCTGGCGCAGGCGGGGGACGGCCTCGGAGCTATCCCGGCAGTGGAGGGTGCCCAGCACGCGGTGGCTGGTGAGGGCTGCCTGCACCGCAACGGCAGCGGTTTCCCCGTCGCGGATTTCCCCCAAAAATAGGACGTCGGGGGACTGGCGGAGGACGGCCCGCAGGGCACTGGCAAAGGACAAACCCTGCTCCGGGGCGACGGCGACGGCCTGCACGCCCTTCTGGGAGTACTCCACCGGATCTTCGATGGAGAGAATCTTTCTCCGGCCGCCGGCGAGGCCGTGGAGGATGGCGTGGGCGCTGGTGGACTTGCCGCAGCCGGTGGGGCCAACGAACAGAAAAAGGCCGTCGGGGCCGGCAAGGAGAGCGTCGATGGCAGCGGCAGCGGCGGGGGAATAGCCGAGCGCCGTCAGGCCCTGGTCCAGGGACGGCCGCCGGAGAAGGCGCAGCACAGCCCCCTCCCCGTGGAGGAAGGGAATGGTGGAAACGCGGATGTCCCAGGGCTCGCCGTCACACTCCAAAAGCCATTTGCCGTCCTGGGGCAGCTGGGAGATGTCCAGGGCCAGGCCGGAAAGGACCTTCAGCCGGCGCAGCAGCGCCTCCCGCAGCGATGGGTGTAAAATTCGTCCGGGGATTAGCCTTCCGTCGACGCGCAGCCGGACCCGCAGCTGGCCCTCCCCCGGCTCCAGGTGCACGTCGGAAGCCCTCCGACGACCGGCGTCCGCCACGATTTCCCGCAGCAGGCGGTCGGGAAGGCCCTCGCCGGAAAATTCCACGGCCTAATTTTTTTCCTCGCCTCCCGCCCCCGCGAAGCGGTGCTCCGTCCCGGCAAGGAGCCGGCGGATGTTGGCCCGGTGGCGCAGGATGAGGAAGGCGGCCAGCGCGGCGGTGAAGCAATTTTCTCCAAAAGTTCGCCCAAACAGGTAGGAGCAGAGGGGAAGGGTAAGGGCCAGGCAGAGCGATGCCAGGGAAACGAAGCGGGTGGCTGCGAACACGGCCAGCCAGGTGAGGACGCCGATGGAGAGGACGTTGGGCATCCAGACTGCCAGGCCGCCGACGGTGACGGCAACGCCCTTGCCTCCCCGGAAGCGGAGCAGGGGAGAAAAGCCATGGCCCAGGATGGCCCCGGAAAGTCCGGCGATGGCGCAGGGCGGGTCCGAAAAATGCAGGGGCAGGTAGGCCGCCGCGCAGCCCTTGGCCGCATCCAGCACAAATACCAGCCAGCCCATGCGCCGTCCCAGGCAGCGGCACACGTTGGTTGCGCCGGGATTGCCACTGCCGCAGGAAAGAATGGAAACCCCGCACAGCCGGGCCACGGGGACGGCCGCCGGCAGGGAGCCCAGCGCGTAGCCGACGAGGAAAAAAATACACAGCCGCAGGAGCCAGGGATCCACCGGACCAATCTGTGCAAACCGAAGCGGGGGGCAAGGAGAATCTTGGGGCTTCGCTCCCAACCGGGCCTGCCGGCCCTCGAGGCCC
>JAITSI010000066.1 GCA_031287845.1 Puniceicoccales bacterium
GCCAAAAATGGGGAAAAGAACAAAATCCTTAATGGGGAAAATTCCGATATTCAAAAGGATCGGCTAAAAAAAAAGATAGCATTCAACGCAATCAGGAGCCGGCGTAAACTTGCCATCCATTTTGACGGGATACTTGCTTGCCTGAATTTCAGATTAACGCTGGCGGCAGGCATTCGGCGGTGTTGATGTGAACTCCCTGGTTGAGTGAAATGTCTACCGGCCAAGATTTTAGACGCTTGGATCCTAGGCAAGGCACCTTCGCTACGCACCCAAATTTTCTGGCGACGGGGCTAGAATCGCTTCAATGGAGGACGTCGGTCGATCGGTACGGCACTCCACGCGGGGAGAGGTCTTGTCGCCGGGACAATACCCCCACGATCTCCCAGTTGGCGTGCCGATTCCGGGCTTTCTGACCTAGGCCAGATGGTCGTAGTTTCCCGTGAGAACCTTGGAAACCACCGCATAGCTGATGTTGTACTTTTTGGAAGCACGGTTTTTGGAAAATCCTGCCGCGCAATCCTGGCGGATGGAATCCCTTAGGCCGGCCGTCACCCTAGTACGTCTGCGTTTGCGGCGGAGCAGGTTCTCTCCGGTAACGCTCAGTCCAAAACGGCGAATGAGTGCCTCTACCAGATCCTGCGGCGAAGCGTAGCCACTTTCCTCGTAGATCACATCCAAGCTCTTGGCCTTCTGGGCCGCCTCCTGGCGCAGCAGCAACTCCTTCTTCCGCCGGGCAATGCGCTCAACTTCCCGATCCAAGTTTTTAAGTTCGTCTTCCAGATTCATTTTCGTATCCGTATGTTCGTTCTCATTAGCCCGATCACGGTCGGACCTTGGGCCATTAATCCTAGGTTCGCGGGGTATGCAAGGGAAATTTTCTAAGAATTTCACTCCGGCGAAAAAAAATTTTTATGGACCGTGGCCCGGATTGGACGCCGCTGGCCGGGGAATCTGATGGGTTTCCCGGCGGCAAGGTCCACGCCTGGACGGGCATTGGACATTTTTCCAAGGCCTAAAAATTGCATTCAACGCAATTTTGGGAGAGGGTGGGTTCCATTGGTTTTGCCGGCGGCGGATCCCCGAACCACCTAAAATTTGACAAAAAGATTAAGCGTGGCGGAGTAGACCCGTGGCGGCGGCCGGCTGGAACCCTGCGGGAGAGGGATTTGCAGGAGAAAATAGCTCCCATTGGGCCATCGTCCGGCGGACCGGGTTCGTGGAGTTTGATTCTAGGCCATGCGTTTCGCCAGCAGGCCGTCGATGGAGGCCACCAGTTTGTCGAAGGTGTGGGCTGCGTTGCGCCGGGCCAGTTCCAGGTCCGAACCTTCTTCCCGGGCGAAGAGATAGAATTTCACCTTTGCCTCGGTTCCGCTGGGCCGGATGGCCAGCCGGTAGCCCTTTTCCAGATCTATTAGAAAGGTGGACTGGGCCGGCACATCCCTTCCGTCCCCGTCGGGAATGGTTTCCCGCTCCAGGTTGACCCAGCGGGTGATGGCCAGGGGCTCCAAGGTCTTTGGCGGAGAGTCGCGCAGGGACTGGAGCAGGGTGCGAATTTGCCGGTCCCCTTCCGCGCCGCTGGCCAGGGTGACGGTGTGCAGCCGTTCGCCGTGGTAGCCGTGGCGGCGGTGGATGCTGTCCAGGTAGTCCTCCGGGTGGATGCCGTCCCGCCGGAGGGCTCCGATTGCCTCGCAGACCATGAGCATGGCGGAATGGGCGTCCTTGTCGCGGGTGTGGTCCAGGGCCATGAAGCCGCAGCTTTCCTCCGCGGCCAGAACCAGGTACGTGCCCTTGGCCAGGAGAAGCCGGCGGCGATTTTCCCCGTCCAGGGAGCGGTAGTCGATGGGCAACCCGGTTTCGCGAAAAATTGTCTCCACCAGCTCCGACTCGTACTCCTGCAGCCGCTTGCCGATCCACTTGAAGCCGGTTGGCAGGGTAACCGTGCGGACGCCGTGGGCCTCGCCGATCCGGTCCAGCAGGGGTGTGGTGACCAGGGAGCGGAGTATGGCCATGTGGGGCGCAGTTTTTGAAGTAAGCAAGCCCTTGCGCCGCAACGCTTCAAGCCGATAGGCCACCAATAGCACCGCAATTTCATTGCCGGTCAGGCCGCGCATGGTGCCGTTTTTACCGCGGATGGCGATGGCCAGGCGGTCGGCGTCGGGATCCATGGCCAGGGCCAGGTCCGTGCCGCGGGCATCGGCCAGGGAAAGGGCGAGGGCAAGGGCGCTGCGATTTTCCGGATTGGGCGATGGGACCGTGGAGAACTCCGGGTCGGGGACGCACTGGGATTCCACGGCGGCGAATGGGATCTGCAACCGTCCGAGGAGTTCCATGCCAATCACGGCCCCCGTGCCGTGGAGGGGGGTGAAAATCACCGGCCGGTCCAGGTGGCTGAGGGCGTCCGCGTCCACCAGATTATCTTCCACGCATTTGCAATAGGTTTCATCCAGTTCCCGGGGCAGGGACCGGTGGCTTCGCTCCGGTGCGGGGAGATTGGCGAGCAGGTTGCAGGCCTCCTCCAGGGTCGTGGCCCCGAAGCGTTCCATGATGGCCGCGGCGTGGGGATCCACAATTTGCTCCCCCGATGGTGCATAGACCTTGTAGCCGTTGTCGTAGGGCGGGTTGTGACTTGCCGTGACGACGATGCCCGTGGTGGCCCGCAGCTGGCGCAGGGCAAAGCTGAGCTGGGGCGTGGAGCGGGGCCCGGCGAAGAGAAAGGCGTTTCCCCCGAGGGCCTGCCAGGTGCCGGCGGCGATTTCGGCAAAGTGGCGGGAAAAGTGCCGCACGTCGTAGGCGATGGCCACCTTTGCAACTTCTCCGTGCTGCCCGGCCTGGGCCAGCCAATTTTCCCAGTGGCGGTAGAGGGCGATGGTGGCGCGGACGATGCCAAAGTCATTTAGATAGGCGGATCCCACTCCGGCCCGGGTTGGCTTCCCCTGGCCGTCCCGTTCCTCGCCCAGCGGAACCGGCGCAATTACCCTTCCCCGCATGCCGGCCGTGCCGAAGGCCAGGGATCGGAAAAAACGACCGTCCAGCTCCTGCCAGAGCTCCCTTTTTAATAGTTCGTCGATCACCGAGGCCGCCCAGCGGGGCAGATTGGCCGTCGACCGCCATTCCCGCACGTTGCCAGCCGTCGTCGAACAAATGCAGCCCGCCACTTCCGCCTGGGCCAGAACCTTTTCCCAATTCTCCACGGGAAAATGCTAGGCGGGAACCGGGCATCTGGCCAGCTTCTCTGCAAAATTTTTTAAAAATTACCCATGGCGGCGGACATGGACCTGGGGGTAGCGGCGAAAAACGGGGCAATGGTAGAGCCAGGAGATGTCGCGGGGTTGCGGGTGCCATAAATTTTTCCCCGCGTGCACAATCTTTTTTGTCCCTTCCCAACCGCCGGCGCCGCCGGTGCAGGTTTTTATCCCACCGGAAACGCTGGCCATGGTCAATAGTCGTCAACATAGACCCGGGTTTGAGTCGGAGAGGAATCGTTTGCATCTTCCCGGCCTTCCAAATTCTCTTCGTCCTCTTCGCCCCCTGGGATCGTTTGAGGTATGGGTACATCAGTAGCTTGCCATGAATAATCGACAACAAGACGCCTCTCCTTATTCTCTTCCGCGTAGTGGACGGCAAAAATGTATTTATTCGCAATATTTTTTGATTCGTCATATAAAAATGAACTCTTGAAATATTCAGAATTGCTGTGATTGAAAACCGAATATGTGCTAAATTGATGATAATAAAAGGGAATAATTTCGTGAAATGCAACACCTACACATAAACCACCATCTTTATTTCGATCTAAGTAAAATTCCGAATCGGGAAATAATGCTAAAATTGGAAAAAGGAACGGCAGGGCATCATTTGATATATTGTAGTATATATCAATTAAATAAAAACAAGCGGATCTTTCCTGGCGCAAATCACCGAGCGTATTTGCTCCTATATTATGAACTAACCTGCATATTTCGCCTCTGTCATTTTCAGAAAGTTGGACGCCATTATTCGCTGCCAGGGTTGCCAGCGCATCAGATATTGTTACATCATCTTTCATGACATCCAAAGCGTAGGCGAATTTGGTAGTTGTGTCCTGTGTGGCTTGGGGTTGAACTTGCGCAAGTTCCGGCGCTAATTCCGTTTCCGTATTTGAGCTTTGGGAAGATGCATTTTTTTGCAAAGAAGCATCGAATGGTTTGCCGTCCTTTTCCGTGTTTTCCCCTCCATTTTTGAGGCAAGCGCAGCGGACAACCATGAAGATAATCGCCCCCACGGCGGCGGCGCAGGCGCAGCCAATCAGCATGGGCCACAGGACGGCGAGAGAAGCTGTAAAGATCAGCACCGCAGCCGTTACCACACCTGCCAGGGCCAGCAGCGTGGTCCCACCCGAGACGACCATCGTCACTCGTACTACA
>JAITSI010000033.1 GCA_031287845.1 Puniceicoccales bacterium
AAAAATAGTTAAAAGCTGAGATTCATGGGCATCAACCCGATGCCAATGGCCGCGGAGACGGCTTTTCGCGGATGATCATGGGCGAAGCCGTCGTCCAAGTAAGAAGTTTTGTCTAAAAATTTTTCGCCTTGTTTTGCGGTTGGAGTAAAATTTTCTGTTTTGTCCACGCTTGGGGCTTGCCATTCGCACCAAATTCCCGTAGTCGGTTTCCCATGGCTGTGCCCACATGCGGTGATTTGGCGCTGTGCTCGTTCAAAAACATTTCCAGGTCGAATTGGAGTGTCAGCGCCGGCCGGATGCTTTTTTTCGTTTGCACAAAGACCCTCGAGCTCTTGGCCATCCCGGCCATGGCCGTGCTTGGCGTTGCCTGGCTGCCAATCGGCCTACCGCTGCTTTTGCTGGGTTTCATTGCGCAACATTTCGACAAACGTTTGGGAACCATACTTATTGGGTGCGGAATTTGGCCCCTGCTTGGCATGCGCGTAATGTGGTCCGCTACGTTCGGAAACTGGACCGGAGCGTATTACAGGATGAATTCCGAGGTACGAAGTTTTGCGGAAATGCAAAATTGTGAAATAAAGCTCATCGTTCCCACAAAGCAAATGCTTGCGCAGGGCATTGGAATTGCTATGACAGCCCTGGCGGTCGCTGCCACGGCGGCGATGGTGATTCTATTTTTAACAACAGTTCTCTTCTCTCCCATCGTTCTAGGGACGGTGCTTGCCGCCTGCGGAACCGTGGCCCTGATCGGCTTGATTGCCTTCGGGATCGCCCGCCAATGCGAAAGGGGGACAACTCTTTTTGACCTGACCAAGGGGGAAAAAAATAGGCTATCGGAAAAACTTCGCGATTTCGGTGTCACGGAAGACCTGACCTACGAGAATCTAAGCAATGCTTTTGCGAGCTGGGATAAATTCGAGCGGAATATGTCTCAAATTGAGTGGGACAATGCTCTAGGCTTAATAAAGTTGCTTCCAGGCAGTTTGATTGAATGTTTAATTTTTCTCAAAAAAGGCTTTGCTCCGGCCCTATTTGAGCACTGTTGCGATGGCGCTATTTTGAGCCAAGTACTGAAAATATTTCAAAGGCGATCGTCCCCTGATGTTATTCGAAATGCATTAGAGGATTCAAATAATGAGCTGCGCAGGTGGATTATGCTTCGGGCAAATCGTGATTTTGATGGTAAAGTTGGATTGGCCTTGGATAAACTTCTTAAATATGCAGGCATGAAATCATTTGCCCATTGGAAGAATGTTTATGAGGAATAGTTTAAAGAAGTGAATAATTCAAGTTCCTCTAACAATTGGCAAAAACCTTCATTAAGATAGAAGTAGGTGTTTGGTCCCCCTGTTCTAGGTTCAGGACTCGTAAACCCGGTCCGCCGGTTGACGGTGGGGCGGCGCCCCCAACCGGGCCTGGCCGGTCCTCGAGGCCGCGATGCTTCTGCTGTCGCAGCGTGCAGGTCGCCCCGCGTAGCCTTTTCTCTAGCAGGGCCGGCCCGCGGCACTGCCCGCTCCGCCGGGCAGCGCCCGTGAGAAGCCCTTCCCTCAAGAAGTCAAGTTCCTGCGCCACAGATCCGTATCGGTCACTTTTCCAGATGGAGGTGGAGTGTGGTTTTACGGGTCCTGAGCCTAGCGCTCGACGATTGCAAAGTAATTCGACTGCGTCCAAATGCTCCCTATTGAGCGTTCGAGCGTCATTGCCAACGATTGTTTCCAGTCCAACTTTCTCGGTCGACCACGCCGCTCCCTTTCTTCGACGGACGTATTTTCCTTTCGTAAGCCCAGCAAGTGCGCAAAGTTTTTGGGATGCGTTCCAAAATTTCGCTGAATAAGTGCTTGCATCCCCGCGAAAAGATTCCAGTGTCGACGTGGTGTGTTCCATACGTATTGGTGTGTTCCATACGTATAATACGAGCACACCACCGGATTTTTCCCTGCCAAGCCTTTTGGGGAGCCGTTTTTCGAATTTTGAAAAATGTCTAATTCCCGTGGCCAATTCCTGCGGAACAACAAGGGAGGGATCGGAATATCCCTGGTGGACATCGCGAACGGCTCCACCGCTCCCCGGCCATCGGCTACTTGAGAATGATTCAGTGACCGTTTTTTGCATTTTCTGAGTGGGTCGAATGCGCTGGTCCGTCCCGCGAGTTAGGCTTGCGGCGATTGCCCAGCGGGACAATCTGGTTCCGGTGGCAAAAATTGGGAAAAAGGAGGGCGGCGGCATCCCGTCCGATGGGCCAATTTCCCGGATCGCCAGCCTCTGCGATGGCCTGCTGGCCCGGGCCGTGGCCGCGGAGGCATCCGACGTGCACTGGGAGTGGGAGCGCGACTCGGTGCTGGTGCGCATGCGCGTGGATGGGGAGCTGGAACCCCTTGGCCGACTGCCCCTGGAGCTGGGTCGGGCCCTTTCCGTACGGCTAAAATCCCTGGCCGGGCTGTCCATCGCGGAACATTTCCGTCCCCAGGATGGGCGGTTCCGCTGGAGGGATTCGGACGGCGCCGGCGTTGACCTTCGCATCTCCATCCTGCCCACGCGCTGGGGGGAGAGCATCGCCCTCCGCGTGCTGGACAGACGTCGCCATTTTCTTCGCCTGGAAGACCTTGGCATGGACGCGCCCCTGGTGGAACAGCTGCGGAAACTTGCCACGGGCAGCGGGCTCCTGCTGGCCATCGGTCCCACCGGCAGCGGAAAGACCACCACCCTCTACGCCCTTCTCGAGGAATGGCGCGGCCGGGAGCAAAAAATTCTCACCGTGGAAGATCCCGTGGAATACGCCCTGGAGGGAGCTCTGCAGGTATCCGTTGACCTGGCCGTCGGACGCACCTTTTCCACCGTGCTGCGGGCCTTCCTGCGCCACGATCCGGATGTCATCTTTGTCGGGGAAATTCGCGATGGGGAAACGGCGGAAGTGGCTCTGCGGGCCGCCCTTACCGGCCATCTGGTCCTGTCCACGCTCCACACGGCGACGGCGGATGAGGCCCTGCTCCGCCTGGCGGGGATGGGATTGGACCGGGACCTCCTGTCCACCTGCCTGCGAGCCCTGCTGGGCCAGCGCCTGCTGCGGCTCAACTGTCCCCACTGCGCCGCACCCCTGGAGGAGGAAGCCCTGGCGAACCTGCCCGGTGAACTCTGGGCCGGATCGGATCCAAGCGCACTGCGCCGGGGAACGGGCTGTGTCCATTGCGCGGGAAAGGGATTTTTGGGCCGCCGGGCCGTTTTTACGCTCCAGGGAGGAGCCGATTGTAACACTCCCACCCTCGCCGCGGAGGGAAAAAAACTTCTCCATTCCGGATCGCTCGCGCCGGAGGAATTTTTACGCCAATTGCCATGGGACCGCTAGAACACCTGCACAATTCGGATCGGACGGCCGCCGGAGAGCCAGTTTCCAAGGGGCAAGGGCCGGAAATGGCCGCCGGTCCTCGGCCGGATCGGGAACGGAGGAATGGCCGCCGCACATTTTCCAAAATTGCATTCCTTCGCAGGGGGCAGGGCAAAGATCCGGAATTTCTAATTGCCCTTGCCAGCCGGCTGGCCCTCCTGCTGCGGGCGGGAATTTCCCTGACGGCTGCCCTGGAAATGCTCATACGCCAGGAGGGAAAGGCGCCGCGCAAGGTGCTCCTGGAGGAAATTTTACGGGGCCTGAACCAGGGCCGCTACCTGCACGAGGTCCTCGGCGACCGGGGAAGCATCTTCGACGAATCCTACCGGAGAATGATCCGGGCCGGTGAGCTGGCAGGGGATTTGCCGTCCGTTCTCGAAGCGCTGGCCACGGCCCGCCGGCGAACCCAGCACGCGCGGGCGCGGACCGTTTCTGCGCTCATCTATCCCGTTCTGGTCCTGGCCGTGGCCCTGTGCGCCATCCTCTTTCTCTGCGGCCACGTGCTGCCCCACTTCCAGGAACTCTACCGATCCCAGCGGCTTCCCACGCTGACCGCCGGCGCCCTGACCCTGGGCCAATTTCTCCAGCGCCGCGGCATGGCCCTCGCCATTACCCTGGCACTTGCCCTCGTCGCCCTGGTCCTCTACGGAAAAACGCCGGCCGGTCGCCAATTTCTTCCCAAAATTCCATTCCGCATCCCCGTCCTGGGCAAACTCCTACGGCGCCAGTGCCTGGTTCTATTTCTTCGCACCTTCTCCCTCTCCCTGCGCCACGGCATTCCCTACGGCGAGGCATTCTCCCTCGCCAGCTCCGCGGTCCCGGTGGCCTTTCTCCGCTCCCAGCTGCACGCCATCGGGGTCCGCTCCTGTGAAGGGGTCCCGCTCGGGGAAATTTTAGCCGGTGAAACGCCATTTCCCGCCGCCGCGGCCGGACTGCTCGCCGCCGGTGAAAGTGCTGGAAATTTGGCAGCCATGGCTTCCCACGCGGCCGATCTCCTGGAGGAGGAGCTGTCCCTGTCCCTGGAACGGCTGGCGGCGATTCTGCGACCCCTGATCATTCTGCTGCTGGCGGCGCTGGTCGCCTGGATCGCCATCGCCCTCCTGCTGCCAATTGCCCAACTATCCCAACTGCAGGGATTGATCTAGGGTCAGGACCCGTAAAACCGGTCCGCCGGTTGACGATGGGGCTGAGCCCCCTCCAGCACCCCCACGCGAAATGCCGTTGCCACGGCATCGATGGTTTGAGGGAAGCGGAGCTGGGGGCAACCCCCAATTTACGAATCCTAACCCTAATTTAGAAGGACATTTCCCAGGGGAAATTTTCGAAAATTCACCCATTCCGGCTTCGAAATTTCGAAAACATTTACCTTAAAATTGTAGCAGGGCAATGGATGCTTTTTGCACCCGGCCCGCGGCGCTGCCCGGCGAAGCGGGCGGCGCCCATGAACACTGTCTAATGAAAGAGAAGCTCGTTGATTTCGTGCAAGTTAGATAGTTTAAAAGTGGTGGCAGAGCTGGGCGCTTAGGTGGTTGTCGTGCTTGCCGCGGGCGAAGTCGCCGTGCCACTGTCCGTCACAGCTCCAGTAACGGTTGAATCGGCCGCGGATTCCCAGCGCGACGGATACGGCGTGGCGTGCTCCATAGTGTTGGTAGGGAGGAAATCCGCCCAGCGGCGTGCCCTGGACCGTGGCGATGGCGTCGCTGTGGTGGCGCAGGGCCTGGCAGTGCCAACCGAACTTTCCGAAGGCACTCGCACCACGCTCTTTCCGATCGCATTCCCACTCGAAGTGGATTCCCAACAAGGAGCTGGCGATGCTGTGATCAACGTCGGACAATGATGTCGCGCCGACGGTGGCGGAAGAGGTTTCGGCGTATTCATTCTGCCGCTGCCAGTCGTAGTGCAGTGCGAGCCAGGGACCTATCTGCATTCCGTAGCAGCGGAGGACGTTCTGCACACATTCAACGGTAAAAAATGCGGATCCGCCGTCAAAGCGGGCGCGGAAGTGGTTGACGTCGTTGTCGATGCGGCCTGCCCGGTTGCGCAAATAGCCGCCACCCAGCGTGGCGCAGAGACTTCCCTCGAGTCCATTCGCCGAGCGGTGTTCCAGGGTGGCGAAAAGTGCTCCCAGCCAATGGTTTTGGCGAATTTTCCTGCCCAG
>JAITSI010000059.1 GCA_031287845.1 Puniceicoccales bacterium
CAAAGGGGGCTGCCGCGCCCCTTTGCCAATCCCCCGCCCACGGAGTGCCGTAGCATCGATAATCGGGGGAAGCGAAGCTGGGGGCATGGCCCCCAATTGGGCCCGGCCAGCCCTCGAGGCCCCGGACGGCCAGGTGCCACGGCATTCCCTGCGATTCTCCGCCCGGGGGTGCCGGGAAAAAAAATTTCGCCGGCCGGACGCCGGGAAATGCTTGCCCGGAGGAGGGGAATGGGCAGACTGGAACGGGATGGGGAAGTTGCGGACGGGACGCGCGGTCCTGGTGATCCGGGACGGCTGGGGGATCTGTTCCGATGAAAAATTGTTCCCCTGGGATGGCACCAGGGAGGTGGCCACGCCGCACACGGATCGGCTGCGCCGGGACTGGCCCCGGGTAGAAATTTCCGCCAGCGGCCTGGACGTTGGCCTGCCCGCAGGAACCATGGGCAATAGCGAGGTGGGCCACCAGAACATCGGGGCGGGCCGGGTGGTGGACCAGGAGATTGTGCGCATTTCCCGGGCACTGGCGGACGGGAGCCTGGCGGAAAATTCTGCCCTGCAGGCCGTCTTCGGCCACGTGCGGCGGAACCGCTCCCGGCTGCACCTGCTCGGCCTGCTTTCCGACGGCGGCGTGCACTCGGTCCTGGCCCATCCCATGGGATTGCTACGCCTTGCCCGGGACGCTGGCATCGAAACCGTTTACCTGCATGCATTTTTGGATGGCCGCGATAGCCCTCCCCGGAGCGGTCTGGGCTACGTGCGCCGCTGGGAGGAGGAGAGCCGGGCCCTGGGGACGGGGAAAATTGCCACGCTCACGGGCCGCTTCTGGGCCATGGACCGGGATCGGCGCTGGGAGCGGGTGGAGAAGGCCTACCGCTGCCTGGTGGGCGACGGCGGTGAACGGGAAACTTCCCCGGAGGAGGCGCTGGCCCGGCGCCACGGGAGGGAAGGGAAGGAGGGCGACGACGAATTCTTTCCCCCCACCCGGATCGTGGAGGAGGACGGCAGCTTTCCCGGCGCCATCGGCGACGGCGACGGGGTCATTTTTTTTAATTTCCGGGGAGATCGGCCCAGGGAAATCATCCGCGCATTCCTGGATGGGGATTTTGAACAATTTCCCCGGGACAGGCGGCTCCACCTCTGCTTTGCCACGCTCACCGACTATGAAAAAGATCTCTGCCCGCTGGTCCTATTTCCCCGGCCCGCGCCGCTGGTCCATACCCTGGGCGCCTACCTGAGCTCCCTGGGATTGCGCCAGTTCCGCACGGCGGAAACGGAAAAATATGCCCACGTGACCTTCTTTTTCAACGACTACCGGGAGGAACCCTACCCCGGCGAAGAGCGCCGGCTCATTCCCAGTCCCCGGGACGTTGCCACCTACGACCTGCGGCCGGAAATGAGCGCCCGCGCCGTGTGCGATGCCCTTGTCACCGCCATGCGCTCCCGGGACTATAATTTTCTTGTCGCGAACTTCGCCAACCCGGACATGGTGGGCCACACGGGAAATCTTTCCGCCGCCCGCCGGGCCGTCGCCGCCGTGGATGCCTGCCTGGGAGAAATTTTTTCCGCCGCCGATGCCTCCGCCACCCGCCTGCTCATCGCCGCGGACCACGGCAACGTGGAGGAAATGTGGGACCCGGCCAACGGCGTCCCCCACACCCAGCACACGGCCAACCCGGTGGAGGCGTCGCTCTACGGCGATGGGCTGCGGGGAAAACGGCTCCGGGAGGGAGGCCGGCTGGCCGACATCGCACCCACGGTCCTGGAGCTGATGGGCCTGGCCCAGCCGGAGGAAATGACGGGGAAAAGCCTGCTCATCCCAGGTCAAACTTTATAAACCCGGTCGGCCGGGTCCCAACGGAACCCAAGCGGCTCCAACGGGGCCGTGCTCCCCATTCTCTACGAAGTGCCACGGGCCGGTCCTGATGGGGGCCTCGAGGGCCGGCCGGGCCCATTGGGGGGCCTTGCCCCCAGCTCCGCCATGCTCCGCTTCCCCCAGATGTCGGTTATTCAAAGGCCGGCCCGCCAGCTTTGGATGGAACCGTCCCTAACGCCCGGCCGGCCGGCGTCCCGAGCGAAGCGAGGGGGCCTCGAGGGCCGGCCAGGCCCTTTTGGGGGCTTTGCCCCCAGCTTCGCTTCCCCCAATTATCGATGCTACGGCACTCCGTGGGCGGGGGATTGGCAAAGGGGCGCGGCAGCCCCCTTTGGGACCTCCCGGGGGCGTTGCCCCTAGCGTCGCTGACCCTAGCTTTCCCGGGTTGGGACCCAGCCCTCCTCCTCGTCCACCTCGTGGATGGGGTCGGCGAAGAGAAGATCCTGGGCGTCGTTGAAGGTTTCCAGCGTCAGCTCGAAGCGAATTTCCCCGAATAGCGTGGCGGGCAGCCGGGGAAGTTCGCCCTCGGCGGCCGGCCCGTCGGCGAGGATGTGGACGAAATGCAAATCTTCCACGAAGGTGGACAGGCGCTTTCCCATGCAGTCGGGGCAGTTGGGCAATTCCCGCAGCCGCTCCAGGATGTGCTCCGGGCAATGGCCGGCGGTGAGCTGTTCCAGGATCCACGTTCCCAGCTGGTTGGTCCCGTGGTAAAGGCCATTTTGGTAGTTGATGAGAATGGCGACCCCGTCGGTCACGTCCATGAACACTTCCCGGTCATTGAGCTGGTACATTTACATTTTCTCCTCTAGAAATTTTTGCAGCACCGCCACGTTCTCCGCCAGATCTTCTCCAACGGTAAAGCGGTAGAAGGGAATGTCCTTTAGCAGGCCGGTGAGCCGGCACACCTGCTCCGGCAGTTCCCCCAGGCTGGTTTGGCGAATGGTGGAGTGGACCGCATGCACCACCGCCTGGCCCGGATGCATGGGCTCGACGCTTGGCCGTTCCCCCGGACGGACCTCGGGAAAGATTCCCAGCTCGATGGGCAGCCGCTGGACGAAGCTGCAATGGCGGGCGGAGATGTCGAGCACGTCCTTGGTCCCGTTGTAGTTGCAGTGGAGATAGTATCCCCAGAGCGGCGGAAGCTTTGCCTGCATTTCCCGGGAAAGGGTGACGATGGAATAGATGGGATGGACGAAGAGGCCGCCGTTGCGCTCCAGGATCAGGTAGTCGTCGGAGACGTACTGAAAGCCGCTGACCAGACAGGAAAGGGCGAGCGTGCTCTTGCCCCGGCCGCCGCGGCCGCAGATGAGCACGCCCCGGCCCTTCCACCCCACCGCGGCGGCGTGGAACAGGGAGCGGTTGTCCTCCAGCAGGGCCAGGTAGATGGAGCGGAACAGCAGATGCCCCTGCGACGGGACCTCCATCACGCTGAGGAGCGGGTTGAGCAGGTAGCCTATTCGCCCCTCCCGGTCGTGGGCGATGAGCCGCTGGCGGGACCAGTAGGGCTCCACGTATTCCGTGGCGACGCAGAGGCCGTCCCGGTAGCGGGCCCAGAACGGGGAGGACAGGTAGGGCGCCGGCGGCTCGCCCCAGATGCGCAGGACAATTTCGCCACCCTCTCCCCGGTCCCGGCAGCAATAGGCCAGCTGCTGGCGAATGGGCCCGGCCAGTTCCCGGAAATAGCAGTCGATGCGCAGGGCAACGCCGGCAATCCGCAGATGGATTACCTCCGGTTCCTGGCCGGCCGTTGCCTGCCGGAAGCGATTGTCCAATTCGGCGAACAGGGCACGCCGCCGCCGCGTTCTCCGCTCCTCTAGCAGCTGCATCTCTTCCTTGCCTATCGTTTCCATTTGCGTAAAATGCTGGAAATGGCCAAACCCCTCAGCGGGCGCCACCGGCGAGCAAGTTTGAGCATTCGGTACTTGATTTTTGTGGAAAAATAGTGGCGCAGGTCACGCAGCGAGCGGCAGGCCCGGAGCCGCAGCCGTTTCCGTTCCCAATTTTTGAGCGATGTGGCGTGGATGATCAAATTTTGGCCCACCCCCTTTGCCTCCGCGTCGTTCAGCTCCCAGCGTTCCCGCGGCAGGTCCCCGGGCACCAGCGCCGGCAGCAGGGATGCCAGAATGGCCACCATGGGCTTAAGCCGGGCGGCAATTCCAATCTGCTCCGCCGTCGCCAGCAGCAGGTCCCAGCTAAAGCCGGGGGACCGCTTGAGCAGGAAGGCGCAGTCGTGGAGCCACTGGAAATACTGCAGGTCCCGGTCGGAGCAGAGAACATTGCGGAACTCATTGCAGACCAGGGAGAGGAGGAGATCTTCGGCGCAGGGAACCAGGGCTGCAACGCCGTAGGCCCGCATGGGCCGGGCCCGCTGCCAGATGACCTCCTCGGCCTCCGGCCTGGGACTGTCGTGGAAAATGCTGCGATGGACGTCGATGCAGCAGTCGGCACAGCGCATGTCCACCGCGTGGCGGGCCACGTGGGTGATGCGGAATCCCAGCTGCTTCGCTTCCAGCAGGACGGCCTCGTGGCTCGCCCGGGGAACGGCGAAGTCCACGTCCCCCATGACGCGGGGGCGATTCTTTTCATCCAGGGCCCGCAGCGCCACACCCTTCAGCAGCAGCAGGGGAATGGCGTGGCCATTGCAAACCTTCCCGAGGCGGCTGAAGTGCACCAGCTGGGCCGTGTTTTGGAAGCGGTAGTAGCGGATGATGCCGCGCAGGCGAGGCTCAAATTTTGCCGGCACGGCGCGAAAGGCAAAGCCCTCGCAGACAAGGGCAAGGAGCAGATTGAAGCGGTAGCCCTCGGCGGCGATGTCCAGGCCGTGGAACAGCTGCGCCATCCTTTGCTTGGAAAATTCTTCGCCGACGGCCAGCTCCAGCAGCAGCTCATCCCGGCGGGTGCAGCGGAGCGCCCGGCGCAGGTAGGCCACGTAGCTGGGGAAATGAAATCCGCGCACGGCTCCAGTAAATTTTTCGGGAAATGCCAGTCAACGAATTTTTTACGGCGCAACGGAATTGGCGGACAGCGAAAAAATGACCGCCGACAGCCCGCGGAGCCGGGGGCAACGCCCCCAGCTTCGCTTCCCCCGATTATCGATACTACAGCACTCCATTGGCAAAGGGGCGCGGCAGCCCCCTTTGAGACCTCCCGGCCCGGTTGGGGGGGGCGATGTCCCCAGCTGCGCTTCCTCCAGCCATCGGTGCCATGGCGGCAGCACGCCGCAGAGAGGATGCCAGTGGGGGCGCGGCCCCACCGCCAACCGGCGGCCCGGGTTTACGGGTCCCGTGGCACAAGAGCTTGACTTCTTGAGGGAAGGGGCGCTCACGGGCGCTGCCCCGCGGAGCGGGCAGTGCCGCGGGCCGGCCCTGATGGGGAAAAAGCCACGCAGGGCGACCTGCGCGCTGCCCATGGCATCTGCCATGGCAGAAGCATCGCCCAGCACCTCGTTTTATCATCTCCTGGGGTTGGGCCGGGCTCGCCAGCTTTGGATGGAACCGTCCCTAACGCCCGTCCGGCCGGCGTCCCGAGCGAAGCGAGGGGGCCTCGAGGGCCGGCCGGGCCCTTTTGGGGGCTTTGCCCCCAGCTTCGCTTCCCCCGATTATCGATGCGGCGGCACTCCGTGGGCGGGGGATTGGCAAAGGGGCGCGGCAGCCCCCTTTGAGACCTCCCAGAGGGGGCACAGCCCCACCGTCAACCGGCGGACCGGGTTTACGGGTCCTGACCCGCAAAGGATTGACTAGCTCCATGCTCCCTGGCACGGTTTTTACCGTGGAGCGGCTAGACTTTGGAAAATTGGCGGATGCGCTTGCGGCGCTGGATTCCCATCTACTGGCCCTCGGCGACGAAGCCGTTGCCAAAAAAGAGCACGTGCGCCGTGCCGTTCTAGGGGGCGTGGTCCATGCCTTTGCAATTGCCTATGAAGTAGCCAGATGCCACATCCAGAAGCGTTTGGGGAAAATTTTTGGGAAAGAAAGAACCTGCATGATTTCTAAAAGGGAATTATTTTCCCTTGCCGAAGAAATTCGCCTGATTTCCGATGCGGAGCGGTGGATTGACTTCCACGCATTTCGCAATGCCAGTTCGCACAATTACACGGGGGAAGCATTGGAAAAATGCGTGGAAATTGCTTCCAAATTTTTGGTGGAGGGAAGAATTCTCCTGGAGCGACTTGCCAATGATTGACCTGGCAGAGAAATATTTGGAAATTCTGCGCAAGGTGCTGTGCCTTTACCTTGGCCCAGGAACGCGCGTTTACCTCCACGGTTCACGGGCCAATGGAACCGCCTGGAAATACTCCGACATTGACCTGGCCATCGACTCACCCTACCCCGTCGATCTTCCCATGGCAGAGCGCATCCGTGACGCCATTTCCATGGCCGGAATTCCCTACCGGGTCGATGTCACCGACCTGAAGGCGGATCTGAATCCCGTCTTTCGGGAAAACCTGGAGTCCTGCAAGGAATTGATTTTTGATGGAAATAGCTATATTTTCATGAAATTGTCAAAAAATTCCGCCACAGCCGTTCTTGCGGATGCGGAAATGGCAGGTCTTTCCCCTGGAGAATTCATTGCAACGCTCGTCGACGGCCATTATGCGGAAAGGCAAGGGTTTTTTCAAAAGGGCAACACGCGGCCGGCAGGCAAGAGAATTACGATGGGGTCTGGCCCGGATTGACCGCGCACAGGGCCTGGGCAATCCGCTCCGCCCTGTCCTTTCCGGCAAAGTGGCGCACGATGGCCAGGGCAAAGGGAATGGCGGCGGCCGGTCCCCTTCCCGTGATGAGATTGCCATCCGCAACCACGGCAACGGGCTCGGCCAGCGGCAGCTCCGACAGCGAGGGATAGGCCGTGTGGCGGCGGCCTTCCAGCACGCCGGCATCCAGCAGAATCAGCGGCGCGGCGCAGATGGCGGCCAAAAACTTCTTTTGCATTTTTTGGACCAGCTCCCGGAGGGCCATATTCCCCCGCAGGCCAAAGCTGGCCGGTCCTCCGGGAAGGATTAGCCCGTCGAACTCTTCCGCCGCAACATTCTTGAATAAAATGTCCGCACCCAGGGAAATTCCGTGGGCCCCCCGCACCGTGGCACTTTCCCCGACGGCCGCCGACAGAACCCGCAGATCCGCCCGCCGCAGGATGTCCAGCGCCGCCACCGCCTCAATTTCCTCCACCCCGTCCGCCAGGACGAGGCATAGCTTCCGTTCCACGGGCCGAGCGAATTTTTTCTCCTCTGAAAAGCAATTCCAAAGATTGCCAGTGCCGGTTCTCGAGCTCCTCCGCCCGCAGGGTGCGCTCCGAGTGGCCCTGGCCCAGCAAATCCCCGAACCAGCGCCGCAGTTCGCAATGGTTGGGGTGGGATGCCAGCGAGCGGATGGCGGCGGCGAGCAGCTTGCGCCGGTTCAGGAAGCAGTGGCGCATGGCGGAGCGGCATGGGGCGGAAAAGCAAAAAAATTCGGGACGCCGCTCCCAGTGGACGAGCTGGGATTGCACCCGGGGCCGCGGATGGAAGGCCTCCGGGGGAACGGACAGGTGGCGCATGGCCAGGTAGGCGCAGGAAAGTCGGACGCCCAGGGCGCTGCGCCGGCGGGATGGGGCTTCGGCGAGCAGGCGCTCCGCCGTTTCCCGCTGCAAAAAGAGGGTCAGGGAACGGGGCAGGGGACCGGTGAGCAGGGCGTCGAGCCAGGGGGTGCTGATGGCGAAGGGCAGGTTGGCGACGACCCGGGCCTCGCCTGCCCGTTCGGCGGAAAGTCCGGCCAGGGGCAGGGAAAGCGCATCGGCGCAGTGGATAAGCAGCCGGCCGGGAAATTCCTTTTCCAGCGTCCCCCGGAGCAGGTCCGCCAGCTGGCCATCCCGCTCCACGGCGTGGACCCGGGCTCCCCGCTCCAGCAGCGCCCGGGTCACCGTTCCCAGTCCGGGACCGATTTCCACGGCCAGGCCGTCCGCGCCAAGCTGCGACCACTCCACGCAGCGCTGGACCAGTGCCCCATCGGTAAGAAAGTGCTGGCCGAGGGAGTGGAGCGGCCGCTTCCCCAGCAGATCCAGCTGCCGCCGTACCCAATTTTTATCCATCAGCGGATGGTTTCCACCCGCCGCAGCCGCCAAAAGCCCAGCGTGGACCAGGCGATGAGCAGGCCGGCGAAGTTTGCGACGCCGGTCGGGGAAAGGACGGCCAGCAGGGCGTAGGCCAGCAGCGGCGCCACCATGCTCCGCACGCCGGTTACCAGCAGGTAGAGGGACATGTAGGCCGGCAGCCGCTCCTCCGGGGCAACCTTGGAGATCCAGAGCGAGTGGAAGACATAGCTTCCCGCCATGGCCATGCCCATGCAGCCGGCCCCCAGAATGAGGGTGCCAAAATTTTTCCCGTGGAAAAAAATCCAAAATGCCGCGAAGGTCAGCAGGTTATTGGCGATGCGCAGTGGGATGAGCCGGAACCGGTCGAAGAGGAAGCCGAAGAGCTGGGTGCTGGCAACGCGGGCCAGGTTGGGGACCACCCAGGCGAGGAGCATGACGCGGCCGTTGGCCAGGTCCATGCCGTAGCGGCCGTTGGCCAGGTACTCCATGCGGATGGGGACGAGCATCTGGTAGGCGATGCCGACCAGGCAGAAGTGCAGGGTAAGCCGGCCAAAGGTGGGATCCTTCCAGAGAAAGGGCAGGTAGCCGCGCCAGGGCTGGCCGCTGGGCCGCCGCACCGGCGGGGAGGGAATGGCGAGAAGGCAAAGGGAGCAGCACCAGGAGCAGGCGGCGATAACCTGGAGCAGGGGCCGGTGGTTGGCCAGATCCCTGTCCAGGGCGATGCCGCCGATCTGGCCAAGGGCGACGGCCAGGAGCGCCGACAGGGTCAGTCCGAGGGCCAGCCGCGACGCCCGCTGCTCCGCGCCGTAGTTGGCCGCGTACATGCCGATGAGGACGGAGCCCTCGGCCCGGTAGCAGACGCTGGCGCAGGCAACGGGCAGCAGAAAGAGAATAAAACTTTGCGCCCGGGCAGCGCCGAGGAAGCAGCAGCCGATGGCGAAGAACAGCAGGGCGCCGATGCGCGCGGCGGGACGGCCGCTCCGGGCAGCCAGGCGGGTCAGGGCCGGGGCAAGGGCACCGCCCAGCCAGGTGAGCGAGGACAGGACCGACTTGAGGCCGTTGGGGGCGTGGAACACGCGGATGGAAATGAGCAGGCAGATGGTGAGAAAGGCCGAGTCCAGGGCGCCCTGGAATAGGTGGCGCAGGCTGTCGAAGAAATAGGTGCGCTGGACGATGCGGTCGGCCACGGCGGGCATCGGAAGTGTTTTTCGGGGAGCGTCAACTCCCAAATGGGAAAATTCGCCCCGGCGCGGGGCGGCGTACGGGAAAAGGCTTGCCAGGACGGCGCTCCATCCCTAGTAAGGTGCCGGTTGGCCAGGGCCCCGGGGGCATCGCCGGCCGATAGGACAGGGTACCCATGACGAATGCAGGCAAGCCGACGGATGGAAGGGGAGGCAGACGGCCCGAGCGGGGCCGCTATGACCGGGGGCCGCGGCGCAACGAGCGCATACGCGTGCCCGAGGTGCGGGTAATTGGCCCGGAGGGAGAGCAATTGGGGATTCTGGAGACCCGCGTTGCCCTGCAGCGGGCAAAGGAGCTGGGCCTGGATCTGGTGGAAGTTGCCGCAACCAGCGACCCGCCGGTATGCCGCATCCTGGACTATGGCAAGTTTAAATACGATGAAGGCAAGAAGAGCAAGGGACAGCAGCGCTCCAACGCCTCCCGCTTCAAGGAGGTGAAGTTCCGGCCATCCGTGGACGTGGGCGACTACGGCACAAAGGTCCGCCACGCCATTGCCTTCCTCAGCAAGGGCTTCAAATTGAAAATTTCCCTGCTATTCCGGGGTCGGGAAATGGCCCACCAGGACCTGGGCTTCCAGGTGGTGCAGCGGGCCATAAATGACCTGCAGGAGTTTGGCTCGCTGGACTCTCCCCCGCGGCTGGCGGGAAGGAGCATCGGTGCCACCATGTCCCCCCGCACCCAGCATGGCCGGCGCAGGACCCAGGCAATTGTCCCCGGACCCGTCGAGCAGGAAGGAAATTGAATTGGCCATGGTCCCAACGGTTTGCGATTGCTGTGGGGCGCCGGCCACGGTGCACGTGATGCAGGTGGCCGACGGCGATGCCGTGCGCTTCCACCTCTGCACCGCCTGTGCCCAGAAAAAGGGTTTCGTGGATGAGACCGGACTGCCGCTGTGCCCGCCCACGGCCTCGTCTCCGCCGCCGCTGGCCATGGAGCTGCCGCCGATTGTCTGTCCCCGCTGCGGCTGGCGGATGGATCAGCTGCTGGAAACCCGCCGCCTGGGCTGTGGCCGCTGCTACGAAGTTTTTCGCCGGGCCGTGGACCCTCTCCTTCAGCGCCTGCAGGGAAGTCTGTGCCACCGGGGCCGGCGGGTCCGCCCTTTCCGGTCGGAGTCGGAGGCCGCCGCCGCGGAACCGGCGGGCGAGGTGGCAAGTCCCGGGGAGGGGGAAGTCCCGGAAAAGGTGCGGGAGCTGCAAAACTTTCTCCAGCTGGCCATAGCCGTGGAGGACTACGAACGGGCAGCGGCGATCCGGGATCGGCTGGCCGCGGTGCGGCGGCGGCGAAAGTCCCCGCAGGCGGCCAATCTTCCCCAGCGAAGCCACCGCTAGGGTTAGGACCCGTAAAACCGGTCCGCCGGTTGACGGTGGGGCGGCGCCCCTCTGGGAGGTTGCAAAGGGGGCTGCCGCGCCCCTTTGCCAATCCCCCGCCCACGGAGTGCCGTACCGTCCGGCGCGCAATGCGCTATCATCCCTCGCTTTGCTCGGGACGCCGGCCGGCCGGGCGCTAGGGACGGTTCCATCCAAAGCTGGCGGACCGGCCCAGCCCCAGGAGATGATAGAACGAGGTGCTGGGCGATGCTTCTGCTATCGCAGCGCGCAGGTCGCCCCGCGTAGCTCTTTTTCCGCCAGGGCCGGCCCGCGGCACTGCCCGCTCCGCCGGGCAGCGCCCGTAAGCGGCCTTTCCCTCAAGAAATCAAGCTCCTGCACAACAGGTCACTTTTCTGGGTGGATGTGGAATATGGTTGGGGCTGCGCCTCCCGTGGCACTCCCCCCGCGAAGTGCCGTTGCCATGGCACCGATGGCCCGGAGGAAACGCAGCAGAGCGAAGCCGGGGGGGGCGTAGCCCCCAATTGGGCCCGGCCGGCCCTCGAGGCCCCCTCGCTTCACTCGGGACGCCGGACGGACGGGCGCTACGGACGGTTCCATCCAAAGCTGGCGAGCCGGCCCAACCCCAGGAGATGATAGAATGAGGTGCTGGGCGATGCTTCTGCTATCGCAGCGCGCAGGTCGCCCCGCGTAGCTCTTTCTCCATCAGAGCCGGCCCGCGGCACTGCCCGCTTCGCCGGACAGCGCCCGTGAACGGCCCTTCCCTCAAGAAGTCAAGCTCTTGCATCACAGGTCCGTATCGGTCACTTTTCCAGGTGACGGTGAAATGTAGGTTTACGGGGCCTAACACGTAGGGCCAGGCTTCATAGCCAGATCCGATTCGCCGGTTGACGGTGGGGCTGCGCCCCCTCTGGAACTCCCTCCGCGAAATGCCGTCGCCACGGCACCGGTGGCCTGAGGGAAGCGAAGCACGGCAGAGCCGGGGGCTGCACGCCCCCCCCAACCGGGCCGGGAGGTCGCAAAGGGGGCTGCCGCGCCCCTTTGCCAATCCCCCGCCCACGGAGTGCCGTAGCATCGATAGTTGGGGGAAGCGGAGCTGGGGGCAAAGCCCCCAATTGGGCCTGGCCGGCCCTCGAGGCCCCGGCCGGCGCCACTTCGGACCCATTCCCATTGCAGCCATTGCTTTCACAGAGAAGTTCTGGGCGCCGCGGAACGATTCCGAGGCGGAAAAAATTTTCGAAATTTCCCACGGTCCACCATCACGGCCACAAGGCCCACGAGGGCGCCCATGGCCCCGCCACCGATCATCGCGCCGAGGGTGAAGGCACCCATGGCGGAGGTGAAAAAAAATAGCCAAAGGGGAAAGACCCCGACCAGGAGGACGACAAGGACGGCGACGGCCACGCACGCCAGGAGGAAAGGCCCGGTGACGTTCTGCGCCCCTGCGCCAAAATGGCCGGATCTGTCCCGGCAAGGGCGGGCACCGCCAGGCGGTCCCTTGGAATTTGCCATGAGAAAGGGATTTGCCATGGGGGAAGGGATCTGTTTTCCGCATAAAACTTAGCAAAAATTTTACAGGCGCATCAAAAATAAAACATCCCTACAACGGCACAGCACGGCACCGGCTTGGAGGGCAAATGTCAAGGTCCAGGGTCCAGTTAGTTAAATGTGCATATTCCAATTTTTTATCACCGTCACCACAAAGGTTCCAAGGCTAGCCATGCCCACGCCACCGATCACCGCACCGGCAATGAAGGCGCCCACGGTGGAAAGAAAACAAAAGCCAATAAGCGGACAGACCCCAGCCAGGGCGAGAACGGCAAGAACCGCCGCGGCCACGCTCGCTAAAAAAAACACCCCGGAAACCAACTTGACCATCGCGACCGACACGTCC
>JAITSI010000081.1 GCA_031287845.1 Puniceicoccales bacterium
TTCGCCTGGTCTTCGGCTGACAGACTGGCAAATTCCCTAAGTAAGGAAGATTCGCTATTTGGGAGGTCGCTTGGTGGCTTCCCCAGATTTGTGAATCCAGCACGCTCCAATGCGCTGGCATTGCTACCGTCAGTTCTTTGGGATATGTTAAGAAAAGCTGGGGCTCTGTTCATGTTCAATGGAGAGCTGAAAGGTGCGTCGGAAGACGATTGGGACACTTGAAACATTCGCGCCGTTGACATGTCCATGCGATTCGGAGTTCCCGTTTGGACTGAACCGGAAAGACCGGTTGTGGATGGTCCCCTCTCCGGTACCTTCGCTGCGATAACGGCATTGTCTCTTGTGGCAGTGGCACCACCAGTAGCTTGGGAAAACAATGCCAAATTTGATGGCCCAGCACCTATCGTTGATAGACTCATAGCATGGAGTATGGGCCGATTTGCGGGGCAAGGCAAGAAAATTTTTACCGGGAATTGACCATCGGGGCTCGGTCGTCGTCCAAATGGCTATAGGCTAGATATTTAGGGGACGCGTAAAATTTCGGGCAATTTCCCCAAAATTTCCCTGGGTGTCGGAGGCCATTGCGGGACAGATGCAAATCCATGCAAATCCGCCATCGGCAACCATGCTCCACTTGAGTGATGGCGGTAAATCTAATAGGGGAAAGAAATTTTTCACCCACCGATTTCCTGGACGAACCCATATTCCTTCATTTGGGCAAGTGTTATATCATTATTGAGATTATAGAGTGTGAGAAATGCAAATTCTGTTCCTTCCTTATCCAGATCCATGTCCCTAAGGTCGGGAACAATTTTACCTTCCTTTGTCACGTAAAAACTGTCTATTCCACAATTTATTAGTATTGCCTTTTGCTCTGCGACCGGCAATTCAGCAAATTGCTCGAGGAGGCTAATCAAGGACGGTGACATATTGTCCATGTAACCTTCCGGCAGCGGCCCATGATTTTCAAAATACTGACCCACCAATACATCGGCATTGGTGGCGCCGACATTGCCTGCCGCCGGCATTTCCGCAATTCCTCTATTTGGATGTGCTCTATTTAATAGTTCTCCCCTAACGGCTGGAGCGTAATCGCCAATGGCCAACGAAAAATCCAATCCAGGATTACCGTCATCCCAATAGTTATTGTCATTGAAATTTGGGATGAGATTGCCATCCTTTCCCACATAAAAACTACCAATGTCGCAATCCTTCAGTACCTTTGCCTGATTTTCGGGCGACAATTGATTAAAATGCCTAACGGATTCGGGCAAGAGCAGATAGCTGTTCACGGTTTGTTTGAAATTTTTCGGTAGTTTTCCCAGATTTGTGAATCCAGCATCCTTCAATGCGCTGGCATTACTGCTGTCAGTTTTAAGAAAAGCTGGGGCTCTGTTCATGTTCAATGGAGAGCTGGAAGGTGCGTCAGAAGACGATTGGGACACGTAAAACATTTGCGCCGTTGACATGTCTATGCGATTCGGAGTTCCCGTTTGGACTGAACCGGAAAGACCGGTTGTGGATGGTCCCCTCTCCGGTGCCACCGCCCGGGCAGCTGTCGTCGCGCTAAAGGCACTGCCGGTAATGCCATGAAACTTTTGTATGTTCGACATACTCATAGCACGGAGTATGGGCCGATTTGCGGGGCAAGGCAAGAAAATTTTTACCCGGAATTGACCATCGGAGCCAGATCGCCGCTAAATAACTATCAATTAGAGATTTGGCAAAGCATAATTTTTTACGATTTCCCGGTTGCGCGGGCTTCGGCCTGCCCATCCGGAGGCCCGTTCCGCCGCATTTGGCTCCTTCGCCGGCCGCCGCGCGTAGCCTTTTTGCCATCAGGGCCGGCCCGCGGCACTGCCCACTCCGCCGGGCAGCGCCCGTGAGAGGCCCTTTCCTCAAGAAGTCAAGTCCTTGCACCACAGGGCCAATAGCGGTCACTTTCCCAAATGGAGGTGGAATGTGGATTTGCGGGGCCTGAGCCTGGCCGTGTCCGATTTCCGGCGGGAGCGGCCCGGCCAAGGGAAAATTTTCTCGACTTTTTGGGCCCCGGGATCCTGCTCACGCTGGGAGAGGTGGCAGAGTGGTTGATTGCGCCGGTCTTGAAAACCGATGTGCCCCACGGGCACCGGGGGTTCGAATCCCCCCCTCTCCGCCAAATTTTTGCGCTACAGGATCCCGCGGGAATTTTGCACGGGATACGGCTCCCGGGAAAGGGGTGGCCGGGCTCTGCCCGGCCGGCATTCGATATCTGGACTAGAGTCAGGACCCGTAAACCCGGTCCGCCGGTTGACGGTGGGGAAGCGCCCCCAATTGGGCCCGGCCGGCCCTCGAGGCCCCCATCAGAGCCGGCCCGCGGCACTGCCCGCTTCGCCGGGCAGCGCCCGTGAGAGGCCCTTCCCTCAAGAAGTCAAGTTCCCGTACCACAAGGCCAATAGCGGTCACTTTTCCAGATGGAGGTGAAATATGGTTTTACGAGTCCTGACCCTAGTGGAGATGGAATGTGGGTTTACGGGGCCTAACCCTAGGGCAAAAGGCCTCGAAAAAATGGCCGTCGTTCCAGCAGCAGCACCTCGCCCGGGCTGCAGGGGCACAGGTACGGATCTTCCCATGGCGTTGGCGGGAGAGAACTTGCCGACCATGGGGAAGGAAGGATGGGCGGAGGAGGGGGCTGGGCGTTGAAGGGACCCGGATAAAAAACCGCCTCCGCCGGCAGGTAAAGCCGATAGCGGCCTGCCGTTTGGGAAAGCAATCTGGCCCGGGGGACCGATGGCGGCGGATGGTTCCCCACCGCTCCCGCCGGCAGTGGGAGCAGGGCCACGGCACAAATGTGGAGAAAAGACCTCATGGACAAGTCCTTGGAATGGCAATTTGCAGGGAATCGAAGCCGGCTCGCCTTGCCAATTCCCCTACGCGCAGCAGGCCGGCCAGCGGCGTATGTCCCTTGCAGTGCAAGAGCAGGACCTCCCCCGCCCTCGGTTCCAGCGCCCGCAATTTTTCGCCCAGCCGATCCCAGCTGCAAATTTCTCCGCCGAAAATGCACCGCTCCGATTCCAACAGGGCCACGGCATGGCGGCTCATGGCCGGCTCCTCGGCCAGATGGGGGGAGGGGGGCAGGTCCACCACCAGGCCATAGGTGGGGAAAAATCGGCTTTCCAGGACCAGAAGTAGCGCCGTCAGCAAGAACAGGCTCCACAGGGATGCCCAGCATAGGGAACGGTCGGGGGACGGGACGGTCAGCATGGGGGCCGATCCGACCGGCAGGCCAGCCATTCGCAGAAAAATTCCCGGGCACCGGAGTGCATTTCCCGCACGCAGCTGCGCAGACGGCCGTGGAGAATGTGGTAGGCGAGGTTCACGGTGAGGCCGCCGGCCATGCCCAGCAGCGCCGCCGAGAAGGCTCCACTTACGACGTCGGCAAAGGAAGAGGCGGAGGCAAGGGCGTCCAGCCGCTCCCCGCGCAAAAAGCCAAGGAAAAGGGCACAGGCCGTTCCCAGAAATCCAACCAGGGGAAGGGTGCGGGCGATGAGGGCAATGGACCCCATGCGCCGCTCTAGGATTTGCACCTCCAGCTCTTCCTGGTACCGGCACTCCCCCTCCACCCGTTCGGGACTTTGGTCCGCCAGCAGGAGAAGTCGTTTCAGTACCCGGGCCAGCGGGCCGGGAGCTCCCTCGCAGAGAGCCAGTGCCTCCCGACGGCGCCCTTCCGCCAAAAGATTCCGCAGTCCCAGCAGCAGCAGCTCCGGACGCAGGCGGGACCGGTGAAAAAAGAACAGCCGCTCCAGGGCCAACAGGCAGCCAATGCCCCAGAGCAGTGGCAGCAGAACCAGGGCCACGTGGAGGGACAGGCGCAGTCCCAGCTCTTCCCAGCCTTCCCCCATGGACATTTTCTAGGCGGCGGCGTCCGCTTGGCAACGGCTAATTTTTTCCAGACCAATCCTCCAGGGCCGCTCCAAACGGCGGACGGAACCAGGGCCGCGGATCGAAATTTTGCACCATTCCGCCGGGGCATTTTTTTTTTGATTTTTCTTGCGATGGGCGGAATTTTCATCCCAATGGCGCCCGGTCAGGTTCTATGCGACGGCGTGCCCGTGAACCCCGCGAGATCCGGAAGGAAGCACCGGTAGCGAGGCTAGTCGTGTGCCGTAGGTTGCCTGGCCTCCGGGAAAAAAAACGGGTTGTAGCGTAGCCTGGTAGCGCGCTTGCATGGGGTGCAAGAGGTCGTGGGTTCGAATCCCGCCAGCCCGACCACGCTCCCGGAGCGGCCCGTGGGACGATTCGCAAGGCCGGCAAAAATTGCCCTTGCAGGGCCCTTGCGGGGTTTTCCAATCCAAAATGATGAAGATGATCAACGCCTCAACGAACGTCAGCCGTGGCGGTCGACCAACTTTTTTTTCCAAAATCGAGGAAATTTTCCTTGCAAAAATGCCTCACGGCGCCATATATGCCGCCGATGGCTGGTCTTTTTCCTGTCATTTGACAAAGCTAGCCATCTGAAAAAAATTTGCACGCTTTTTTGGCGAGGTCCAAATTTTAGAACGCGAGTTTTGCAAGTGACATAATTGATACGCGAATCGCAAAATTCCCGGCAAAATTTTTGCAAAAATTTCCCGCGAGCACCGCAAGCAGTTGCAAGGTAAAAAATTAGCTTGCCAGAGAAGCGCAGAAATGCTTCAAGAGATGT
>JAITSI010000037.1 GCA_031287845.1 Puniceicoccales bacterium
TACATCTCTTGAAGCATTTCTGCGCTTCTCTGGCAAGCTAATTTTTTACCTTGCAACTGCTTGCGGTGCTCGCGGGAAATTTTTGCAAAAATTTTGCCGGGAATTTTGCGATTCGCGTAGGTATTGCCAAATCCCTATGGACAGTGCTGCAAAGCAGACTTTCCCAATTGCCACCGGAGGTCTCTGAAGACAGCGACAGCGACGACGACTGGTGATGCCAATTGCGCGCCGAAAGGTTCGTTGGACCCATTTGAAAACCCGCCACGGCCGGGGAAAGTGCTGGACAGGGGGCGCTTCGCGGCTAGGCAAAGGGCCGTGGAGTGGCCCCCATTTGATCTGCAGCACCATCTGGAAGAGCACCTGACGAGGGTGGGACGGGAAAACTGCGGCTTCGGCGAAGAATTTTCCGCCCAGGTGCAGCTGGCGCCGGCCCGCTTCGGCGACTTCCAGGCCAACGGCGCCCTGGCCCAGGGGAAGCGCAGCCAAATTCCTCCCCGCCAATTGGCCCAGCGGTGGCTGGAGGCCGTACGCGGAGAGGAAATGTTTTCGCCGACCCGCTACGAACTGCAGGTCGCCGGGGGAGGATTCTTAAACATTGCCCTATCCGGCCAGGCCATGGTCGAATGGCTGGCGGCCCACGGCGATGGGGACGCCCTGCGCCGTTCCGCCCGGGAGCTGGATGGCCGCACCTGCGTGGTAGATTTCTCCAGCCCAAACAGTGCCAAGCAGATGCACGTGGGCCACCTGCGTTCCCTCGTCCTTGGCGATGCCATCTGCCGCATCCTGGAATTCTTCGGCGCCCGGGTCATCCGGGACAACCACATCGGCGATTGGGGGACGCAATTTGGCATCCTGCTGCGGCAGATGGCCCGGGAGGGGGTGACCCTGGAGGAAATGGAGCCGGAGGAGGGATTGAAGCTGCTCGAGGGCCTCTACCGGCGGGGATTTCGCGAGGTGGAGGAATCGGAAGAGGCCCTGCGGGAGGCGCGGGAGGAGCTGGTGGCGCTGCAGGGCGGGGACCGGGCGCGGCTGGCGCTGTGGGAAAGGATCAACGCCATCTCCCTGGCGGCATTTCAGCAAATCTATGACCTCTGCTCCGTGCACTTCGACCTGGTGCGAGGGGAGTCGTGCTACCGCGATTCCCTGGACCGCGTCTTCCGCGAGCTCTTGGACTGCGCCATCGCCGAGGAGGACGGCGGCGCCCTGGCCGTCTTCCACCGGGACCACGGCCGCTTTTGCACCCAGCCCTTCCTCATCCGCAAGTCGGACGGCGCCTCCAACTACGCCAGCAGCGACCTGGCCACCGTGCTCTACCGGGTGGAACGGCTGGGGGCCGATGCCATCCTCTACGCCGTGGATGCCCGCCAGCAGGATCACTTTCAGCAACTTTTCCTGACCGTGGAGCGCTGGTTCGCCCGGATGGGCTACCGCCTGCCGGAGCTGCGCCACATCAGCTTCGGAACCATCTGCGGCGAGGACGGCCGTGCCATCCGTACCCGCTCCGGCGAGCCCATCCCCCTGCGCCAGCTATTTTCCGAGGCCATCGCCCGGGCCCTGGCCATCGTGGAGAAAAAAAATCCAGGCCTGGACGGGGAAAGCCGCCGCCGCATCGCACGGGCGGTGGGCGTTGGCGCCATCAAGTACGGCGATCTGTGCCAGAACCGGACCAGCGACTACGCATTTTCCTGGGACCGCATGCTCTCCTTCGACGGCAACACGGCCCCCTACCTGCTCTACGCCCTGGCTCGGCTCCACGCCATCGCCCGCCACGCGCCGCGGGAGCTGTCCAACGAAGCGGGCGAGGCCATTTCCCCCATCCGCGACGGCGAAGAGCGGGCCCTGGCCAGAAAGCTGCTGCACTTTCCCACCACGCTCCACCAGGTGCTGGCCGACTTCCGTCCCCACCTGCTCTGCACCTACCTCTACGAACTCGCCGGCGAATTTTCCTCCTTCTACGCCGCCTGCCGGGTCATCGGCCCGGACCGGGATGAGTCGCGGCGACGCCTATTCCTCTGCAGCCGGACCAGGACATTTCTGCAGCTGGGCCTGGAATTGCTCGGCCTGGAGACGCTGGAACAGATGTAGGCCGTGCCCCCGAAGGGGAGCGCGTCCGAATTTTTTCCAACCTTTTTCCAAAAAAAACTCGACCGGGACCGATTTTCCCCATTCAATGGGGCCGTGTTGGCAGCGGTGGCGCCATGGTCCGTTCCATTGGCCATTGGTCCGTTTCTGCGGCTCTTTTTTTGCCATTTTTCCACCGGGCCGGCGCAGCCGGCCCGGTGCCTGCCTGATCCGGAGCGGCAGCCGCTCCACGGAGGTTGCCCATGAAGGATAGCGACTGCTTCGGCCCTGACTTTTGCCAGTATAATTCCCAGGCGGATGCCATCGACCTCTGCCAGTATTCCGACCACCCCGTGAACGGCAATCTGCCGCTGGCGCTGTTCGCCTTTGTGCACCGGATCCACGGCTCCCGGCACTGCGCCACATTTTCCCCGCTCGGCGGGCCTCTGCTCTTTGCCACGGCCGACGGGAGGAGCCTGTACCGCCGCCACGGCATTGACGTCCCTCCGCTGCGGAATTTTCCAGCGCTGGGAAGGAACGTGGTCTGGGGGGACCTTTCCACGATCACCCGGGGCCGCAACCCCTACTACCTCTCCAGCAGCCCGGCGTACCACGACCCGCGGGCGGGAAGGCCCTCGGCGGCGCAGTTCTGCCAGGCCCTGGACTGGGAATTCGATGGCGGGCCGCTGCTCATCGTGGATACGAGCAGCGAGGGAACGGACTATCTATCCATTTGGCAGGACGCTTCCGGAAAGGAGCGGACGGAAATGGCCTATCCGCCGGCCGGGGTGATCCGCGATGTCCAGTCCCTGCCCCTGGCGGGCATGCCCGTCAGCCAAGAATTTCCAATCACTTTCTCCCTGCAGAGCTTTCGCCTGTGCGCTCGGCGGGCCGGTGGCAACACGTTCCATCGCCTGCGCATCGGCGACTGGGTCGACGGGGGAGCTCCCGGACCGGAGGATGCGCAGAAAATTGTGGACGCCGTCGCCGCGATCCAGGCCCAAATTTCCGCGCAGCAATGCGTACCAGTCCCAATCCTTTCCCACTGCACCTCCGGGGCCGGCCGTTCCCCCTCCCTGGTCATCTTCCACGCCATCGACGCGGCGGCGCGGGCGTGGGAAGCGTCCGGCGGCACCTGCGGCCATGACCTTGCTCTCCAGGGTCAGGCCATGGTCGACGGCCGGTGCAACCTGGCCCACGTCCTGCGCAACCTGCTGCTAAATGGCCTGGCCGCCCGCGGAGTCTTTGGCTATGGGCCGTGCCAATTCCAGGCATTTGGCCACTACGCCGAGCGCCGATCCGGGCCGGCGCGGGGAACTTTCCGGGAAGCGGAGCAAAATTCCCTGGGCCAGGCTCAGGACCCGTAAAACCGGGCCGCCGGTTGACGATGGGGCTGCGCCCCCTCTGGCGCCCCCGGCGAAATGCCGTTGCCACGGCACCGATGGCCGGGGGGAAGCGCAGCACAGCGGAGCAGGGGTCAAAGCCCCCAAAAGGGCCTGGCCGGCCCCCGAGGCCCCCGCGCATCGCTAGGGCCGCCGGACGGACGGGCGCTGCGGACGGTTCCATCCAAAGCTGGCGGGCCGGCCTTTGAATAACCGACATCTGGGGGAAGCGGAGCATGGCGGAGCTGGGGGCACAGCCCCCAATGGGGCCCGGCCGGCCCTCGAGGCCGCGATGCTTCTGCTGTCGCAGCGCGCAGGTCACCCCGCGTGGCTCTTTCTCCATCAGGGCCGGCTCGCGGCACTGCCCGCTCCGCCGGACAGCGCCCGTGAGAGGCCTTTCCCTCAAGAAGTCAAGCTCTTGCACAACAGGTCCGTATCGGTCATCTTTCCAGATGGAGGTGGAATATGGTTTTACGGGTCCTAGCACCTAGTTCCATGATTCCGTCGAAAAGCGCCTGCATCTCCACGGAAAAATTTCACTATCGCCGTAGCGTGTTCCATGTGTGTGACATGAGCACACCGGCGAATTTTCCTTCGTCAAGTCTTGCCGGGAGACGTTTCTCTGCGCTGCCGGATCCATTCCTCCACGGCGCGGATGATTTGCCGAGAGGAATGAAAGATCAAGATCGACATTTTCCTTAATTACATTGGGCTTATTCGCTGTGGTTACATATATATAACGAATTGTTTTTAACTTTGATTCGGCCGTATACCCAATTCTTCGCATAAATTTGCCGACCGTGCGAAAACCTTTTTTTAATTCCTTTCCGTTGAAAAACTGACCGCTGCTATCTTTCAGCCAACCGTTATTTTTTAAATTTTTCCAAATAGCATCACCTGTGCAAATTATTTTTGGCGCGCTACCATCGTTGGAGATTGTGATTCTTCCCATTTCACGGTCAATCATGTCCCATTTTAAATTTGCAATTTCTTCCTTTGTCAGTCCAAAGTTGATGATGCAAATTAAAATGGCACGGACGGTCGGATCCTGAGCAAGAGGCGTGAGGAAAAAATTGTACCAAAAATCAGCCAAATTGATTTCCTCTTCCGGCGTATCATTTTCCGTTGGAATTTCTATTTCAGAAAAGTCGGCGATTTTTATGTAGGTGGTCCACTTAAGATCATAGTAAACGGCAGGATGAAGTGCGTTGCCGAAGCCATGGTTCTGCATCCATTTTATGAATTCATAATAATTTCTTCTAAAGCGATTTTTGTCTTCAAAAACTAAATCGTATTCGCTTTCCGCAATTTTCCTACGCCATTTTAAGATGACCATGGGACTGCAATTTATCTTCATCCTTTCCTCTCCTCCTCCTCTCTGATTGCGAAATGTAATTTCTCCTTTCTTAAAATCGATTTGATCCCAACGCAAATCTATAATTTCTGTCCAGTTCAGTCCGTTTAGTAAACTCAAACATGCAATGATATAGGCATCTGGATTTCCCCACATAAGACCGGGATTCATTTCCGCGATCAACTTTCTGAGTCGTTTCCTTTCGATCATTTCCGTGAGATAGGTCCAATTCCTGTAGGCATCGCCTAGGAATGCCATTCCGCAAATGGCCCCAGAAAGCGTTCCTAGGGTGATAACTAGCGCGCGTAATAAAAGTGAGCCATCGTAAATCGGTGTAAGATAGTGGCGACAGAAATATTCCCAGCTGTCAAATTTGAACACCATGGCAATGAGACTCCCGATGCTGCCCAAGTAGAGTATGGGCGTGGCAATTAGAATGGCGACGGTGGCGAATGCGGGAATGGTTACCACTCCGAACGCGGCAAGGGCAAGGAACACGGCGGATGCAACTATTGCAAGCGATAGAGTCACGCCTAAAATCGCAAGTATTACACCAGTAATTAGATAAAGAATGGCACGGGTGGTTTCCGTTTTTTCTATCTTAGCCAGCATGGCATCCGTTACCCCCTCCGGGAGGGGCTGTTTCCGGCGTGGAAAGACACTCCTTTCTGTCGAAGACGTGAATATATCGGGTATGGACACTGGCAGTGCATGTGCCAGCGAAAGGCGCATGGCGACAAAAAAATGGTGTGTGTTTTTTCCGGACCGCGCCGATGGGAACCCGGCAAGCGGTCGATGGGAAAGGGCTCCGGTGGTCGGCCGGGCCCATTTGGGGGCTTTGCCCCCAGCTTCGCTTCCCCCGATTATCGATGCTGCGGCACTCCGTTGGCGGGGGATTGGCAAAGGGGCGCGGCAGCCCCCTTTGGAACCTCCCGGCCTCCCGGCCGTCCGGGGCCTCCCGGGCTGGCCAGGCCCATTTGGGGGGGGCCTGCCCCCGGCTCCGTTGCGTTGCGCTTTTCTCAAGCCATCGGTGCCGTGGCGGCGGCATTTCGCGGGGGGGCCGGGGGGCGCAGCCCCACCGTCAACCGGCGGCCCGGACTCACATGGGGCCCGGCGGGGCATCAGCCCGGCGGCCAGGAGAAGTCCCGGCCGGCCAGCAAATGGATGTGCAGGTGGGGAACGGTCTGTCCCGCCGCGGCGCCGCAGTTGATTACCACCCGGTATTCCCCGGATGGGACGAAGCGCTGGCCCATCTTCCTCACGGTGGCCAGCAGGTGACCCAGCAGCGCCCCATCCCCATCGCCGGCGGCGGCCAGGTCCGGGATTGGCTTCAGGGGAACGACGAGCAGGTGCACCGGTGCCTGGGGCGCGATGTCCCGCAGTACGAAGCAAACGTCGTCGCGGTGGAGAATTTCCGCCGGAATTTGGCCGGCGGCGATTTTTTCAAACAGGGTTTCCATGGGAAATTTGTCCTAGGGTTTTTTGGAACTCCTCCAGGTCCGCAAAGGACCGGTGCACGGAGAGGAAGCGGGCGTAGGCGAGCGGGTCATAGTCCCGCAGGCAGCCCATCACCGCGTTGCCGATTTCCTCCGCCGTGAGCTGGACCGGCCGCGGGGCAAGCAGCTGGCGCACAACCCGGTCCGCCAGCGCCTCCACCTCCTCCCGGCGCCGGTTGCCCTTTTTGAGGGCGCACTGCAGGCCGGCCACGATTTTTTGCCGGTCAAACTCTTCCAAACTGCCGTCGCGCTTGAGAACGGTAATTTCCTCCCGTACAGGAACTTCTAGCGTCGAAAAGCGGAACCCGCAGGAAAGGCACTGGCGGCGGCGCTTGACCGCGCCGGGGATGGCGCCGGTGCCGGTCCGCGTGTCCAGCACCCGGCTTTCCCCGTGGTCACAGCGGGGACAGCGCATCCTCCTCCTCCACCCTAGGAAAGAGAATGACCTCATCCCCCACCTCCGCCCCGGCCAGGGCATCGGACCAGGCCAAGTTTCTCCAGTCGGCCACCGGCCCGGCCCCGATCCGCTGCAAAATCGTCTCCGCGGCGGTGGGAATGGCGGGGATGAGCAGGCCGGCGGCGATGCGCAGTGCCTCTCCCAGCGTTGCCAGTGCCCTTGCCAGCTCGCTGGTCCGGCCCTCCTCCCGGGCCAGTTTCCACGGGGCCCGCAGCTCCGCATAGCGGTTGGCGGCCTTCAGCAGGGAAAAAATGGACTCCAGGGCGGAGGAAAATTCCAGGTTCCCGTAGAAGCCGCGGGCGATGCGGACGGTTTCCGCGGCCAGGTTCTGCAGGTGCCGCTCCTCCTCGCCGGCCGCTCCGGCGGCGGGAAAGCGCCCGCCACAGTAGCGGTGCACCATGTGGACCAGCCGGCTGAGCAGGTTGCCCAGCTCGTTGGCCAGGTCACCGCGGTAGCGGGCGAGGAAGAGTTCGTGGGAAAAGTTGCTGTCCTGGCCGAGGGTCATCTCCCGCAGGACAAAGTAGCGGAAGGCGTCCGGGCCGTAGAGCTCCGCGTAGTCCAGCGGCTGCACCGCGTTGCCCAGGCTCTTGGACATCTTCTCCCCGCCCTTGGCCAGCCACCAGCCGTGGGCCAGGATCTGCCGGGGCAGTTCCATGCCGACGGCGTGGAGGATGATGGGCCAGTAGACGGCGTGGGCGGGAACAAGGATGTCCTTTCCGATGACGTGCAGGTCCGCGGGCCAGTTTTGGGAAAAAGCTTCCGTGCCGTGGCCCACGGCGGAGATGTAGTTTACCAGGGCGTCGAACCAGACATAGGTCACGTAGTCCGGGTCGAAGGGAAGTTCAATGCCCCAGCGGAGCCGGACCTTTGGCCGGGAAATGCAGAGATCGTTGAGCGGCTCCCGCAGAAATTCCAGAACCTGCCGCTGGCGAAAGGCGGGAACGACAAAATTTTTATTTTTTTCCAAAAAGGCGATCAGCCACTCCCGGTGCCGGGAAAGGCGGAAGAAATAGTTGGTTTCCTCCACCTCCACCACCTCGCCGATGTCGTCGGGCCAGCGGCCATTCACCATCTCCCGCTCCTGGACGAAGCGCTCCGCCCGCGTGCTGTAGAGTCCCCGGTAGGGCGCCCGGTAGATCTCCCCGGCGTCGTGCAATTGCTGCAATAGATTTTGCACCACGGTTTTATGCCGTTGCTCCGTGGTGCGGATGTAGTCGTCGTAGCCGATGGAGAGCCGGCGGCACAGGTTTTGAAAGTCCAGGGCGACGGAGTCGCAGAGCTCCTGCGGGGCCAGTCCCCGCCGCTCCGCCGTTTCCTGCACCTTCTGGCCGTGCTCGTCGAGGCCGGTCAGGAAGTGGCAGGGGATCCCCTCCATGCGCCGGGAGCGGACGATGGCGTCGGCTAAAACCTTCTCGTAGGCATGGCCGATGTGGGGGCTGCCGTTGGCATAGTCGATGGCGGTGGTCAGGTAGAAATTCTTCACGGCGCCAGCCAATGGACTTTCCCCGGCGGCGCAACGCTTTTCCCGGGAGAAAAAAACAGATTGCCAGGGCCGGTCGGCCCGGGACAATGGTGCGGACGTGGATTGGAAAGAGGTGGAACAGCTGGCGGAGCTGGCGGAGCGCTTTGCCCTGGTGGAGATCGAGGTGGACCGGCGGGGACTGCGCATCCACCTGCGCCGGAACGTGGCACCGCAGCCACAGCCGCAGCGGGCGCCGGGCGAGGAGCCGGCGGCATCCCGGGTGGAACCGGCGGTGGTGTCCTGCACCCGGACGGCCGACGGCAGCGTGTGCACCATCCATTCCCCCATGGTCGGGACCTTCTACCGCTCGGCGGCGCCGGATCGGCCGGCCTTCGTGGAGGTGGGCAGCGCGGTTGTCCCCACGACCACGGTTTGCATTTTGGAGGCCATGAAGGTGATGAACGAAATTCCCGCCGAGGTGGCCGGCACGGTGGTGGAGGTGCTGGCAAAGGATGGCCAGGCCGTGGAATTTGGCCAGCCGCTCTTCCGCGTGCGCCGGGAGGGCTAGGCGGTGTTCGGCAAGCTGCTCATCGCCAACCGGGGTGAGATCGCCGTCCGCGTCATCGCCGCCTGCCGGGAGCTGGGCATCCGCACCCTGGCGGTCTACTCCCAGGCGGACGAGGACTCGCTCCACGTCCACCTCGCCGACGAGGCAATCTGCATCGGCGAGGGTCCCGCCGACGGCAGCTACCTGCGCATGGACCGCATCCTGGCGGCGGCGGAGCTGGGCAACGCCGATGCCATCCACCCGGGCTACGGCTTTCTCTCGGAAAAGGCAAAATTTGCCGAGCAGTGCCGGGCCTGCGCCATCGCCTTCGTCGGCCCCGGCGCCGACACGATTGCCCGCATGGGGGATAAGGCCCGGGCCAGGGAAACGGCCCGCACGGCGAAGGTGCCGGTCCTGGCCGGCAGCGACGGCCCCGTGGAGCGGGCGGAGGAGGGCCTGCGCCAGGCGAAGCGCATCGGCTTTCCCATCCTGCTCAAGGCGGTGGCCGGCGGTGGCGGCCGCGGCATGCGGCTCGTGCCGGGGGCGGAGGCCTTCGCCAAGGAGTTCGCCATTGCCCGGGCGGAGGCGGAAAAAAATTTCGGGGACGGCCGCATCTACTTTGAAAAATTCCTCGCCGCGCCGCGCCACGTCGAATTCCAGATTTTGGCGGACGGCCACGGCCACGTGCTCCACCTGGGGGAGCGGGACTGCTCCATCCAGCGCCGCTACCAGAAGCTCATCGAAGAGGCCCCATCGCCGTTCCTCGACGGCTCCCTGCGGAAGCGCATGGGGGACGCCGCCGTTCGCCTGGCCCGGGCCTGCGGCTACCAGAATGCCGGCACCGTGGAATTTCTGGTCGACCGCGAGGGAAACTTTTTTTTCATGGAAATGAATACCCGCATCCAGGTGGAGCACGGGGTCACGGAGATGGTGACCGGCATCGACCTGGTGCAGTGGCAGCTGCGCATCGCGGCGGGGGAAAAATTGACCCTGGAGCAGAGGGACGTGCGGACCCAGGGCCACGCCGTGGAATGCCGCATCAACGCCGAGGATCCGGCCCACGGCTTTGCCCCGCGGCCGGGGGAAATTTCCCTCTGGTACCTGCCGGGCGGGCCCGGCATCCGGGTCGACTCCCACGTCTACGGCGGCTACCGCGTCCCCCCCTTCTACGACAGCCTGCTGGGCAAGCTCATCGCCCACGGAAAGGACCGGGCCAGCGCGCTGGACAAGATGGCCGGTGCCCTCGCCGCCGCCGTGGTGCGGGGCATTCCCACCACCATCCCCTGCCTGCGGGACATCTGTGCCGACGGCGCCTTCCGCTCCGGCCAGTTTGCCACGGATTTTTGGGAAAAATTTTCCACTCGCCGCCGGGCGGAATTTTCCGTAGAAGGGCAGGGTCAACTATGATGATGGCGATGGCAGGGGAAACGGGGGAGCAGACGCCGGACTCGGGGGAGCTGGAGGGGGAAATCCGCATCAACCACAGCGTTGTGGTCAGCATCATCCGCATCAGCGCCCAGGAGGTCCCCGGAGTGGCCCAGGTGGGGGGTAGCTTTTTGGGCGGCGTGGCGGCGCTCTTCTCCCGCAAGGACACGGAGCATGGGATCAGCGTGCGCGAGGAGGAGGATGGCCGCTACGCCATCGAGGTGCGGGTCGTGCTCTACTTCGGCGTGCCGCTCATGGAGGTGGCCACGCAGATCCAGCGCAGCATTGCCCAGCGGGTATTTGCCATGACCCGCAAGGCCGTGGCGCGGGTCAACGTGGTCGTCGACGGCGTGCGGACCCGTCCCTGCGCGGGAGAGGGCGGAGAGGAATAGGGAGGAAGCATGGAAGGCCAATGGACCGACTGGATAAATGACCACTGCGGGGGCTGGGGCGCCGTCCCGTGGTGTTGGCTGCTTGGGCTGGCCCTGTGCCTTTGGCCGCTGCTTGCCCTGCGCCGCTGCCGGAGGACCGTGGCCATCGGCACCGGCGAGCTGGGGAAGATCACCATCTCCCTGCGGGCGCTGCGCGAAGCCATCCGCAGCTGCTGCCTCCGGGCGGAGGAGCGCATCCGGCCCCGCATCGCCGTCTGCGGCAGGAAGGATCACCTGCGGGTGCGCATCTGCCTGCGGGCGCCGGCGGGGTGCAGCGTGCAGTCCATTGCCCGCCGCATCCAGACCCTGACCATCGCCCAGCTGCGGGATCAGTTCGGCCTCGGCGAGGATTGCACCGTCGACGTGCGCATAGCGGGTTTCCTGCCCGAGGAGAGAACCGTGGACCTGAAGCCCGTCGACCGGGCCGGCTGCGGCTGCGATCGCCGGGAGGGGGAAAATTCTCCCCGGCACTGACGGGGGCGGGGTATTCCGTGGCCGGGAATTTTCCATTGCCGCCGCCGGGATCGGCGCTCTTTGCCGGCTTTGACGCCGCCGTGGACCAGCTCTACCGGGTAATTGGCGAGCGCGCGGAGGCGGGTCCGCGGCCCATGCGCACCATCGGGGAACTGGCGGAGCGCATCGCGGCGGGGGTCAACCGCAGCACCAACGTGGAGCGCATCCTGCTCCAGACCCGGGCCGGCGGCAACGCGGTCCTCTGCGGGCTGGCATTCCGGGCGCTGGGCGGTGCCGTGACCGTCGCGGCCAACCTGGGCAAGCCGCCGGACCCTGTCTTTGCTCCGCTGGCCGCCTCCTGCCGGACCTACTCCCTGGGCCAGCCCAACCGGACCGACGCGCTGGAGTTCACCGACGGGAAAATTCTCCTAACGGACTCCCGGCCGCTGGAGGCAATGGCCCATGGGACACTGGCGGAGGAGCTGCCGCCGGGCGGGCTGGGCGAGCTGTGGCGGGGCCAGGACGCGGTGGCGCTGATGAACTGGACGATGATGCCGGGCGGAACGGAGCTATTTTTGGAAATTCTGCGCCGTGACCTGCCGGAAACCTCCCCCCGGACCGTCTTCTTCTTCGACACATCCGACCCCGCCCGCCGCTCCGACGGGGAAATCTGCCGGCTGCTGGATCTGCTGGCCGCCTTCGCCGGAGAACGGACCACGTTTCTCAGCGTCAACGCCAAGGAGATGGAGCGCATGGCATCCCTGCTGGGGAAATCCCCGGACGGCAGGGAGGAGGCACTGCGGGCCCTGCACGGCCGCTGGCCACTGGAATGGCTGCTGCACCGCTACGACGGGGCGGATTCCTTCGGCCGGGAGGGCTGGGCCACGGCGGAGGGATTTTTTACCCCAACCCCCACCCTCAGCACGGGCGGCGGCGACACGTTCAACGGGGGCTTCCTCTTCGGCCACTGCGGCGGCCTGGACCGCTCCCGCGCCCTTTTTCTGGGCAATGCCCTGGCCGGCAGCTACGTTCGCCTGGGGCGCCTGCCCAGCCGCGGCGAACTGGGTGCATTTCTAGCCGGAAGGGATAGCCAATCGGCGGAAGCGGGCCCGGCGCTCCGGACCGGATGATGGCGTCGGCCGAATTTGAGGACCAAAATGGAATTGCCCCGGCCGGAATTTGCCCTCTAGTGGAGCGGTGGAGAGGGAAGATGGGCCACTTTCCCTGGCCGAGGAGCGGCATCTGCTGGAGCGCGTCCGCACGGGGGACCGGTCCGCCCGGGAAAAAATTTTTCTGTCCAACCGGCTCCTGGTCTACCGGCTGGCCCACCGCTACCGGCACCTGGGAATTCCCCTGGATGACCTGATCCACGAGGGATTTCTGGGGCTCCACCGCGCCATCGACCGCTTCCAGCCGCGGCAGACCATCCGCCTTGCCACCTACGCCACCTGGTGGGTCCGCTTCGCCATCCGCAGGGCCATCGCCACCCTGCGCGGGCCCGTGAGCCTGCCGACGCCGCTGCTGGCCACCCTGCACGGCCTGGAAAAATCCCGCTACCTGCTGCGGGAACGGCTGGGCCGCGCGCCAACGGCCCAGGAGCTCGCCCGGCACATGCACTGTCCCGTAACCCGCGTGCGCACGCTGGAGCACGTTTCCGGCGGAACGGTTTCCCCCAGGGAGGATTGGGTGGAGAGCCAGCCAACGCCAAGGGACCTGGCAACGGATGCCTCGCTCCTCCAGGCCATCCGCGAAGGCCTCGTTTCCCTGGCACCGCTGGAGGCCCGCGTCCTCCGCCTGCGCTATGGCCTGGACGGTTCCCCGCCCCTCACCCTCGACGCCATCGGCCGCCGCTGCCACCTGGACCGGGACCGGGTGCGCCAGCTCACCGCCAGCGCTCTGAAAAAATTGCGCTCATCGCTCTAGGATTAGGACCCGTAAGGTCGCAAAGGGGGCTGCCGCGCCCCTTTGCCAATCCCCCGCCCATGGAGTGCCGTAGCATCGATAATCGGGGGAAGCGAAGCTGGGGGCAGGCCCCCAAATGGGCCTGGCCGGCCCTCGAGGCCCCCTCGCTTCGCTCGGGACGCCGGCCGGACGGGCGCTACGGACGGTTCCATCCAAAGCTGGCGGGCCGACCCAACCCCAGGAGATGATAGAACGAGGTGCTGGGCGATGCTTCTGCCATGGCGGATGCCATGGGCAGCGCGCAGGTCGCCCCGCGTAGCTCTTTTGCCATCAGGGCCGGTCCGCGGCACTGCCCGCTTCGCCGGGCAGCGCCCGTGAAAGGCCTTTCCCTCAAGAAGTCAAGCTCCTGCACAATAGGACCCGTAAACCCGGTCCGCCGGTTGACGGTGGGGCTGCGCCCCCTCTGGCATCCCTCCTCCACGTAATGCCGTTGCCACGGCACCGATGGCCTGGGGGAAGCGAAGCCGGGGACAGCGCTCCCAACCGGGCCTGGAGGTCGCAAAGGGGGCTGCCGCGCCCCTTTGCCAATCCCCCGCCCACGGAGTGCCGTACCGTCCGGCGCGCAATGCGCTATCATCCCTTGCTTCGCTCGGGACGCCGGACGGACGGGCGTTAGGGACAGTTCCATCCAAAGCTGGCGGGCCGGCCCAACCCCAGGAGATGACAGAATAAGGTGCTGGGCGATGCTTCTGCTGTCGCAGCGCGCAGGTCGCCCCGCGTAGCCTTTTTGCCATCAGGGCCGGCCCGCGGCACTGCCCGCTCCGCGGGGCAGCGCCCGTAAGAGGCCTTTCCCTCAAGAAGTCAAGCTCTTGCGCAACAGGTCCGTATCGGGCACTTTCTCAGGTAGAGGTGGAATGTGGTTTTACGGGTCCTGATTCTAGTTCGCCTTTTCCGATGGGTCCGCCGAAGTCAATTCATCCACGGCAAACTTGATCCCATTATAGTGGGTAATAAGGATGTTGCCAGGGTCAATTCCCCACTCCCTGGCATATTCCATGCATTCCGCAGAGGTAAACTGCGAATTGCTGTAATTGCAGATCAAATGGAGGCCCTTTCCCCTGGGTATGCCATTGTAATTACTGCCCGGAAGAATCTGCCATATGCTCAATTTATGCATTGAAGCGGAGCAGTCGTAGTCCTTTACAATAATTTTAGAGTTGGAAATCAGCGACAGGGTTGCGGCTAGGATTGGCACGGCCTGGGGTGAAAGGTTGCAAGAGGTGTCTATGACAGCACCAATGCAATTTCCGTCGGCCAGGTGCAGATCTCCCAAACTATTCGCATTCTTTCTGGCTAGACATTTTATCCCCACAACCTTCTCTATTAGGGCAATTATCTCGGCCACGTCATTCTCTGCCAGGGAAATGTTCGCTTCTCCTGCCAACGCCTGCAGGGCATAGTCCACCCGCATATTGGGTTGCATTTTTCGAAAAAGACGGGCGCACGCCCCGCCGTCCAACACGGCGGGCGGATCCATGGCCTCGGGAACAACGTCCGAGGGTTTGCCAAGCTTGAGTTCGCCTTCGATTGGAATTTGCGCGGAATCTGCCGGCGGCACCCTATTTTTAAAATGGACATGGCAAATAATCACGGCGGCGGCCGTGGCGATGGCGACGGCACAGGCGCAGCCGATCAAAATTGGCCAGGCACAGGTAACGGCAGCGGCCAGGAGCAGGGACCCGGTCAGCACGGCGCCGACCACGGCCAAGTTCGTGGCAATGAATTGGATAGCCCTGCCCGGCCGGGCCGCAACGAGTGTGGGACCACGTATGTGATTCGTATTCACAAAAGTCATCAAACAACTCAGGTTACTCCGGGAAGAAGAAAACGCAAGCCCATTTGCCAGGATGCGGCAGCGGGGCAAAATCTTCCATTGCACCGGTCCTGGCGAAATCCACGGGCCACGCATCGGCCGGCGGCGACGTCCAGTCCGGGTCCCTGGCAATTTCGACCGACACCTCTACATCCGGCCGGAACCCCGGCAGCTCCATGCCCCATGACCCGGGGAGCCGGACCGGGCCACACTCCTAAAGCACTATGGTCAGGACCCGTAAAACCGGTCCACCGGTTGACGATGGGGCTGCGCCCCCTCTGGCCCCCCCCGCGAAATACCGTGGCACCGGCACTCCGCGGAGGAGGGGGGTGCTGGAAGGGGCGCAGCGGCCGCGGGCTTTGCAGGTACCATGGGGAATTTCATCCTCGCCAGAGGAATCTTCCCTGCCAGGCTTGTCCGGTGGAGGTGGCGGATCGGCGGCGCTTGGACACCGGGAAGCATTCGTCCGCCCCCCGGCGCGGTCCCCATTGCCACGGGCGATCCCCTACGCCGGCCGTGGAACTTTCCCCAAGGGTGCTGGCCGTCGTGGAGCGCTTTGGGGAAAGGTCCCTGTGCGTTGCCTGCTCCGGCGGGTCGGATTCCGTTGCGCTCGTGCACCTGCTCTGCGCGGTTCCTTCCCTGCGCCGGCGGCTGGTTCTGCTCCACTATGACCACCGGGCCGGCCGGGAAACCTCCGAGCGGGATCGGAATTTTGTCCAGTCCTTGGCGGCCCGGCTCGATTTGCCCTGCGAGGTGGCGACGCGGGGGGATGGCACGGGAAAAATTTCCAACGAGGAGGGGCTGCGGGCGCTGCGCATGCACTGGTTCCGCCACTGCATGGCGCGGCATGGGACGCCCTACCTGCTCACGGCGCACCAGCGGGACGATGCCCTGGAAACCCTGCTGCTGCGGCTGGCCCGCGGGGGAAATCTGGAGTCGCTGACCGCTCCCCGGGAAGTGCAGCACTTCCGCGACGGCAGCATCCATCTCCGGCCCCTGCTGCACGTGCCAAAGGCGGACCTGGTAAAATTTCTCCGGGACAACGGCTGGGCCTGGTGCGAGGACGAGACCAATTCCCTGCCCTGCCATGGCCGCAACCGCATGCGACTCCAGCTGATTCCCCTCTGGCGCACCTTCGAGGCGGGTCGCAGCTGGGACCGGTCCCTGCTCCGCTGCCGCCGGCTGCTCGTGGAGGACCGGGATGCGCTGGCCGCATGGGCGGGAAGGATCTACGCCCGAGCCCGGGAAAAAAATTGTCTCCACACCGCCCCGCTCCTGGGGGAACCGGTCGCCATCCGGCGCCGGGTACTGCACCTCTACCTTACGGAGCGGCGGCTCTGCGCCGGTGCGGCGGTCGTGGAAAAACTCCTCACCGCCATTGCGGAAAAAAAATCCCTGCGCATTAGCCTTCCCGGCGGCGTCGACTGCCACCTGGCCGGCTCCATCCTCTCCCTGCCATCCCCACTTGACCGGGAAGGGCACCGGGTATTATAAGGATTTCATGGACACTGCGCGGAGATACGGGCTGCGTGGCATCCTCTACCTTGTCCTGGGAATCCTGCTCGCCGTTGCCCTGGTCGGCTATGCGCCGGAGCAGTGTCCCTGGATCAGCACCCTTGCCCTGGACCGGTCGGGCCCGCGCAACCCCATCGGCGCCGCCGGAATCTACCTCACCTTTGGGGGAATTTCCCTCCTCGGCCTGGCCTACTGGCTCGTTCCGCTCTTTCTCCTCCGCGCTGCCCAGGCCAACCTGTTCCGCGGAGCACTTCCCCCCGGCCGCATTTCCTCCATGCTGTGCTGCCTGGCGCTGGCACCGATCGCCCTGGCCCTGCTGCAGGAGCACTTTCCCTCCCTCGCCCGGCCGGGCTGGGATGCCATCTTTCTCTACGGCCTCGGCGGCTGCTACGGCAACATTCTCCACGGCCAGCTCTTTGCCCCCCTGCTGGGCCAGCTCGGCAGTGCCCTGGTCCTGGCCATCGCCCTCACCTGCGCGCTGTGGGGAATTTTTACCCGGGAGGTCTCCCTCGCCGTCGCCATCGGCCATCGGCTGGACCGGCTGGGCCACCTGGGCCGTCGCCTGGCCCCGTGGCGTTCCCGGAGCGGGAACGGGGATGCGCAGATGCCGCCGGCCGGAGATCCCATTGCCGCCTTGGACTCCGCCGCCGGTCCGGTCTTCGACGGGCATAGGTCGGAGAGCCGGGGAGAAATCGTGGACGATGCGCTGCTGGCGATGAAAAAATTGCCGGTGATGGACTCGCTCTTTGGGGAAAGTAGCGCCCCGGCCGAGGAGGACTATGTCCCTCCCCCCCTAGATTTACTGGATCCCGTGCAGAGCCAGGAAGATGCCAGTTCCCACGGCGCCCTGGCGGAGGCGCTGAAGGAAACCCTGCAGCAGTTCGGCATCGCCGTGGAAATCGGGGAAATCCAGTCGGGTCCCGTGCTCACCCGCTTCGAACTGCTCCCCGCGCCCGGCGTGCGGGTGGAAAAGATAGAAAATTTAGACAAAAACCTTGCCCTGACCCTGCGGGCCCCGTCGGTGCGCGTCCTGGCGCCCGTTCCCGGCCGCAACTGCGTCGGCATTGAAATTCCCAGGGCGCAGCCGGATCCGGTGGGCCTGCGCAGCATCCTGGAGTCGGAGCAGTGGCAGAGGCGAACGGCGGAAATTCCCATCGTGCTGGGCCGGGGCGTCACGGGGGAACCGCTCATCGCCGACCTGGCCCGCATGCCGCACCTGCTCATCGCCGGCGCCACCGGCTCCGGCAAAACCGTCTGCATCAACTCCATCCTGGCCTCCTTCCTGTTCCACGCCGCGCCGGAGGAGCTGCGGCTCATCCTGGTGGACCCGAAGATCGTGGAGATGCAGGTTTATAATCGCTTGCCCCACATGCTGTTGCCCACGTTGACCGATCCCAAGCTGGTCCCAAACGCGCTCCGCTGGCTCATCCACAACATGGAGTGGCGCTACCACCTATTTGCCGGCGTCGGCGTGCGGAACATCAACGGCTTCAACGCCAAGGTCAGCCGCAGCCGGGAAGAGGCCGAAAAGGAAAGCGCCCTGGACCGGGAGCTGTCCCCGGAGGAGCGCACCGCCATGGCCGGCCTGTGGGGCCAGCGCCACGGCATCGCCCCCACGCCGCGGCAGAAGCTGCCCTACATCGTCTGCGTCATCGACGAGCTGGCGGATCTGATGCTCCTGGCCCCGGACGAGGTGGAAAATTCCGTCACCCGCCTGGCCCAGCTTGCCCGGGCGGCCGGCATCCACCTGATCCTCGCCACGCAGAGGCCGTCGGTCAATGTCATCACCGGCGTCATAAAGGCCAATTTGCCCAGCCGCATCGCATTTAAGGTCGCTTCAAAGGTGGACAGCCGCACCATCCTGGACGCCAACGGCGCGGACGGTCTCCTGGGCCGCGGTGACATGCTCTTCCTGCCACCCGGCGCCTCCTCCCTGGTTCGGGCCCAGGGTGCCTGGGTCAGCGACGAGGAAGTGGCCCGCATCGTGGAATTTCTGGCCCGCCGGGGCACCCCCAACCTGGACCGGCAGGCCATGGCATTTGTGGAAGGCGCCGGCGATTCGGGACAGGAATCCCGCCGGGATGGAATCTAGGGTCAGGACCCGTGAACCCGGGCCGCCGGTTGACGATGGGGCTGCGCCCCCTCCAGCACCCCCCCACGGAATGCCACCGCATCGATGCCCGAGGGAGGCGGAGCACGGCGAAGCTGGGGGCAGAGCCCCCAAATGGGCCCGGGCCGGCCCTCGAGGCCTCCATCAGGGCCGGCCCGCGGCACTGCCCGCTCCGCCGGGCAGCGCCCGTAAGCGGCCCTTCCCCCAAGAAGTCAAGCTCCTGCGCAACAGGTCCGTATCGGGCACTTTTCCAGATGGAGATGGAATGTGGGTTTATGGGGATGGGGTCTAGGATTGGATCCCACAAATCCTTGGCTATTTCCCAGTTCTCCTCCCAATGTTCAGGTATTTTCCATTCCGCATGAGAAGATTATAGTATCTTGGATTGGTCAGGCAATCATTCACATTTTCATAGACATTTCCATTTTTCTGCAGGTTTTTTAAATGCATTTGGCACATTTCAAGGCGCAAACAGGTGAAATAAAACTCTTCGGTATCCACGCCACGACCACTACTAAGAAAACTATCGGCCAGATCCTGGATTGTCATCTGGCTGACTCCATTGCAAATTCGCGAATCCACGAATTGAATGGGCTGCAAAAGGGAAAAGTCGGGAATTTTGCTGGGGAGGGTAAACTCGTTGCGAATGCCACTAACCGTGCCACTTCTCATGTCAAACAGCAGATCTTGCATCCTGCGCTCACCATGTCCACAGATAAAATCTATCACATGCAACGTTGAAAGTTGGGAAAGAATCGAGGCCTGCACGTTCTTGGGAAATGTGTCAAAGGATCTGAGCTGGGGTTGGTTCTTAGGCATTTGGCGAAATAATTGCAATCCATCCTTTCCCGGTTTCCATTCCGTGTACATGGCATTACCCTGGGGATTGCCTCGAATACCGGAGCCGTGTTGAGCTCTGGGATCAGCCCGGGTTTCATCGTTAACGAGCCAACACCTTGGAAATGGGTTAGTGAAATTTTCGATTGCGGAAAGTTGGAAAATTTTTTCCGAAATTTCGTGGGAAACCTCACTGCGCGATGCCATATCCGGGATCAGTTCCGCAAGGGATACATCGCTTTTTACCGGTACCCCAATTTGTGCAAAATTGCCAACACAGTGTCCCAAGATTTGCCCATCGGGAAACGCAATTTTAACGGGCGCCTTTCTCACATATGTTCCATTTCCACCGGGAATATTAGAGCACTTTTCCCTCGTCGCATTCCAGATTGACCACCCCTCATTTAGCTTTTGCCCACCTGGATTGGCCACATCAGCCACCACAACCGGCATTGGCCCCGGATCACAGGACGCATTTTGCTCATCCAATATCCTCCGCACCTCCAGCTTTCCCACCTCGGGGAGAGAATTATAGCTGCTATTATTTTTTTCCAAATATTTCATCGCATTCAGCATGGCCCTCGACCTTGCCTGCTCGGACAATTGTTTTTTTAATGCAGCACCGGCGAATGTGCGTGGGCCGGCCAGTACGCCCTGGTGTCTTGCTTTCATGTCCTTCCACGGCGAGCTATTTCGGTCCTCGGATAAACTTGCAAGCGTTTGCAACGGACTGAGTTGCAAAGGTCTCGGCGGAGGAGGTTGCGGTGGAATTGCCCTTCCATTGACATCTCTTCCGAAAGGAGATGGCCGGGGTGCGGTCCGGACCGTATTGGCGGTAGCTATGGAAGTTGATTGCGGTTTTTTGAAATCCACCATCGGCCTAAGAGTAATACCCACACCACCGGCATTGGAGGATGGGACATTGCTCCGACCCACCTCCTGGCAGGAGAAACTAGTGCCGTTCGACGGGTTAGATTTTGCAGTATTGACAGAATTGGATGGCGGAAGAAATAAAGGAATGGTCCTGGTCAGGGGCGAAATAACGGCACCCGAATAGCCCCCCAATATTGTGCCGGGGGGTTGCTTTTGCCCGCCGCCGCTGAGCGCAGGAGTGCTAGCGCCACCGAAAATGCGGGACCCAGTTGGAGATGGATTGCCCGCGTTCCCGTCCGTGGAAACATTAGTGACAGATGCCTTATCCGTCTGCGTCTGACCTATCTGTGATTGATTCTGAAGGTTAGAGCCAAAACCGGAATAAATTTGGGTGAAGGCGTCGCTCTTTGCGCCCGATACGCTTGGAAAGCTCACGGTTTGAGCTTAGTCGCGCAAGGCCTGCGAAGCAATCATTTTTTTACGGTTCGTAAAATTTTTCCCCCGAACGGATTTCCCGCCACTGAAATTCCAACCAACAACGGCCATGGCCCTGCCGCCTCCGCTATGATTATCAAATGTATGGAATTAAAACTCTAGCATAGGAGCCGGGATCATCTAAGAACTCCCTTTGAGTGCGTCCCTTCTCCCAGAGGTGAGCATTTCGAATGATTTTTCCATTGCTCGCCAATTTGCTTAAATAATTCTTGCATGTCAAAACCCGATTCCAGGCATTGCGGAACTCAGGGCCTTCCACGTCCAGGCCATTCTGGAGAAAGATTATTCCCAAATCGTCAATCGTAAGTCCCATGATTGCATCGTAAACATTTCCATCAGCGTATTTAACACTGTTAAGGCTAGCATCCTGCTCTGTTTGAGAAAGGTTAATGAAGCCAGCGTCTAATGGGCTATAATCTGGCATACCTAGAAATTGGTATTTCAAATTAACGTCGATACATTTTATGCTATTTTCGGGATTGCGCTTGATGCCCGAAATATAATCAGTTAATTGCAGTGTTGAGAGCTGATTCAAAGAATTTCCAACATCCCATGAAAAGTTCAATGACGACTGTTTATTTAAAGCTAGTACTTGTTTCCCCGATGTTACCCCTTGATCTATTTCTGTGATGACACCAACCATATTTGATGCATCATTATTTTTAACCGGGAAACTTCTTGGGGCCGGTTTTTGAGGATTTTGACCATTGGGCGCAGCGAAAATCTTTTCCGTAATTCTATTGGCTATTTGACTGCGTTCCGCGATCTGTTGCGAGTGTTTTTCCGGCGATATTTCGCTTAGTGGTCCGGACGTGAATTCCATCGCCTTTAGCTGCATTAGCATCTTAACACTTTTGCTTTCACCAACATATCGTGTTAATATACCAATTCTTTGCTTACCGAAAAAATCTGTATAGCTCACGAGATCCTGCTTCATCGCACCTTCGTCGTTTAATGTTTCAATTGTTTGCACGTTGGAAATGTCCAAATCTTTGCGGACGGCGGGCACACTGGGCAATTTTGCCTTCTCCACTATCTGTTGTACTTCTTTCTGCTGTGACGGAGGCAGTTTTTCATAGGACAAGTTGCCCTGCTCTCTCAAATATTTCATTACGTGCAATGTGGCCTGTGCTTGGGCCCGCTGTTGCAGATACGAAAGCATGGAACCCGCTTTTGGAGGGGGTGTGTTTAATGTATTTTCACAATTCTTTTTTATCACATTTTTGTTCGGTGAATTGGCCGAGTTTAAAATTGTGCGCAGCATGTCGTCATGCCCTCCCGTGGCTAAGGCAAAGGGCTCAAGCTGATCGTCCGTGCGCGGTGGTGGTGCTTCGGGTGGGGTCAACGCGTTGTTGTCAGGGGACTTGGTGTCTTGGCTATCCGTGGTGATGCTTTCGTTGGTCAGCGACGTTGAATCGGAGGAAGGCCCCGACACATCCGTCAAAATCTGACTATCAGAGGACACTTCGTCGGCCGGCGACGTTGAATCGGAGGAAGGCCCCGACACATCCGTCAAAATCTGACCATCAGAGGACACTTCGTCGGTCAGCGACGTTGAATCGGAGGAAGGCCCCGGCACATCCGTCAAAATCTGACTACCAGAGGACACTTTGGAGGGTAGAGGTGGAAGCGGAAGGTTCTTGAGTTCATCTAATGTAAGTCTTTGCGTTACCGGCAAAAGCGGCACTTTATCTTGCAGGCTGGCTGCAGGTGCATTTTGCGTAAAAGCGTGGACTGGTCTGAGGAGACGGCAGACTTGATTCCCAGCTCCAGAGGACGGTGGCTGGGTGACAGCGGCTGAAACTGAGGTTCCGCCGATGGACAATTCGGAAGATTGGGATTGCTGGGTCGACGAGGATGACGGAGTTGTGGAGGAAAGGGAATTTGGCAAATTGCGATATATCATGTTTGATTGAATAGTTCCTGGCACATTAGCGCTCATCACGCTCATCACGGTGGAAGATGGAGTTTTCTTGGCAAATACTACCAGCGGCCTGATATGTATGGAAGGAATGGGAGGAACCGTGGTCGTCGACGTTTGCGTGGCCACGGGTGGCGCGCCTTTATTGTCCGCGGTGGATTCAACCGTCGGTTGCGGCTGAGTAGGACCAAGTCCAGAAATAAGGCTTGTCTTCTGGCCGATCGAAGGAGTCATGGCGGGAGTTTAGCCGCAGGGCACCGGCGAGGCAAACCAATTCTCTGCGATTCGTAAAAAAAATGATTTTCCCGACGGCCTTTGCCCTATCCAATTGGAGCAGAATACCATTTGTGACCTGCGCCGGGGGAAATTTTGCCCGCAAGGACGCGCCGACAGGGGAAATTGCCCCATGAAGCGGGACGTTTCCGGAGATTTCTGTAAAAATTTTCCACCCCGGCCCAGGCTCAGGACCCGTAAAACCCACACTCCACCGCCACCTGGGAAAGCGACCGATACGGACCTGTGGTGCAGGAACTTGACTTCTTAAGGGAAAGGCCGCTCACGGGTCAAGGACCGGCCGGGCCCATTTGGGGGCCCTGCCCCCAGCTCCACTTCCCCCAAACCATCGGTGCCATGGCGGCAGCACGCCGCGGAGGGGATGCCAGAGGGAGCGCAGCCCCATCATCAACCGGCGGACCGGTTTTACGGGTCCTGACCCCAGGGCACCGGGAAAACTTCCCGGCCGGGTACGGCTCCCGGACATGGCCGCAATTTATCTTCGCTCCAACAGTGAGGTAGTCACAAATGTTTCATTGGCATAGGAGTTCTGGTACGCATTGAGCTTTCCGTCGCTCACTAAACTCTGCCAGCCGGCGGCGCCATCAATGATCCCTCCCCGCACATCCAAATTTCGCAGATAGGCCTGGCACGCCTCAAGTCGCCTACAGACAGCAATAAATTCTGCATCAAGCTTTCGCCCGTTCATAAGAAAAATCTTCGCCAAATGGTAGGGCCGCAAACTCAAAATTCCGATGAAAACCTTCCGATCCACATGGGGAACGGATTCTAAACTGAGCCTCGCATTTCCATTTGTGAATTGGCCTATGGTGTTGGTGGAAAGAATGAAGGAATTGCTAATGCCTCTGACCCTGCAATTTCCATTGACGTCCTCACTGAACATCACATCCTCGGGACCACGGCAAACATTTCCCGCAACTATGTCCAGCAACTGCAAAAATGTAAGCTGGGGCAGGGAATCTGCGCGCTGCACGTCAGAAAGTTCCCCAATGCTAAATATCGGTTCCATGCAGATATCCACCAAACCCTGCGAGTCTGTACCTGACGCGGCCATACTCGGCATGATCCAGGTCTTTACAATTGGGTTCGCGAGATTCTTGCTGCCGGATAGCTCACAAACTTTTTCTGCAATTCCCTGCAGCACTAGATTGCGCGATGCAAGATCCAAACTATGTTCCGCGAAGGACGCGTTGGCATTCGACACCATCCCATTTCCCCGGAAAATGCTCAAATTCTCTTGCTTTACACACTCGGCATTTTCGAAATCTTCGGGAAATGCCTTCCTTACAAGTCGCACTTTCGTTCCGTCAAGCACGTTGTTTTCCATCGTTATCCGCATCATTCTGCCAGGGGAAAGCATTTCTATGTCCGCAAAAACGGGCATCAAACCGGGACCTTTTTCGCCATCCAACTCCGAATTCGGGTCCGATTCGACATTTTCAATCGGAATGCCATCGTATTCCGCGCTTACAATCGGGACGGAACATGGAGACATGGGCAGCTCCGCCTGGGCCAATGCCTGCTGCGCCATGTTCTCCCACTCCTCGGGAGTAAAGTTAGCGGCATTGCCATTCGTTTCCAACTCTTTAATTAGCGATAGTATGGCTTCTGCGCTGGCACAATTCTGCAATCTGCCCAAATTCGCATACTCGTCGAGGGCCTGGAACGGCGTATTCAATATGCTCCCATAAAATTTCCTTGCATTCTCCCACTTCGAAGAATCCATTTCCCCACGCAGCTCTAGGAACATGTGCAACGGACCGGTAGTTGTCGTGGCGCCGGCATGGGGCAGGGAATTGTCCACCGCCTGCGCGTTTCCCGGGGAAGAGTTTCCCGGGGAGGAGTTTCCCGGGATCATTCCGCCCACGAATCCAACGCTGCGCGATAGGGGTGGCCTGGGGGGCGAGGGAAGCTCACGGGAAGGTGGCGGGAGTGGAGGGGTTGACGATTTCGTGCTCACAAAGATTACACTACTGTTGCCCGGCACATTAACCTCTAGCATGGTAACAGATAAATTTTCCTTGACGCTGGGCGGGTCCGATTTGGTACTTTTAAGAAGGGCCGTGCCGGTGGCCGAATCCAAGGACGGAGGCGGAGGTGGAGGTAACATGCCTTTGCGGCCAATGGTTCCATTATCGGGCGCAGCTGTCTTAGAATCCTCCCGGTGCACGGAATTGGGATTAGAAAATTTGGAATTGTGCTGTATTTGCTCAAGGGAAAAACTCATGGGCACAATTTAGCCATGCAGGGCCCGCTGGCAAACCAATTCTCTGCGGTTTGTAAAAAACTTCCGCTGAAAAATTCCCCGCGGCTTTTTCAAAATGCTTCCGGGATTGGACGCTTGAGGTTTTTGTCACCGGATCCTGCACCACAGGTCCGTATCGGTCACTTTTCCAGGTGGAGGTGGAATGTGGTTTTACGGGTCCTGAGCCTAGTAAAAGCCAATGTTTTTCATCGGGTATGTTCGGGAAAAGGCGCCCTGCGATTTCAGTGCTTGATGGAATCAACCGAAATCGCATTGATTGCCCTATTTGCCCATGTCGATGACCTTTGCGAGGAAAATCGCTGGGATTTTCGCCATGATTTGGGCCGAAAATTTGGACTTTGGCTATCAGCCCAAATTCCGAAACCGGGAGTTTTTCCATCGGAGTTATCAAACGGATCCAATAGAACGAATCCGGTGCTCGGGAAGGGATTCGAACCCATACACCTTACGGCACTGCCGCCTGAAGACAGCGTGTCTGCCAATTCCACCACCCGAGCGGATCGCAGCCGCAGAGTCGACAGGTTTTGAGGGACGTCAAGGAAAAAGATTGCCGAGAATGGACCGGGGTGGCAAAAAAAGACCATGGGGGACGGTGGGGACGTCCTGGGGCAGCCGGATTTTTCCGCCGCCGTGCTGGAGGTGGTCCAGGATGGTCTGGCGGTGCTGGATGGGACGGGCCGTGCCCGCTATCTGAACCCGAGCGCCCGGCGCCTGCTGGGGATTCCCGACGGGGCCGACCTTTTGCTCTGGCGCTATGCCCCGGAGCTGTTTCTGCCGTTGCAAAATTTACAACTCGCCAGACACCAGGTCTTTGAGGCGCGCATCGCCTATCCGGAACGGCGCCTGCTCCGCGTGACCTGCCTGCCCCTTTCCCAGCAATTCCTCTGGGCCCTGGTGCTCCACGATGCCACGGAGGAGGAGCGGAGGCGCGAGGAGGCGGTGGAGGACGGGACCGGCGCGGTGCTGCGGGTTTTGCTGGGAAGCCTGGCCCACGAACTGGGAAATCCGCTGAACACCATCCGCATCCAGCTGCAGCTGCTGCGGAGAAAATGGGAGCCGCGGCGGGGATCGGGCCGGGATGTGGCATCGCTGGCCATCTGCGAGGGCGAGGTGGACCGCATGCACTCCCTGCTGACCCATTTTTTGGACGCGCTGCGGCCGGCCAAGCCGACCTGGCAGGACGTGGACCTGGCACGGCTGGTGCGGCACACGGTGGCCGTGCGGAGCGGGGAACTGGAGCGGGTGCGGCTGAAGCTGGACCTGCCCGCGGAGCCGGTGTGCATCCTGGGCGACGGGGAGCTGCTGCACCGGGCCCTTTCCCACCTGCTGCGCAATGCACTGGAGGCCCTGGAAAGTGGCGGCACAATCGCCATTCGCCTACGCTGCGATGCCACCGCGGCCCTATTGGAGGTGGAGGACAGCGGAGTCGGCATTCCGGAGAGCGCCATTCCCCATCTGTTTCAGCCCCAGTATTCCACAAAGGAGCAGGGCAATGGCCTTGGTCTCATCGCCGTGCAGCAAACCATTCGAGCCCACCGGGGAACGGTCGCCATCCGGGCCCTGGAGGCCGGCGGCACCTGCGTCATCCTCCGCCTGCCCCTGAAAAATCCCCGTTTTCCCGCCCTTGGCCATTTCCGACCCTGTGCCCTCTGCGACGGAAGCGTTCCGGCCGAGGCACCGCATTTTCCCAGTGCCGATGGAAGCATAGTCGGCGATGGCGAAGCGGCCGATCCCCGGTCCGCCTAGGAAATCCCGCAAATTCGGTCCGGCAATCGATTGATTCAAAGGAGGTCGATTCTCCCTTTGGCAATCTTTCCTTCGCAGAGTGCCGTGGCGGTTCCACATGAGGCCGATCTCCCCTTGCCAATCTTTCTTTCGTGGAGTGCCGTGGAATCGGCAATCGGAGGAGCGGAGCGTGGCGGATTCGGGGGCCATGCCCTCAAATGGGCCCGGCCCTGGAAATTTCCATGGAACGCTGGCAGATCCTGGACGGTTGCCCGGGGCACGGGGGGAGGAAATGGCACAACTCTGTGAAGATTTTAGCGATCATTTTCTGCATTTTGAGGCTCGTTTTTCGTGCTCTTCGAGGATTTTAGCGGTCACTTCCCGCATTTGAGGCTCATTTTCCGCGTATCCCCAGGATTTTCCCAGTTGCAGTAGTTTCTGCAGTGTTTTTTTTCTGCTGCGGGAACTTGCAATGAATGACCTCCATGGAATAGGATGGTTCCCGTCTTCGATGCTAAGTATTTTCACTTGAAAATTCTTGGGGCAGGATTCAAGTAGATTTAAAATTCGTACGCAGCCACTGTCACTTGCATTGTGGGCAAGGGCAGAGAAAATTGAAAAATCCCTAAAATGATTCAAGACTTGGACAAGTGTGTCCCCAGGCAAATTTTCCAAAAAATCCAAGGCCAGCCGCTCCTGCGGCGGCGGTAGTCTAAAACTAAAAACAAGATGAAAAAACCTAAATGTGTTTACCCGCATATATTTCTTGTTGCCAAGAATGGTTTCCATGGATATCCAAAACTTTTCCGTAATGGCCGCTTCGGGATTGTCACAGTCCGCAATTTTAGCTAAAAAGGCAAGAATTCTTTCCCTATTATTCCCATCGTGAACGGAACGGAAATTTTTCTTGAGTGCCCGTGCCAGGGCATGCAATCTCTGCAGTTGGAAGCTGGTCCCACAGGCGAGGAAGACCAGTAGATAGCGAATGGAGCGGAATGGGGCAAGCGATCCTTTTCTGCCAATGGCGCAGGCCACCATGGCGAAGGGTATGCCAATGGCCATGGCCGGCAGGATAAATAGCAGGAACAATGCGGCACCCAGGTGTCTCAAAGCAACCCATTTGGGCAAATGTTTTCCTCCGATGAAATTGGTTTGGGTGGGCAACGTGCTTTGGGATGATTGTGCGGGGAGGAAATCCGCCGCTATTCCGGAATTGGGATCGTAGATTATACCGTTGCAATCAAAAAATATGGACCGATTACTTTCTCCGGGCAGATGGAACATTCAACTCCTGTGCCTGCGATTTCCCAAGGAAAATTGCCCCAAAGTCAAAGCAATTACTCCGATGGAAAAACTCCCGGTTTTGGAATTTATCGACGGCTGAAAGAAAAAGTCGGCGAAGATTTTTCGCGGTTCCGCCTCTGGTCAACGGCCAAGGCAGTGGTGGTGGTGGTCGGG